>NZ_JADBGC010000016.1:0-226259 GCF_014892245.1 Microbispora sitophila | reverse complement strand
CGACCAGCGGCGCCTCGCTCTTCAGCAAAGGCACCGACTGACGCTGCATGTTCGAACCCATCAGCGCGCGGTTGGCGTCGTCGTGCTCGAGGAAGGGGATCATGGCGGTCGCCACCGACACCATCTGACGCGGCGACACGTCGATGTAGTCGACCTCCTCGGCACGCGCGAGCTCGGTCTCACCTCCCTTGGTCCTCACCAGGACGCGGGGCTCGGCGAACGAGCCATCGGGATTGAGGGCCGTGTTGGCCTGCGCCTTGACGTATCGGTCCTCCTCGTCCGCGGTCAGGTAGTCGATCTCGTCGGTGACCCGGCCGTCGACGACGCGGCGGTAGGGCGTCTCGACGAAGCCGAAGGCGTTGACCCGCCCGTAGGAGGCCAGCGAGCCGATCAGACCGATGTTCGGCCCTTCCGGCGACTCGATCGGGCACATCCGGCCGTAGTGGGACGGGTGCACGTCGCGGACCTCGAAGCCGGCCCGCTCACGCGACAGACCACCGGGACCCAGCGCGTTCAGGCGCCGCTTCTGCGTCAGGGCCGCCAGGGGGTTGATGTGGTCCATGAACTGCGACAGCTGCGAGGTGCCGAAGAACTCCTTGATCGACGCCACGACCGGGCGGATGTTGATCAGAGTCTGCGGCGTGATCGCCTCGACATCCTGCGTGGTCATGCGCTCGCGGACGACGCGCTCCATGCGGGCCAGGCCCAGCCGGACCTGGTTCTGGATCAGCTCGCCCACCGTGCGCAGACGGCGGTTGCCGAAGTGGTCGATGTCGTCGATCTCGACGATGACCTCCCCGTCGGCGACTCGCATCGACTGCTCACCCGCATGCAGGCGCACAAGGTATTCGATGGTGGCGACGATGTCGTCCTCGGTGAGCGTGCCCTGGGTGATGTCGGCCTGGACGCCCAGCTTCTTGTTGATCTTGTAGCGGCCGACCTTGGCCAGGTCGTAACGCTTCGGGTTGAAGTACAGGTTCTCCAGCAGCGCCTGCGCCGACTCCTTGGTCGGCGGCTCGCCCGGACGCAGCTTGCGGTAGATGTCCAGCAGCGCGTCGTCCTGGCCGGAGGTGTGGTCCTTCTCCAGGGTCGCCCGCATCGACTCGTACTGGCCGAAACGCTCCAGAATCTGGTCGCCGGTCCAGCCGAGCGCCTTCAGCAGCACGGTGACGGGCTGCTTGCGCTTGCGGTCGATGCGCACGCCGACACTGTCGCGCTTGTCGATCTCGAACTCCAGCCAGGCTCCCCTGGACGGGATGACCTTGCCTCCGTGGAGCTCCTTGTCCGACGTCTTGTCGACGCTGCGCTCGAAATAGACACCCGGCGACCGGACGAGCTGGGAGACCACGACGCGCTCGGTGCCGTTGACGATGAAGGTGCCCTTCGACGTCATGAGCGGGAAGTCGCCCATGAACACCGTCTGGCTCTTGATCTCACCTGTGGTGTTGTTGATGAACTCCGCCGTGACGAACATCGGGGCGGAGTAGGTCATGTCCTTGTCTTTGCACTCATCGACTGAGTACTTGGGCGGCTCGAACCTGTGGTCCCGGAACGACAGGGACATGGTTCCGGAGAAGTCCTCGATGGGACTGATCTCCTCGAAGATCTCTTCGAGACCCGACTGGGCCGGGACGTCCTTGCGCCCGGCCTGGCGAGCCGCCTCAACCCGGCCCTTCCATTTCTCGTTGCCCACCAGCCAGTCGAAGGACTCGGTCTGCAGGGCGAGAAGGTCGGGTACTTCGAGCGGCTCCTCGATACGCGCGAAAGAGACGCGGCGAGGACCGGCGGGTACGGCGAAAGCGCGGGGCGAGGATGCCAACAGGTGTCCTTCCGAGGGCTCGCAACTGACTACGCGCACGCCGGACGACAGCTCAGTCGATATGCAGGAGTGGGATGCCGAGGGCGAGCGTGGAAGGGCAGCATAAAGCAAACTGCAAACGGATGTCCACATTTATCGGAATTGTCAACCTCTATCCCGTAATCAGAATCGCACGCCTGCGTGGAAATCGTCAAGCCGCACTCACAAAAATCCCATCGGCCGTTCATCTGGGGCGCGCCGTCGTGCCCGACCTGGGCAGGACGGTGAGCAGTGCCGCCGCGGCCAGCGCACCCCCCCACCCACATGACCGGTGCGATCCCCAGTGCCGCGCAGATGATCCGCAGCGTCCTGCGCGGCGACCGCCCTGCGGACGCCCGCCCGCCCTCGACGGCGCCTGGCGCGAAGAGGCGCGGGCGGGCATTCGCCTCCGCATCAGCAGGCCGAGTCCCGCGCGTTCGACCAAGCCCCACTGTCCGATGGCGTCGAATCGAATCGCTAGAGAAGTCCGACGCAGTCGGGATGTTCCTGCCTCATGCGCTTCCGGTTCTCGATCTAGGAACCACTGATACATCCTATGTACGAGGCATCCGACGCGGTCTGAAAGTTGCATAACGGTGGTGGTTGCCCGGCGTGAAGCAGCTGTGGTGGAACCGTAGGGCCGAAGTAATCCTATGTCTGTCGAACCGTGAACCTTGACAGGACGGACCCCGGGGCTTAGGTGTGAGGTCCGGCCATGCCGTCGAACCGATACGGCGCTCCCATTACCAGGAGACAGCGTGCCCCCATCAAGCCGTCGGTTTTCGCGGACGAACGGCGACGGCCTGAACAGCCGGCAGTGGCGTCCGCAGAGGGACGGCACGATCACCGCGGGCGTGACGGACGGATGCCTGAACGCCCGGATGAGACGCACATCGCGCAAGGGATGCACTCGAAAGGATTACGCATGGATCGGAGCGATCTTCCTCATCGCGCCCGACGGCCGGTGAGCAAATGGACGACTGTGGTGGCGGCCTTGCTGGTCGCGATGATCGGGGCTCAGCCGGCTGTGGCGGCACAGCAGTCCGCGCCGCCGGAGTCCACCGCGACGGTTGCCGCCGCCGCTGGGGACATCGACGGCTTCACCGCGGGCAATGCCGCGATCGCCTCGGTCGATCTCGCCGGGACCTGGAGCTTCACCCCGGCGGGCCGGTCGACGACGTCGATCAAGGTGCCCGGAGGCGGCTGGTACAAGCAGGGTTTCACCGATGTGTCCCAGGCGGTGTACTCGCGTACGGTGACGGTGCCGGACTCGGGGCAGCCGCAGTCGACGTGGATCGAGTTCGGCGCCGTGAACCATCAGGCGACCTTGTCGGTGGACGGCCGGGTGGTCGCGACGCAGACCACGGCCTTCACCCCGTCGAAGTTCGACATCAGCGCCTATGCCGCCCCCGGCACCACTCATACGATCACCGTTGACGTGAAGGGCCGCGACGCCCTGAAGAACCCGGCGAACGGCAAGTACATCGTGCCCGTGGCCGCCGACTGGTCCGAGGCGGTCCCGCAGGGCATCTTCCGCTCCGCGTTCCTGCGGGTGTATCCGGCCGTGTACGTCAGTGACACGTTCATCCGCACGTCGGTGGCGAATCAGACCCTCGGCTACGACGTGTGGGTGACCAACACCTCGAGCAGCGCTCGATCGGTGACGGTGACCGGCGAGCTGTCGTCGGACGGCGGCGGGACGTTCAGTTACCCGGAGCCGGCGGCCCGCACCGTGACCGTGGGGGCGCGGTCGACGGCCAAGGTCACGGTCGATTCCGTCCCGTGGAACCTCGGCAGCACCTCGTACTGGTGGCCGAACGTCCCTTACCGATCGGGGTATCGAGCCCAGCTTCACCGTCTTAAGGTTCGCGCAGCGACCGACGACGGCCGGACAAGTGACGCGACATACCGGTTCGGGTTCCGGGAGACCACCCAGAACGGCGAGTACTACTACATCAACGGCGTCCGGGTGAACTTCCGCGGTGACAACCTGCAGGGTGCGGACTACGACCGGGTCGACAACGGAGGCAAGGGCGACGCCTACGACACGCTGCCCGGCTTCCTCCCGCCTTCGGCGAGCAACGGCGGCTGGCCGCAGGCCGTGGACAACTACCAGCGGCTCAACTACAACGTGGTGCGCATCCACCAGGAGCCGGCCAGCCCGTACATGCTCGACGTGGCCGACGAGATGGGCCTGATGATCATCGACGAGACCGGCATCCGCGGCAGCGCGCAAGACTTCGTCGCAGGGCATGACCACATGGTCGCTCACGCCCGCGCACTCACGTTACGGGACCGCAATCATCCCGCCGTCATCCGCTGGAGCCAGGCCAACGAACCGACCTTCGGCAATGACTCCGAGCAGTTCGAGCAGGATCTATACGCGGCGATGAACGGCAACGACGGCACCCGCCCGGTCAGCCTCGACGCCGCGCCCGGCGCCGACTCACCCAGCCGTTACCCGAACATGAGGTACGCCAACTTCGCGATCTTCTCGCACTACCTCGACGGCGTCGGACAGTACGGTGAGCGCGTGGCTTCCGTGACCGGCCGACCCGACGGTGAGGGCGAGTACGTCTGGAACAAGTGCAACACCAAGCAGGGCTTCATGTGGTTCGCCACGGCGACGGCCGCCAAGCGTGGCAAGGATGCCGCCGACCTGCGCCCGTACACACTGTTGTCCGCGTGGGCCGGTTTCGTGCCCGGCGTGCGTACCACGGACTTCGTGCCGGAGGAGGGCGGCCATCCGCTCTACGGTGCGGACAACCTGTCCGATCCCTGGAGCAACCCCCAGATCCAGCGCGTTCAAGCCGCGTTCAACCCGGTCACGGCGATCGACCTGCCCTACTGGTCGGCGTCCGGGGTCTCCGACGCCTACGGCACCTTCCCGCTGCCGCAGGCCGTGAACACCTACGCCTACAACGCCCCCGTGACCCGCAACATCACCGTCTTCAACGACGACCTGCGCGGCACCTCCGTCGGATTCTCCTGGTCGGCACGGCTCGACCGGCCCGACGGCCCCGTCGTCGCGTCGGGGCAGACCACACTGAACATCCCACTCGGCTCGCGGGTCACCCAGCCGGTCACCTTCACGACACCCGCGAGCGGCTCACGGGTGTACCTGATACTGACTACCACCAAGTCGGGTGCCACGACGTTCACCGACGCGGTCGAGTACTTCAACCTCGGCTCAGGTTCGGGCGGCCCGGTGTCGGGCGCGGCCTACCGTATCGTCAACCGCAACAGCGGCAAGCCGCTCGCCGTGGCCGGCGGCTCCACCGCCGACGGCGCCAAGGTCGTGCAGCAGACCGGCTCCGCCGCCTGGACGGTCACCAGCGGTCAGGGCGGTGCGTACACCCTGCGCTACGTCCCCACCGGCAAGGTCCTCGACGTCAACGGCGGCAGTACGACCCAAGGGCTGCAACTGCAGCAGTGGACCGCCAACGGCGGCACCAACCAGCTGTGGTACCTGCGGTCCACCGGCGACGGCTATTACACGATCGTCAGCTACAGCAGCGGGCTGGTGGCGGACGTGTATGGCGCCTCGACCTCCGACGGTGCCCCGGTCGTGCAGTGGACCGCCAACGGCGGCGCCAACCAGCAATGGCAGTTGATCCCGGCCTGAGACCACCTGGTGCGGCCCGGCCGCGTGGCCGGGCCGCACCCCGCGCGGGTGCCGGAGGAGGAAGCCGGCAGCGTGCCGTCACGAGTCAGCGCAGGAAGCTGACCCGCCGGATTTGGGCGAAACCGATCTTCGCCTGCTCCTCGATGAGCGGGGCGTTGGCCAGGGCGTAGGTCTCGGCCGACAGGTAGTTCTGGGCGACGTGTGACAGGCGCCCGCGTTCCAGCGCCACGGCCCCCGGCTTGGTCACGGGCGCATAGCCGATGTTGAGGGCCTGGGCGGTCAGGCACGCGGCGGTCGAGCGCGGCACCCGGTCCATCGTCTCCAGGCGCTGCAACTGCCGGTCGTGGAGAACGACCTGGTGGTGGGGGCGGCGTTCTCGCGGCAGCCGCGGACGCTCGCCGTCTCGACGGGCCATGCCTTCGCGGGCCGCTCCTTCGTGCAGGCCGAGGAGCTGTCCGGGTGCGAGCTGATCGGAGTGGACAGCCCGGCGTCGGCACGCTGGCGCGCCGCCGTCGCGCCCGCCGCCACCCCGCGGGGACGTCCGATCGGTGCCGGTCCGAGGGTCGGAACGCTGCAGGAAGGACTGCCATTGGCGGCGGGCCGGGGCGCGATGCTGCTGTGCGAGCCCACCGCGGAGTACCACGGCCGCCGCGCGCTGACCTTCGTTCCGGTGACCGGTCTGCCGGACTCCACGTTGGGGCTCGTCTGGCATCGCGACCACGAGACCGCCCGGGTACGCGCCTTCGCACGGGCCCTGGCGGAGACCGGACCCATCGAGGAACACCCCGACGGGTGGCGAAGCCGCGGCGCGGCACGTGTGGGCCGCGGGCTCCGCCGGGGCATGTCGCGCGCGAAGGCCGTACGCGAGCCGGCCGCCCGCCTCAGACGGATGCGGCCTCCCAGACGAACCCGTCCGGGTCGGTGAAGGGTCCGGCATCGCCGCCGATCACGATCCGGTGCGATCCGGCGCCCTCCTGGGAGACGCCGGCGTCCTTGGCGAGGGCGCGGCGCGGGTAGAGCGCCAGCGTGACGGCCGACGCCGGGGTGGCGAACTCGACGTACTTGCCGCCGAAGCTCTTCGCCACGGCCAGGCCGCGGTCGACGTAGAACCGCTTGCTCGCCTTGACGTCGGCCACGCCCAAGAGGAGCGCGACCTGGTCGATGTGCCGGGTTGCGGGGCCGGTGTCCTTCTTGTTCGAGGTTGCGATCTTGCAGATCGTCCCGTCCGGCGCGCGTACGACGCCGCCGTAACCCCAGAACCCCTTCGTGGCCGGCTTCAGCGTCGTGGCGCCGGCGCCGAGGGCGGCGCCGATGAGGGCGTCGACGTCGGCCGGCTGGGACACCACGAGTGACAGCGCGAACCCACGGAAACCGGTCGTCGGCGCATCCGAGGCGCGCACGTTCACGTACGGGCCCAGACCGAAGGCTTCGTAGAAGGCGTCGGCGGCCGTGGGGTCGGGAACTTCGAGGATCACGGATTCGAAGGAGGTCATGGCAGGTCCTTTCGGCGAGGTGGATTCGTGGTCGCGCCGGCCGCCGCCGGCGGCGGAGACGGCAGGGGCAGGGGGGCGCTCAACGGTCCTGCAGGAGGCCGAGGACGTTGCCGTCGGGGTCGGAGACGGTGGCCACCAGGCGGCCGCCACCGACCTCGTGCGCGGCCTCCTTCACGACGGCCCCCGCGGCGATCAGCTCGGCCAGCCGCGCCTCGATGTCCGGCACGTGCCAGTAGGCCACCGGCGAGGTCATGCCCTGCGGTCCACCGCCCGGCACCAGCCCGATGTGCTGACCTTCGGCCTCGAAGCCGACGTAGTAGGACGAGTCGGTCTTTGGCGGGACACCGAGCAGGGCCGCGTACACCGCCTTGGCCTTCGCCAGGTCGGACACGGGGTGCAGCACGGTCCTGATGCCCTGGGTGGAAGAGCCGGTCATGGTCACTCCTGTAGCCGTGGGTCGCTTCGACCCGCCGTTCGCGTGTTCACAGCTTTCCTTCGGGTCTGGTTGGCCGGCATCCGTGGCGACCACGGAACCGGCCACGGACCGGCGACACGGATCGGCGGCAGGGATCGCTCGTGAAGGGGATACGGCAAACTGGGACAGTGGTGACAGGAGTGGAGATCTCACCTCGGGAAGCCGAGGTGCTGGAACTGGTCGGAGCCCATCTCAGCAACGCCGAGATCGCGGCCCGGCTGTTCATCTCGGTGCGTACTGTCGAGAGTCACGTCTCCTCCCTGCTGCGCAAGCTGGAGGTGCAGGATCGGCGGGCGCTCGCCCAGCGCGCGCCCAAGCCGGCCGGCGCCGCTCCCTCGCACCGCGCACCGGTTCTGCCGGCCCCGCTGACCTCGTTCGTCGGCCGGGTGAGCGAGCGGACCGACCTGACCGGGCTGATCAGAGCGCACCGTCAGGTGACCGCGGTCGGTCCCGGCGGAGTGGGCAAGACCCGGCTCGCGCTGGCCGTGGCCGCGGAGGCGGCCGGCGAGTACGCCGACGGGGTGTGGTTCGTCGACCTCGTCCCGGTCACCGATCCGGACATGATCGCGACTGCGGTCGCCGGGGCGCTCGGCCTCGGCGAGCAGCCCGGCCGCGACATGACCGGGTCCGTGGTCGCCGCGCTGGCCGACCGTCATGCGCTGCTGGTGCTGGACAACTGCGAGCAAGTGGTGCACGGGGTGGCTCTGCTCATCGAGCGGCTGCTGGCGAGGTGCCCTCGGTTGACGGTGCTGGCGACCAGCCGGGCACGGCTGATGGTGCCGTTCGAACGGGTGTATGCGGTCCCGCCGCTGTCGCTGGCCGTCGACGGCGAGTCGGACGCGGTCGCGTTGTTCATGGAGCGGGCGGCGGCGGTCGGCTGGCCGCTGGATCCTCCACTGCGCGACCAGATCGCCGCGATCTGCGCGCGGCTGGACGGAATGGCCCTGGCGATCGAGCTGGCCGCCGCCCGATATCCCACGCTCGGGCTCGACGGCATCACCGCCGCACTGTCCCACCCGCTCCGGATGCTCACCGGCGGCTCCCGCGCCGATGAACGGCACCGTTCGGTGCGGGCTGCGCTGGACTGGAGCCACGCCCTGCTGGAGCCGGCCGACCGGGCGCTGCTACGCCGGGTGTCGGTGTTCGTGGCGCCGTTCACCACTGCCGCGGCGGCGGAGGTGACCGGGGACGAGGAGGGCCTGGTCGCCGACGGACTGGCCCGGCTCGCCGAACAGAGCCTGCTGGTGGTGACGGCGTCCCCCGGCGGCACGGAGTACCGCGCGCTGGAAACCATCCGCCAGTACGCGACGGAGCGGCTCGCCGAGGCCGGTGAGCTGGTCGACGCCCGATCCCGGCACCTTCGCTGGTGCCTGGCCGAGGCCGCCGGCCTGGCAGTGGTGCGACAGGACTGGCGGGCCCGGTTCGACCTGGTGGCGGACGACCTCCGCGCGGCCCTGGCCTGGGCGGCCGACCGGCCGGAGCAGCGCGCCGACGCGTACGAGCTCGCCAGGCACCTGGCGGAGCTGACCTTCACCCGTCACCTGACCGGCGAGTCCCAGCGGCGCTATGAGCAGGCGGCCGAGCTCGCGACCGACCCCGCCGCCACAGCGTCGATGCTCCGGCAGGCCGCGGCCGTGGCCGGCTGCCGGACGACCGGTGATGACATGTACCGCCTGCGTCTCGCGGCCGCGGACGCCGCCCGCGGCGCCGGCGACATCGCCGGCGCCGCCGCCGACCTGGCGACCGCCGCCACCATCGCCTTCCGGTTCTCGACCACGTTCGTGCGGCTTCCGTCCCTGGAGGACGCGCTCGCGCTGATCACCGAGGCGCGGGAGTCGGCCGGCGACGACCCGGCCGCGCAGGCCGCGATGGCACTGGCCGAGGCCGCGGTGCTCACCGACGCGTTCGGCGCCGCCCAAGGCCCGGCCGGCAACGCCGTACCGGTGACGATCGCGCGCGCCGAGCGCGCGGTCGAGCTGGCCCGCCGGACCGGCGACCCGCTCGCCGAGTCGGCCGCACTCGACGCGCTCACCGGCGCTCAAAGCTGGGCCGGCGACACGTTCGCCACCGCGGCCACGGCCCGGCGCCGGATCACACTCCTGGCGTCCCTGCCGATCTCGCCGGCCGGCACCCACGAGCTGATCGACGCGCTCGGTATAGTCACCGAGGCCAGCCTCGGCGCGGGAGATGTGCCGCGCGCCCGCCGATGGGCACGGCAACTGGCCGGCCATCCGTCGCTGGCGGAGATCGGTCACCGCGCCACGTGCCGGCTGCTGATGGTTGCTGCGCTGGCGGGCGACGTCGACGAGGTGCTCACCGGCAGCGTCCGGTTCCTCGACGCGTGGCGGCGGGCAGGCAGCCCCGCCCGGTCCATCCTCGCCCCGGCGGCGGCCGGTGTGGCGATGATCCACGGCCTGCGCGACGACCATGACGCCAGGCGCGAGTGGCAGGAGATCCTGGATCAGCTCGGCACCTCACCGGAGCATACCTACGGCTACGGGGCGGTTTTCGACGCCGTACTCCTGCTCCACCATGGGCAGGCACCGGAGGCGCTGGAGCGGATGGCCCCCGAGCCCAGGCAGGTGTGGAAGTGGGTCACCTGGATCTGGCACCACTGGTATGTCGCACTGCGCGCCGAGGCCGCCGTGCTCGCCGGGAGCCCGGGCGCTCGCGACTGCGTGGCCGAGGCCCGGGTCGTCGTGGCCGGCAATCCGGTCGCCTGTGCCATCGTGGAACGAGCAGAAGCCCTGCTCGACGACGACCAGGAGGCGCTGCTCGCCGCGGCGGACGCGTTCGACGCCGCAGACTGCCGCTACCAGTACGCACGGACCCTGGTGCTCGCCGGGGGCGACCATGCCGAGCGCGGCGCGGCCGTGCTCGCCGGCCTCGGCCTCGCCCCGATGGCTTCTGCCCCGGCATCGATGATGGCCTCGGAGCGATAGCCGCCGAGCACGGCCACCAGACGATCAGCCGAGGACGAATGGGAGTTTTGCGGCCAGCTCGCCCAGTTCGGCCTTCTCGGCGTCGGTCGGAACGCGGCGTCCCGTGCCGACCAGCAGAGCGTCCTTGTCGGAGAACGACGCGGGGAAGGCGGTCCCGGCGATCTTCTCCAGCATCTCGCGGGACCGGGCGAGCCCTTCGGCGGGCGGTTCCGCCGGAGCGGAGAGGTGCGCGACCAGGTCGAGGTGGTGCAGCGTCCACTCCAGGACATACGCCGAAAGGTAGTCGCCCGCGGTGAGGACCTCGCCGCGGGTGCCGACCCGGAGGCCTGGGTCGGCGAGCCCCGCGGCGCGGCCGGCGGCGGAGCCGACGTCGTCGAGGTGGAACTTGAGCAGCCGAGGCTCCTCGTAGGCGGCGGCCAGCCGGACGACCAGCGCGTCGAGCGGGTCGTCGCCCGTCGGCGGCGTTCGGGTGACGTCCCAATAGGTCACCGCGTCACGGGTCGGTTCCGTTTCCGCGGGGGTCACGAGGGTGATCAGGACGTCCTGAGCGTCGATCACCAGGTGGCACACCAGGTCCCGCACGAGCCAGCCGGCACAGCCGGACGGCTGTGCGAAATCCTCGTCCGGGAGTTCGGCGACCGCCCTGCGCAATGCCGACCACGAGCGCGTGAAGAGGTCCACATGGTCACGGTAGTGCGGTGCCGCCATGGCGGACAAACGCAGCGCGCTCATAGGACACGGTCGTCCCGGCCGATGTGCGGGCCGACGCCGTCAGTCGCGGCGGTGCCGAGGTCCGTCACCACGACGGTTTGCCCCTGACGCAGGGTCAATCTCTCAACATGGTGGCATGACCGGGAAAACCAGTGCGACGAAGGTCTCCGGACTGCGCAAGCCGTACGGCGGCTACGGCGGCGATGGGGAGCGGGCCGAGAGAGGCGACAGGACGATGGGGCACTTCACGATTCACCACGACGGCGTCACGATCCCGGTGTCTCGCGGCGGTCGGGGACGACCGCTGGTCCTGTGCCCTGGGCTGAACTCGACGCAGGCCGACCTGCGCGAGCTGGCCGATCTGCTGCGGTGCGACCATGATGTGGTGACCTTCGACCTGCGGGGCCATGGCTTCGCCTCGGCCGCTGACCGGTATTCCTTCGAGGCGTTCCTCAGCGATCTGGTCGCTGTGATGGCGGAGCTGGGACGCCGGGGTCTGGACGCCGCACCCGTGCTTGTGGGCTACTCGCTGGGCGCGGACCTGGCCGTGCACTATGCCTCCGAGCATCCTGGCAGCGTCGCCGGCCTTGTTCTCATCGACGGCGCCAACCCGGTGCCCGAACCGTTCATCACCGAGGCCGTTCTGCCGGAGTTCCGCGCCATGTGGGAGGACATGGCGACACAGCAGGAGGCCGAGCGGGGCACCGCGCGTCAGGTGTTGCTCACCGCCAAGGAGATTCTCGACCTGAACGTGGAGATCGATGCGGTGCGGTCCGGGATCCTTGACCGGTACAGGCGGATCGACCTGCCCATCAGCGTGATCATGTCCACCGCGATGGCCGGCGACAGCGCCGACGGGCATGCGCCGCGGCTCAATCAGAACTGGCGTGCCGGTGGCGAGCGGCTTGTCCGCGAGCAGCCGCACGTCGCCATGTTCCCGCTCGATGCCGACCACCGGCTGGTCTTCACCCACGCCGCGGAAATCGCTCAGATCATCCGGAGTACGCAAGGCCCGGTCGGCCAGGCGACTCCGTGAACACCCCGTAGGAAGACTGGTGCCATGCTGACCATCGGTGAGCTGGCGTCGTACGCCGGAGTGACGGTGCGTGCGGTGCGGCACTATCACGCGAAAGGACTGCTGCCGGAGCCCGAGCGGGACCGCTCCGGCTACCGCAGGTACGACGCCGGCGCCGTGATCGAGCTGATCAAGATCCGGACCCTCGCCGAGGCCGGGGTCCCGCTGGCACGGGTGCGAGAGCTGCTGCGGGCCGACGAGGAGGAGTTCGCCGCAGCGGTCGCGGACATCGACAAGCGGCTGCGGGCCGAGATCCGGCAGCGGCAGCGGCACCGGGACCGGATCGCCCGGCTCGCCTCCGGCGACAGCCTGGCGCTGCCCCCGGAGGTGGTCGCCTATCTCGACCGGCTGCGGGTGCTCGGAATCGACGAGCGGATCGTCCAGGTCGAGCGCGACGGCTGGATCCTGCTGGCCGCGCACTCACCCGAACGAGTCCCGGAGTGGATGGCACGCAAACGGGAGCAGCTCGACGACCCGCGGTTCGTCGACTTCTACCTCACCCTGAGCGAGGCTCTCGACCGAGCCGACGACAATTCGCGGCTGGTGGAACTGGCCGATGAACTGGCCACCTACTTCATGCAGATGGCCGAGGAGAAGGGCGAGGACTACGTCGACGACGTCGATGTCGAGCCACCGCTGGTCAGGCTGATGGACGCACTGGCGTTCGACACCGTGCCGCCGGCCCGTCGGCTGATCGAGCTGCTCAAGAGGCGAGGCTGGACCGGCTGGACCAAGCTCGAACGCGTAGACCACCCAGGAGATGCGGCTTCCTGACGAAGGGTGGAGCCGCGCCGACGAGGGGCGCGTACCACCGCTCCAGTCGGGGCGGCTCCGGGTGGGGATCGCGGCGGCGCCCACACCGACGATTTCCGTCGTTTGATAGGCACCTGCCGTAGGCACCCCCAAGATAGGGTGGCCCTCGAAGTGTGGACACCGGCTGTTATGCGGCGATCAGCACCTTGTCGGGCTGCTGTTCGTAGTCGATCGGGCTGAGGTAGCCCAGGCTCGAGCGCCTCCTTCGGGTGTTGTAGCGGGTAATCCAGGCGAAGACCGCCAGGCGGGCTGCCCGGGCGGACGGCCAGCACCTGGCGCCTTGGAGGGTCTCCCACTTGAGGGTGGCGGGTGGATCGGCTCGGGTGACTGTGACCGCGTCACGGCCCCTCCGATTCTTGGGCTACATAGTCGAGCCAGTGGTCAATATTCTCCTTAAGAGCTGCAGCTATGTCATTCGCTTCCAGTGCGCTTAGAGCTCGACTGATCGTTTGCGCGGTGTCCGCATCCATATGCATCGTCAGAAACGTCCTCGGATCTACCACCTCCGCCTTCAGGTCATACCCACTTCGGTCAATTATCGATCGGAGCCAGGACGCTTGCTCTTCCGTGAGGCCGGGGATGTCCAGGCTCCAGTACAGGGAAGAATCTTCGGCACTCATTGCTCAAGATCCAATCAGGCAGAGAAGGGCATCGATAGTCGCGGTCCTCATTTGCTTACTCCCCAACGCCTTAACCGACTTAGCGATCAGCGCGCCACACGCCGGTCCATGCCGATCATCTCCCGTCACGACCGGTGAATCGAGACATCGCCGATCGCGCCCGGAGCATCCGGACAACGTTATACGGCGTGGCCAACGCTAGAGGATAGGTGCTGGCCAAGGATCGAGGCCAGGGTCAGAATGCAGGCATACCAAGGGCCGATGCGCCCTGATAGCCAACTCTAGCCCTTCTTCGAATGTCCTGCCCAGCTCCCAGATCCAGCCCATGCCCGCAGCAATCACCCTCCCCTGTACCTCTAGAAATACACCCGAATAGCTTAGCCACTCACCTATGGGAAAATAGCTACCCCCAAGAATCCCCTCAACCTCCTGGATCAGCTCACGTTGACCCGATCCCGCGGAGATCGGGTCAACACTGAAAGGCTCGTCATTGCTGAAATTAGGCCCACGCGAATTGACCGGATCAATCACCAGCCCTCCCAGAGAGGACAGCACCTCTACGGCAAGAGGGCTTGCAAGATAGCCTTCGCCCGCTAAGAGTCTTATCCATTCTGCAGTGTCCACACTACGCCCAGGCAGCCAACCGGATGCACAAATGGCCGCCAGCACATCGGGATGCATTGACTCCAATCGAATCTTCGACATTATCCCTTCTAATTTTTTGAGTTTCGATAACGTATCTTATCGGAAATCAGCTTCGAGGATCCTGAGGTACATCGGACATGCGCGGTGAAGTGGAGCCAGAACCGGCCATCGAGGGACGTATCGTCCCGCGCACAATGAACCTCGCCGCAGTCGAGGAGATCCTCAGCGACGAGGCCGCCGAACTGCTCCAGCAGGCCCGCTCCGGCAACACCCACCGGGCCTACGCCGGAGACTGGGCCAGGTTCTCCGACTGGTGCGCCGCCCACGGCGCGTCCCCGCTGCCGGCCACCACGACGACGGTCCTCAACTACATCGCCTACCTCAGCAGTCTGGGCCGGGCCCCGGCCACGGTCGACCGGGCCGTCTCGGCGATCCTGTCCATCCACACCGACACGGGTGCCGAGCGGCCGGACACCCGGCCGATCCGGGAGGCCCTGCGCGCCTACCGCAAGCTGCAGGCCAAGGCCGGCTTCCGGCCGCGGCGCTCGCTACCCATCACCATCGAGATCCTGCGGGCCATGATCGAGGCCCAGCCGGACGACACACCCACGGGACAGCGCAACCGGGCCATCCTGACCGTCGGGTACGCGGCGATGACCCGCCGGATCGAGCTGCACAACCTGAACATCGGAGACCTCACCTTCCTGCGGGAAGGGCTGGAGGTCTTCATCGCGATGTCGAAGACCGACCGCGACGCGCGTGGCGTCAGCGTGCCGCTGCCGTACGGCTCCCATCCGGGAACCTGCCCGGTGCGAGTGGAATCGGCATGGCTGGACATCCTCGCCGAGCACGGCATCACCAGCGGGCCGGTGTTCCGCGCGATCGACAAGAACGGCCGCATCGCGGGCGCGATCGGCGACGACGGCGCGCCCGTACGGCGGGCCGGCCGCGGCGACGGCATCCGCATGACCCCCGAGGCGATCAATCTGGTAGTGAAGGAGACCGCTCGAGCGGCCGACCTCCCGCACGCCGACCGCTACTCCGCGCACGGCCTGCGCGCCGGCGGGGCCACGGACGCGGCCGACGCCGGCGCGACGATGTCGGGGATCTGCCAGCACGGCCGATGGTCGGAGAAGTCCCCGGTGGTGATGCAGTACATCCGCCATCGCGACAAGTGGAAGAACAACCCGATGCTGCGGGTGGGCCTATGACCGGGGCGGCGACCGTGCAGGGTGCAGGCCGCCGCGACCTGGTCCGTGCTGTTCACATCCCTCGGCACGACCAGTTGGCTCGAGACATCGCCGATCTGTCCAGGGTCGTCCATGCACACCGGCATGCGGCGTGACAACCTGATGCGGCAGGTTGGCTTATGCCCGCCGCTGAATAGTTCCGGGAACTAGCGTTCCGTGAAGTTACCAGGAGATGTGGCTCCGTTCACGCGGGTCGGCCTGGGAGGGCTGTGAGGTCGTCCGCCGTCACCGCGATGGTCTTGAGCACCTTAGGACACGCCACTGTATGGCGAGCCTCGCGTCGGCACGATCGGAACGATTGCAGCGGCCGCATCGCGATCTGGAGACCGAGCTGACGGGCGTGACATGGCGGGCCAGTGGGCTGATCAGTTTTCGACTTGGAGAGACGGGAAGTTCGCCGACACGACCTGCAACCGCGTCGCGCGCACAAAGGCTCCAACAGAAACAATGAGCCGCCCACCACGTGTGGCGGCTCATTGTTATTCCCTGCCGGCCAGGTGACGGGCTACGGAGCCCCTATGCGCAGAAATTCAGCATAGATTTGATGCAGCAGAACTGCATATCGATAATGGGCGTCGACAACTTCTCGCTCTTCGACAGCCATGCTTTCGCCGAATCGTTCCAGGCGAGAGATGACCCCTTCAAGCAACCCCATGACGTCCGCCCGGCTCGGCCTGAATATCCCCTCGTCGACAAAAAGGATCACCTGGGTCACATGTTCGTCGGCGAGAGCTAGGTCGCCATGGATGAGTGCAAGGTTCTCTCCCGAGCGCAACAGATTCTCACCGCGGCGTAGACGGGGAAACGGCAAGGATCGCCAGAGGGCGTATCTCTCCATGAAGTCCGACAACGACTCGTCCTCTCATTAGTCGGCGCCATACCAGAAGGTTACGGCCTTGCCGCCGGGGCCGATGATCCCGCCCTTACCCGTCCGGGGGTCCACGTATTTTATCCCGCGCGTACCGTCCGCCAGCGTCTCCAAGCTGGCGTTGAGCCCCCTCTTCCCTCCTGGCTGGGCAATTCCCGTCGCCCAGTCTTGCGCATCCTGGAGGTACTGCTCACGCGTGACACCGCGCCCCTTTGCATGCTTGTCCCAGTGGTATTCAAACTGATCCTGAGAAGATCTTCCGCTGGGGTTATGGAAGACCTCGTCGATCTTCTCGTTACACAATCCCGAATTGTGCACCAGTACGGGCACTGCACCGGCGAGCACATAGTACGCGTGGATGCCTTCAACGCTCAGATTGTGAACGCGCTGCCTGCTCACCACTCGATGCTGGAGCGAAACAACCTTGACGTAAGTGCCAGCCGAAGTGCGAAGCCAGGAGGCGGGTTTGAGCTCTCCCGCGGGTACCCACGCCTTGACGTCTTGGACCCAGAAGGGGTGATTGTCGGTGGCGGTGACCGTCCCGGTGGCGTTGCCTCGTTTTCCATCGGTATCGGTGGTCAGCTTCACAAGGGACTTCGGCCCATCACTTGCAAGCGGCTCCAGGACGATATGATATTCCGTTTTTCCTGTTTGTGGATCCGTTGCAACAAGGTGATCGCCGGCCTTCACATCCTCGATGGGTTTCAACGACCCATCTGCCATGAGAATCTTCGTTCCGGGAACGAAGCTACATGGCCTAGACCTAAGCCTAGGTGGAGGTAGGACGGTGCGCCCTCCGCGGTTGGAACCCAAGGATCTGACCATGCCCATACCGGCGAAGCCGCCGCTACCCACACCGGGGCCGCCTCCAGTCGCGACGACGTCCGCCAGCGAGCCGGCTCCCCTAGATTTGGTAGTGGCATCCATCTCCTTCAGGTTGCTACACACGAAGTCCTTCCTGCATGCTTCATCCCAAACGGCTTGATGGTGGCGCGTGTTGCCTACCTGATTGCGGAAACGAATTTGTTCACTCGCGCGGTCACCGAGGCCTTTTTTGTCGTTACGGAGGGCATTTTCTCCCTGCCGCCTACTAGATTCTCTCTGGGCTCTGCGCTCTCCGTCCCAGTACTTCTTGAGGATTTTCCGGCGTTCTTTCAGAGATTTCTCATTCCAGTCCGAGGCTTGCCAGGGGCGGGGTTCGAAGCCGTCGGGGTCGGACAGGTTGGCCGGGTCCCCGCCGGCGTATCCGTAGGCGTTGGTGAGTCCGGGGTTGGCGAGGTTGAGCAGCGGGTCGGGGGACAGGAACTTGGCGATCGTGGGGTCGTAGAAGCGGGCACCGAGCAGGGTGAGGCCTGTGGAGTCGTCCTCGATCTTGCCGAGGAACCCACGGTCGGTGAAGGGCAGGTCGTCGTCGCCGCGCCGCTGGCCGAAGGGCAGGTAGCGTTCGTGGCGGGCGGCTTGGGTGGTGTCGTCGATGGCCAGTTGTTCGCTGCCGGCATTGCCGCTGAGGAGCCAGGTGAGTGTGGCGGGGGTGCGGATGGCGATTTGGGAGCCGTCGGCGGTGGTGTAGTAGCGCTTGCCTGTCACCGTGCCAGCGGACAGCTCGAGTTCCATGGACCCGAGGTAGAGGGTGGTCTTGCCGTCGGGGGTGCGGCGGATCAGGCGCTGGCCGTCGGCATCGTAGACGTTGTCGGTTGTCTGGCCGTCAACGACGGCCTTGGTCAGTTCGCCGAGTTCGTCGTATGTGAAGGTGGACTGTTTGCCGTCGATGGTGCGGGAGGTCATCTGGCCGGCGTTGTCGTAGCCGTAGGAGTCGGTTCCGTTGGGCCGGGTGATGGAGGTGACGGCGTCGGGGCGGACGGCGCTCGCTCCGGGAGGGGAGTAGGTGTAGGTGGCGGTCTGGCCGTTGGAGGTCAGGGAGGTGAGGTTGCCCACGCCGTCCCAGGCGTAGGACTGGGAGTAGGGGTCGATGCCGAGCCCGTCAGCCGCTGCGGTTCCTGTTCCGCAGGAGGTGGCGGTGGTGGTCCATGCCTGCGTCAGGCGGTGCAGGCCGTCGTAGGTGAAGCATTCAAGCTGGCCACTTGAGCCACCGGTGGCGGCGGCCTTGTCGAGGATGTTGTTGATCGTGTCGTCGATGTTGTAAGAGAAGACATCGTCCTGGACGGTGACCGGGGTGGGAGTGTCGGCCTTGGTCTTGGTGATAACGCCGGTTAGCCGGCCGGTGGTCTCGTCCCAGGCGAAAGTCCGGTTGATTTGTCCATTGGCCCCATAGCGGCGATTGGCAAGGCGGGCGGTCTGTGTGTAGGCGGTGGTGCTGACGTAGGTGGTGCCGCCGTCCAGGTCAGAGGTGACAGCCTGGGGGAGGTTCAGATCGGTGAAGGTGAAGGTGAGTGTCTCCGCGGGGAGTCCGCCCTTGGCAGGCATGCCTATCTGTGAAAGGTTCCCGGCGGTGTCGTAGTCGGCGGTGAACGTGTATGTGCCGGCTAGCGCGCCTTCGACGGCGGGGATGGTGATGCTGGAACCGGTCGGGCGGCCCATCAAGTCGTAACCGGTCACCGCGGTGACGTAGGCATGCCCGTTGGTGTAGCGCGTGGCTGACGTCAGCCTGCCTATGCCCTCAGCGGCGGTGTCATAGGCCCATTCGGCCGTTTTAGTACCGGTCCCAGCCTCCCCCGACCATCGCGTAGTGGTCCTGCCAAGGGCGTCATAGGAGTAGGAAACCTTCTGGCCCTTGCCGTCGGTCGTCCACGCCAGGCGGCCGGCGGCGTCGTATGCCTGCTGAGAGTCGCCGGCGTCGGGGTCGTGGGATGCGGTGCGGCGGCCGAGCAGGTCGTAGGTGAAGGTGCGGATGTTGCCGTTGGCGTCGGTCTGTTTGATCAGCTGTCCGTCGCGGTCGTACTCATACGTGGTGTCGTAGTGGTTCGGGACGTTTACGGTGACCGATTGCCAGGCCGTCCAGTCCGAGGCGAGGCCGTTCTTGACGGCGCGGGCATGCCAGCGGACCCTCCAGCCGTTGCTGACGGCACCGGCGGGAATGGTGACGGTGGCGTCGTTCCCGGAGGCCACGCCGCTGACCGAAGTGGTCCAGATCTGGCCGGTGCCGTGCTGCGTGTCGGCGGGGTCGTGTTCGACTTCGAACTCGGCGCCGAGCTGCCCGCCTTGGTCCGAGCTCACGGTGGCCAGCAGGGCGGGAGTCAATGTGGTCGTCGTGCCGTTGTTGGCAGGGCGGGTACGGGGGTTGCCGACGACCGGGATGAGCGAGCCGTCGGTCACGGTCAGCTGCTGCCAGTCCGACCAGGCGGAGGTTCCACCGGCGGTGACGGCGCGGGCCCGCCAGCGCACCAGCCACCCGTCGGACAGCTTACCGTCGGGCACGGTCACGGACGCCTGGGTGCCGGAGGTCACGTCATCGACAGCGGTGGTCCAGATCTGGCCGTTGCCCTGGCCTTGGGGGGCGGCGGGGTCGTGTTCGAGCTCGAACTCGGCCCGCACCTTCCCGCCTGCGGGGTCGGTGACCTGGGCGAGCAGCTGCGGGGTCAGCGACGAGCTGATCGTCTTGCCGCCCACGACCTCGGATGGGGTGGCCTGCAGGGTGCCCAGCACCGGGTCGGGCTGGTCCACGCGGACGGTCTGCCAGTCCGACCAGGCCGAGGCGGCTTCACCGGCGACGGCGCGGGCGCGCCAGCGCACCAACCAGCCCTCACTCAATGTGTCGGCGGGGACGGTGACGGTCGCCTGGGTGCCGGCGGGGACGTCGTCGACCGCGGTGGTCCAGATCTGGCCAGTACCGTGCTCGGTGTCGGCGGGGTCGTGTTCGACTTCGAACTCCGCCCGCATGGTGCCGCCGGCGGGGTTGGTGACCTGGGCGAGCAGTTGCGGCGTCAGCGACGAGGTCACTGTGGTGCCGTCGATGACCTGGGAGGGAGCGACCTGTAGCGCGCTCACCGCCGGCTCAGACGGGACATTGCCGAGATCGACGGTGGCCGACTGCCAGTCCGACCAGGCGGAGGTCACCTGAGTGGCGGTGTTGACCGCGCGGACGCGCCAGCGGATGCCCCACGCGTTGTTCAGTTTCCCGCCGGGGACGGTAACCGACGCTTGGGTGCCGGAGGCGATGTTGTCGACCGCGGTGGTCCAAATCTGGCCGGTGCCGTGCTGGGTGTCGGCGGGGTCGTGTTCGAGTTCGAACTCCGCCCGCAGCGGCTGCCCGTAGGCGTCGGTGACGGTGGCCAGCAGCTGCGGGGTGAGCGAGGTGACCGTGGTGGTCTGCCCGGAGGTCTGGGCGGGGGTGATCTGCAGCTGGGAGACGGTGGCGGCCGGGACCTTCACCGTCAGCGACTGCCACTGGCTCCATGCTGAGGTGTTGGATCCGGCGGCGACAGCGCGGGCGCGCCAGCGGACCTTCCAGCCGTCGGCCAGTTTGCCGGTCGGGACCGTGACCGTGGCTTGGGCGCCGGAGGCGATGTTGTCGGCCCCGGTGGTCCAGATCTGGCCGGTGCCGTGGGCGGTGTCGGCCAGGTCGTGCTCGAGTTCGAACTCCACCCGGGACGCCGCCGCGTCAGGGGTGGTGACGCGGGCTGCCAGCGCGGGAGTGAGCGTGGAGGTGACCTTCTCCCCCGACAGGTCTTGTGAGGGGGTGACCTGCAGCTGGTCGACCACCGGGTCCGGCACGTTCACGGTGGCGGTTTGCCAGGCCGACCAGGCCGAGGAGACGGAGGTGCCGGTGTTGGTGGCGCGGGCCCGCCAGCGGATGTGCCACCCGTCGGTCAGCTTCCCCGCCGGGACGGCGACGGTGGCGTCGTTGCCGGAGGTGACGGTGGCGGAACTGCCGGCCCAGATCTGACCGGTGCCTTCTGCGGTGTAGGCGGGGTCGTGTTCGACCTCGTAGTCGGCCCGCAGGTTCCCCCCGGCCGGGTCGGAGACGGTGGCGTGCAGGGTCGGCGTCAGCGACGACACCGCGGACCCGGTGACCGGGGTGATCGACAGGTTCCCAGCGGTGGGGGCGGAGTTGATGGTGTAGGTAACGCTGAGGGAGGGGGCGCGGCCGGTGCCAGCCTCGCTGCTGTCGAACAAAACCCGGTAGTCCGCCGAGCTGGTCTCGACGTTCCCACGCAGCTGGACCCCGTAATTGGGAGTGCCGGACGCCCAGGCCTGGACGATCGAGGTGACCGTCCAGCTCATGTTCGTCTTGGCCGCGCACCCGCTGGTATCAAGGGTGATCGTCCCGTCGATGTAGGCGGGCTGGTTGGCGTAGGTGACCGTCGCCGGATCCCACGCGGCGGTGACCTGCGAGGCGCGGACCCCCGCACGCGGGCAGGCGGATGTTTTGACCGAGTTCTTGTAGGCCTGCAGTGTCGCGCTGGAGACGGTCGCACCGGTCAGGGCGGAGGTGTCGAACTTCACCAAGGCGCGCGACAGGGTCCCGCCGTAGTACCCGGCACTGATGGTGGTGTCCCCGGAGTAGTTAGCCATCTGGCCCGAGATCACGGTGGTGTCCGTGGTCAGAGGCAACGTGACGGTGGGGTCGATCGTCACCGGATACCGGGTGGCGGGATCAGCGAGGAACGCGGGGTCCGGGCGGAGCACCAGAGTCTGCTCGCCGTCGTCGGCAACCACATCGGTGGCGATCTTGCCTGGCTTGCCGGTGGCGTCCTGCCCGCCGTCGCTGCCGGGCGGGGCGTCCCACATCACGGGCTGCGGCGCCGAGGCCACCGGCTTCTTGTCCTTACCGTCCTTGAGCAGCAGACGCCCATCGGCACCCTCTGACAGGGTCAGGCCCTTGCTCTGCACGCCGATGCGGATCTCCACAGGCTTAGTGGGCCGCTCGCGTAGCACCACGTCATGGCGGAACCCGGTCGCCAGCACCGTCACCACAAGGTCAGCGCCCTTGCCGGCCGCGTCGGGGAAGGTGGCCACGTTGCCGCTGACGGTGGGTTTGGGGAGCGGGGTCGGCCAGCTCAATGCGTACTTCTGCCCGCGGGCGGTCATCGTGACGAACGCGCCTTCGCCACCGGTGGAGACCTCCACAGTGGCACCGCCGGTGATCGCCTTCGGCGTCAACGTTCCGTTCTGTTCGGTCAAGGTCGTGTCGATCGGCACCCAGTCATCCCCGCGCCGGGTCCGGACCGGGCCCGAGCCGACCTGCGTGGTGAATGTCTTGCCGTCCGGCTGGGCGTAGGTGATGCTCGACTCGTCGGTCAGCTCACTTACCTCGACGGGCTTGCCCGACTTCTTCGCCTCCGCCGCCGCGCGGGTACGCGCGGCCTGCAACTCTGCAGCCGCCGCATCCGCAGTGGGGGCGGCGCTGACCGTCTGGGGCTCGGCCGCCCCATCCTGCTCGGCCTCTGCGGCAGCGGCAGCGGAAGAGGTCTTCGATGACGTCGGCGGAGTCGGACCGGCAACCGCCGCACTCTGCTGGGCGGTACCGGTTCCACTGAGCCATTCCTCAATCTTGGTGACCTGGTCGGCCGCGTCGGTGTAGTACACCGTCTTGCCGCCCACCGGCGGGATCACCTCGTACTTGTCCGCACCCAGGTAGTTGGCGGTCGTGCGGCGGAACTCGGTGGAGCCGTTCATGTCCACCTGGGCGGTGACCCGGCCCAGCCCGTCATACACCGGCTTGGACCACTGCGGAACCGTGTCCCATGCGGGGTTCAGCAGGCCTAATCCCGGCGCACTTCCGTTGTGCACCGGCGTGGAGGTCGCCGCGGTCAGCCCGCGCCCGTCGTAGGTGGTGACCTGCACGATCCGGCCGCCTGCGGGGGATGCGGTCTGTACCTCACGTTGGCGGCCGAAGCCGTCGCTGTAGGTGTAGGTGGAGGTGTATGTGGCGGTGTTGGTGCGGGCGCCGGACTGCAGGCGGGCCACCGCGGTCCGGGGTGGCTGGCCAGACGTGACGGTGTAGGTGACCTTCGCCGCGGGGGGATTGTCGCTGTGGTCGAGGTCGTCGTCGGCAGGCTTGGGCGCCTCGGGGGTCCACAGCTGCAGCGTGCGACCCAAGACGTCGTAGTCGATGTTGACGGCGTTGCCGTTGGCGTCCTTCTTGCCGACCGGCTGCCCGTTGTACTGGGAGGACCAGGTCTTCACCTCGTGCCCGAGCGGGTTCTTGACCTTCACGCCGTCCTTCGGCCAGCCGATGGCGGGGTCGTAGGTGATGGTGGTCGTCTTGATCTCTTCCGGATCGGCCGTGTTGCTGATCGGTTCAGTCGTCGTAATTGGCCGGCCGTAGTTGTCGAAGGTCGACAGGGACCTGACGTAGTCCGTGTTAGTGGAGTACGCGCGGGTTTCGGTGACGTTCCCGCGGGTGGGGGTGTTAGCGGCCGGGTCGTTCGCTCCATCGTAGAGATAGACCGTCCGGCTCAGCAGGTCACCGGCGGTGCAATCGTCACCTGCGTGTTCCTCCTTCGACGCCTCGTAGTCGATCAACCAGTTGGTGGTGTTGCGGGCGTAGGTGGTGGCGGTGCAGGTGTTGTCGGAGGCTGTGCTGGTGTCGCCGTAGTCGTTGACCTTGGTCGGCAGCCCGTCGCTGTTGTAGGTGGTCTTGGTCTCGGTGTACCGCCAGCCAGTGGTGGTCTTCTCCCGTGCCACCTTCCGTGTCTGGTCCACGCGGGAGGGTTTGCGGGTACCTGGGGCGGTGCCGGTGACGGTCACCGCGTACTCATACCGGGTGGAGCTGTTCTCCCCGTTGTTGTCCCGGGCCTGCTCCTGCAGGGTGCGCCCGTTCAGCTCAATACGATCGGGGTAGCTGTTGCCGTCGAAGTCGGTCAGGTTCTGGCCGGACATGCCGCGGAAGAACTTGGCCGAAGTCGTACTGACCCCGGAACCGCTCAACCCGTCGCCGACGGTGGTGGTCACCTGACCGTAGCCACGCCATTCGGTGTAGTCGTTACGCCGGAAGGGCTGGCGCACCGCCAAGGGGTTGTCCGGGACCGCCCAGGCGGGGTCGCCGCCGTAGGAGTAGCTGGTGACCTGCTCCGGTGAGCCGCCGACCAGGTCGATGTCGGTGACCGACATGACCAGCCACTTGGCGTAGACCTCGCCGTAGTAGTTCCACGTCCCGTTGATGATCTCTTGGTTGGTGGTGACGAAGTAGCAGTCAAGCCCGCGGGTGTCCCAGCCATCGGTCGGCGGGTACTGCCAGGGGTTGGGGCAGGGGTGGGGCTGGCCGTATTCCACCTCGCTGCGCCCGCCCAGGCCGTTGTTCACCGCGCCGATGCGGGGGAACTGCACCGGGTCCAGCCCGACGCTGACGGCGTTGTCCAGGAAGGTTGCATCGAACGTGGTCGGCGGTAGCGCGATCTGCGTCCCCTTGCCGCCGGCGAGGCCGACCTGCTGGATGGAGTCCAGCCACAAGATGGGGTACTTGTCGGCGTTCCAGATATCGCCGGTCAGCCACTGATACGACAGGTTCCACCGGGTGACGTCCTCCCAGCTGCTGGGAACCGTCCAGTCGGTGCTGCCCGGGATCAGGGTCTGGGTGGTGATCGAGCTCAGCTTCTGGGTGGTGTAGAAGGACGGCCCCTCGTTGAACAGGCAGTATCCGGGGGTTCCGTCCTCGCACCATGTCGGCACGTCGGTGATGTTGCCGGAGGCCCGGCCGGTGGTGGTGAACACGATCCGCGCGGTCGGGGTCGAGCCGGTGACGTTGATGTTGTGGCCGTAGTCGACCTCGCGCACGTGAGCGGCCTTGTCGTACTCCGGGGCGCAGTCCCAATCCCAGTCATACGCCGGCGAGCAGTAGGCGCCGTCTTCCTTGGTGTAGGAGTAGTCGATCACGTTGCCGTTCGGATCGACCTCCCGGTCCAGCATCCAGCGCCAGGTGTCCTCACAGACCTGCTCAACGGTGGACTCGCCGCTGCCCGGCGCGGGGTAATACTCGTGACACTTCTCGCCCTCGTCGTCGCCGATAAATGACATCGTCAGCGAGGAATCTTCGTTGTAGCCGAACCGGTAGACCGTGCCGTCCTGAGTGGTGATCCGCCACCACGACTGCTCGGACATCGGCTCGATCTTCCAGCCGTAGTCCTCGACCGTGCGCCACTTACCGGACGAGTCCTTAACAATGTCGGTGGAGTGGCCATCCACGGACAACGTCAGCTTTGAGCCGCCCGGGTCGGAGGAGTACGGCGACTGCCAGCACTTGTCCGGCCACCCCACCTGGGCGGTGTTGTAGCCCAACCGGCCCGACTTGGCATACCCCGAACACGACACGAACGACCGCTCGATGAACCCGGTCTCCAATTCCCAGCCCATCCCCGCAATCCCGGACTGGTTGTTCGTCTGAGAGGTCAGCGAGTCCACCGCCGCCGAGGAGTACTGCAACGCCAGCTTCGGAGCATCTCCCGACGGGGCGGGCGGAGCGGTGATGGGGTAGCTGTAGGTGAACGCCCCACCGGCCTGGCCCGCCTGCCACGTCCCCGACGGCTTCAACGGCGAGGCGGAGAAATCACCCGCCATCGATCCCTGCGCCGTGGCGGCAGCCGAAGCCGCCACCACGTAGACGAAAGCGTCAGCGGTGCCACCACTGGCAGCTGCGGGCGATGCAAGCGAGGCCTTCGCCGAAGCAGTAGTCGCGGTGGTCGGCGTAGCCTGCGCACCGCTGCCTCCGGCGCTGTTCCCTGCGCCCGGCGTCGTGCCGTCTGCGGCGGGAGCGACCTCGACCTCGGCGGTCAGATGGCCGGTCTTCACGTCGTTGACCACCGGCAGCACCCGCAGCTGCGCCGCCCGCTGCTTGGCGCACTCGGGCGTCAGCGGCTGGGCCAGCACGCACGCCGGCAACCGCACCAGCGTCAACCGGGAGGCGAATCCACCCCCGCCCGCACCCCGGAACGACGAGTAATCCACGGTCACCTTGGCCGCCGCCGAAGAGGTGCCGCCGTCCGCCCGGGTCAGCTGCAGCACCATGCCGACACCACCGACCTTGCGCGCCACAGTGTTGTCGAACGTCTTCACCATCACGGACGCCGGAGACTCCATCACCGGCTCCTGCGACGCCTCCGCCTTCGGCGACTTCTCATCCCACCCGGACACCCACTTCTTGCTCATGGGTGAGGGCGCAGGAGAGGGCGACGCGCTCGGCGATGAACCCGGCGTGGCCCCGGCCGCATCAGCGGCGGCCACCGCCACCGGCAACCCCGGTACGGCCGAAGCCTTGCCCGCCACCACGTCCACCCGCGCCGACCCGCTCTTCGGCCACACCGGCGCCGGCGGCTTCTTCGCGAGGTGGGACGCCTCCTCGGCCTTCACATGGGGAGTGGGCGCCGCGACCGGCCGGCCCTCGACGCTGCGCTCCTGCTGCGTCTGCGTCTCGGTCGCGGCGCTCGCCGGGGTGACCAACCCGTCCGGCACACCGATCCCGGCGACGAACACACCGAGAGCGACCACCGCCCCGATCCACGCCCGTGAAAAACGGCCGTGGACCGTGCTGGGCAGCAGTTTCCGGGCACGCGAAATCGGCACGCCGAACCCCTCCGCAGGCAAAGCGAAGCGCGCGGCACGGCACGGCCGCTCGCCTCTATAAAGCCGAAATAAAGAGACCAAACGGGATCATGCGTGCCTGAAAACCACAGGTCAAGATCTACTTCGCATCTGGGTGATCACGCGCCGTCATCTAGACGACAGGTCTCATTCCGATCTTCAAGGTTCCTACCAGGCACGTTCCAATACGGGGAGGAGACAACGGAACGAGGACCTGCGATTTACATCACATCACTCAATTCACTATTGACATGACGAGCGCAAGCGTCACACCGAATGCCAACACGAATGATCCAGAGCTGCGACCCCGGCAGATAAAAGTCTCCGAAACGGGGATTGCAGTCGAGGTTGAAATGTGATTTAGGCTGCCCGAGCCGGGAGGGCTGGATCACGTAATCGCGGTCAGCCCGCCCGTCGTGGAAGCTGCTTCGGTCACGCCGAAGCCACTTCTCCCAGGCAGATGAGAGACGTCAGGCAGAGCGGCGGGCGGCGGTGAGCCGCCGGTAGAGGGCGGCGGTTTCGGGGTGGGGGTCGCCGTCGGCGCTGACTTCGGCAACCGCCTTCAGACAGGCCTTCCACGCCTCGTGGACGCGGCTCATGTTCCCGGACTCGTACTCGGCCCGCATCAGGGCGCGCCACAGTTGTTCGGCATAGGGGTCCGACGCGAGTCCTTGGCGGGCGGCGCGTGCGGAGCGGTCGGGGCGGCTGGCGTCGAGCTCGAGTTCGGCGAGCAGGTCGGCGGCGTCGACGATTTCGGCGCGGATGTTTTCCATGAGCGGCGTTTCCAGCCACCAGTGGTAGCAGCCGTCCAGCACCGGTCCCCGCACGAGTGCGAGGGCGTCCCACAGGTCGGTGGTGGAGTTGCGTTTGGCGCCATGGTCGGCGAGTTCCTGGAAGCGTGCCCAGTCCAGGGCGATGGCATGGGTGCGGTAGACGTAGGCGGAGTCGCACACGATGCGTGCCTGGCCGTCGGGGGATTTGCCCGAGTTTGCCGCGGGTGCGGGTGATGAGCTGGCGGAGCTGGTCGGAGGGTTTGGGGGTGTCGGGGTCGGGGCCCATCATGGCGGCGAGCTGGATGTTGCGTAGTCCGGTCGGCCCGGCCAGGGCCAGGGCGAGTACGAGTTCGGCCATCTTCGGTTGGAGGTCGGCGACGGTGCCGGTGATCTCCAGTGGTCCGAGGATGGACACCTGCACCATGTCCATCGCCTCATCGCGCTGCGACTCGGGCTCCGCCAACTCTGGCCGTGCGGGTTCAACCCCTGACTCCCGGTCTTCCTGCTGGTTGTCGACCGGTATCGAGGTCGACGGCGCGTTCGTGCCGCTCGCCGGCGGCATCGGGCTCTCGCACACATGCGCGTCGTACGGGGAGTCGTCGGCGGCGACGTCGCTGGTGTTGGCGGCGACGGTGAGCAGTTCCCCGAGCCGCTGGTAGGACTCGGTCGGCATCAGGTGCGGACGGACAGTCAGGCCGGGCGGGGTGACGTTCAGCAGCGGGCCCTGGTCGTCCTCCGACAGCACGAACCGGGCTGGTGCGCTCGCGGCATCTGCAGGCACGAGGGCGGCCAGACCGCCGGGCAGGGCGGTGACGGTGTCGACCAGCCGGGCCAGCTGATCGGGTGATGGGGTGTTTCTGCTGATCAGGACCGTGAGGGTCCAGTCGCCGTCGGGGTCGTGCAGGCGCCGGTCGGCCACACCGGGCGGTCCGTCGCTGGTGGCGAGCCGTCCGCGGAGGTCGCGGGCTCGGTCGGCGAGCAGGCCCAGCGCTTCGGTCAGATCGGAGCAGGATCGTATGCGAGCACCGGCAGCCTCGAGTTCGGGGAAGCCGACGGCGAGCACGTCAAACCATGGCCTGTCGCCGGTGATGAGTTCGGTGGCCGCGGTGGTGAGGAAGCGGTCGACCAGGTCGGCGGGTCCGGTTGCGGTGGCGGTCTGCAGGCGTTCGAGGTTCACCAGGAGTGCGTGTCCGTCGTCGAGGTATCCGGTGGTGAGCAGTGCGGGGAGCACGTCGCGGGAGCTGTCCGCGTGGGGTGCGCTGTTGAGGTCGATATGCCAGGCCGCCTTGGTCCGGCCCGGGGTGAACGGGGCGGGTGGCGTGCCGGAGGGCTGGGCCAGCAGCAGTTCGACGATGTCGGCGCTGACGCGTGCGCCGAGGACGTGCGGCAGGTGGCGGCTGGTGGCGGTGATGACGTCGCCGAGCCGGGCCAGGGCGTGGCGTGTGTGCGTGGGCGTCGGGTGCGGCCAGGCGGCGTAGTTCCTGCTCGGTGCGCAGGGTGTCAGGGTCGGCGGGCAGGGCGATGCGGCGGCCGCGGCGGCGTGCTTGGCGTTGGGCGTGGCGGAGGCGGGCGAGGGTGAGCAGGGAGCCGACGGCCACTCCCCCGGCAAATGCCGCCACGGGTGTGCTGGGGCCGCTGTCATCCGCCTCGGCGCCGTCGGTGAGCAGGATCGCGGTCGGTTCCGGCGCCGATGCGCGCGCCTGCTGAGGATGCGGCGTGTGCGCGGGTGGCGCCTCGTCTCGCCCGGCTGCCGGCAGTTCCCCCGTGTTCGGGGATTTGTGCACGGCGGGAGGCTGGGGCGAGGAGGGGGCGCCGTCGTGCGGGCGGGAGAACTCAGGTGCGTCGCTCGGGTGGCTGGGGTGGCGATCCGGGATGGGCGGTTGCGCCCGGTCGAGGTCGGTCGCGACGGCGGGCATGCGCAGCACCCAGCCGGGACGGATTACGTCCGGTTGGGTGAAGCGGGCGCCGTCGGTCATGACGCGGCCCATGTTGAGGTCGGCGATTTCGGTGTAGCGGTCGCCGTCGCCGAGGTGGCGTTCGGCGATGGTCCACAGGCAGTCGCCGCGGCGCACCTGGTACGCCGAGTGCGTGAGCCGCAGCACCCGGGCGTGTGCCTGGTCGGACGGACCGTGCGTCCGGGTCGTGGTGAGCTGTCCAGCCTCTGACGACGTGTCAGCGCCGGTGAAGCGTAGAGGGTCGTGCCCGGCGTCCGGTGAGGCGGTGGCGGTGTCGGCCAGTGCGGCCGGGGCGGCCGCGATGACGGCGGCGGGCGGGACGGCAGCCATGACGAACGCGGCTGGCGAGCCGGCGGCCAGCGCGACCGAGGAGATGAGCTGGGCCGACAGCCATTGGGCGGCGCCGAGCCCGGGCAGGTGCGGGGTGGCGCGGCCGCGGATTCGGGAGGCGACCTCGATCAGTGTGCTGGCCACGAAGCTCGCCCACGCCGCCCAGCTGGCGGCCTTTACCACGGCGAGGAAGAGGGTGCCGTCATCGCGGTGGGTCAGCGCGTGGCCGATCTCGCCCAGGCCCGGGAGATGGGCGGGCACGGGGGATCCGGCCAGCGCGTACAGGACGAGTGGCACGCCGGCGATGAGCGCGGTCAAGACGGCGGCGGCCAGCAGCGCCCGTAGCCCGTCCAGCAGGCGGAACCTGGTCATCGCAGTTCTCCCTCTACGCCGGGGACGAGGCGGGCGGTGGCCGTTCCGGTCACCGCGATGTCGTTGATGCCGATCAGGGCCAGGAACAGGGTGGGCTCGGTCACCCGTACGCGGATCTGGATGGCGTGGGTGCCGGCCGGTGCGGCGGACCCGGTGTGGCCGGTGGTGGCGAGGTAGGAGCGCGCGGCGCGCAGGGCGGCGGCCTGGTCGACGATGTAGCGGCCGTCGGTGTAGGCGGCGCGCCGGTCGACGTATCCGGCGCCGGCCCGCGCTGCTTCTTCCGCGATGTTGTAGGCCTCGCGGCCGGCACGCAGCTTGGCGGTGCCGTCCCACAGGAAGCCGGCGAGCACCAGCATCAGCGGGAAGACCGCTACGGCGGTGAAAAGGGTGACCGACCCGCGGTCGCGTGTCCTGGTCATGCCCCCACCAGCGCCGCGTGGCGTTGATCAATCATCTGGCCTGCGAAGGTGCTGGTGGGCGAGGGGACAGTCACCTGATTGGCGCTTGCGTCCACGCTGCCACCCGCTGCGCCGCAGCCCCCGACCATTTCGGCCTCGTCACGACGTGCCGTGTCAGTCGCGTCCGGCATGCTGAATCCATGACGCGCTGGTTCCGCACCTATTGGGACGAAGAGGACATCTGGTTCTACTTCGAGGTCGATGCCGACGGTTGGGTGAGCCGCCAAGTCGAACTCCGCGGACCGGACGGCATACCCATCGCTGCTGCGTCCCTGACGGAATGGCAGCAGGCTCAGGCAGCAGGCCGGCTCAGCCAGTACGAGGCGACCTACGGCCTGACCGCTGAGACCCCTGTGCAGGAGTGGGACGGATACGAGCCCCACGCACTGACTGCGGCCGAGTTCGAAGACGTGTGGAACCGGGCCCGCCGGCACCTCCGCACCAATCACTGAGCTCGCACAATCCGGCAGGCGGCTCGTCTCGGTCCGCCAGCTCACACCTTCACACACGGACGCCTCCCGTCTCGGCACGCTCGTTGCCGGCTGAGGAACCGCCAGGAACTGCGAACCCCAGAGCTCTCCCCCGATAGGGGTCGATGGGCGAGACGAAGGACGCGCGGACCGTCTTCTGGCCGGGCAGCCCCGGCAGCAGGTCGCCGAGCCGGACGGTGCAGCTCACGCGGGCGACGACCTGGGCGGCGGTTCCGACCTGGCGGGAGAACCCACTGGTGTCCACCGCGATCGATGGGGCGCAGCGCAGATCCTCACGGCGAAGCGTGGCGGTGGCGCTGGTCGTGGCGGCGCGCCGGGCTTGGGCGGGGTCGCGGGCGATGGAGGCTTGCCGGGCGGCGTCGCGAGCGGCCGACTCGACCGCGCCGTAGGCGGTGGCGATGCGCCCGGTGAGGACGACCAGGGCGATGAGTGCCAGCAGCGCGGGCGCGAAGACTACCAGTTCCAGCGTCGCACTTCCCCGCTCACCCCTCCCCCGCCTACTGCAGGCGGGTCTACAGCGTTTCACGGGCGGCTCGCAGGGATGAAGCGTTCGACCGGGGCACGAGAGACTTCCGAGACGCTCCAGTCGGCTGCGGGCAAGAACGACGGCACCCGGCCGGTGACCACGACCTCGACGGTCCCGGCGTCGCCGTCGGCGCGGGCCGCCCGGACGCCTTCCTGCGCCGCAGCTTGGGCGGTGGAGTGGGCCTGGTAGACGAGGACGGCCTGGACGGCCGCGGCCACGACCAGGAGCAGCAGCGGGAACAGGATGACCATCTCCAAGGTGGCCGCTCCGCGATCGCCGGACACCCGGCGCCGCACGCTGCGGCGGGAACGGCGCGGGCCGGCGGCATGAGGAGTGGTCACGGGATTTTGGCGAGCCATTCAGTGACCTTGTCCTTCATCACCGCCGCGGCGGCGATGGCGATGGCGATGGCGATGGCGATGATCAGGGTGGTGAGGACGACCCATTCGAGGGTGCTGGCGCCGCGGTCCTCGCGCAGACGCTGCAGGGCACCTTGCGCGCGCACGAGCAGGAGGGTGAGCTGCGGGGGCATGGTGGGAAGGCGCATGGTTCTCCTCGTGGGTCAGCCGGCGATGGCCAGCCGGTAAATCTGGGGGAAGGTCAACAGGAGCAGGAAGGCCGCGCCGAGCAGGGCGATGGGGATGACCATGGCGGTGGTGCGGCCGTTGGCCTCGGCTTTGGCTGCGGCCAGGGCCTGGCCGCGCATGGAGGCGGCCTTGCTGATGAGGGTGTCCAGGACGCGGGCGCCTTCCTGCCCGGCGAGGGCGGCGATGTCGGCCAGGTCGGTGAGTTCGGTGATGCCGACCTGTTCGCCCAGCCGGGCGAGTCCTTCCCATGCAGGGCGCTGGTTGCGGCGGGCCTGCTCCAGCACCGCGGTGATGCGGGCGAACGCCCAGCCGTCGCTGACCGAGGCGGCCTTTTCCAGGGCGTCGACGGGCCCGGCGCCGGCGCTGCGTTCCAGGGCCACCAGGTCGAGGTAGCCGGTGATGGCGTGCCGGAAGTCGGCCCGCCGACGAGCGGCCTCGGACCGCACGGTCAGGTCGGGGACGAAGAACAGCACCACTCCGCCGAGCAGGGACGCGCCGGCGGGCAGCGCCAGCCCGGGGGTGCCGCCCGTGGCCGTCATCAGCGCGGAGATCGCGGCGGGCAGCAGCAGGCCGAGCACGGCCAAGGCGAGCTTGGTGGCGAGGAAGCGTTCGACCGGCCGGCCGAGCAGGGCCAGGTCGCGGTACGGGCACGGCAGCGACCCCAGGCGGGTGGCCATGAGGCGGCCGAGCCGATAAGCCAGGTCGCCGGAGGTGTCGGGTGGGATGTAGTCGGCGCGCAGGCGGGCGACCGCCTCTTCCAGCCGGGGCGGCGCCGGACGCAGCTCGCGCACCAGCAGGAACAGCCCGAACCCGACCAGGGCCCCGGCAAACAGGAACAGATTCATCGCGGCCCTCCGGTGAGGAAGCGGCCGGGTGGGCGGGCGGTGCCCAGGCAGTGCAGCCACCACAGGCCGACGGCGTAGCAGGCGACGACGACCGCGAGCGCGACCTGTCCGGCGGTGGTGCCGAACGGGGCCACATAATCCCTGTTGAGGGCGGCGAAGCCGCTGTAGCCGAGGAGGAAGGTCATGATCCAGCGGACGGTGGCGCGGTGGCGGGCGCGTTCGGCTTCAACCTCGCGCCGGGCGACGACGTTGGCCGCGACCATGGCCGCCAGATTGGCGAGGACGTGCCGTACGCCGGCGCCGCGCCGGGACGCGGCGCGGATGAGAGCGGCGGCGATCAGGTCGGCCACCGCGTCGTCGAGAGTGTCGGCGAAGGCGCGCAGCGCCTGCTCGGTGTCCGCGCGCGCGGCGAGTTTGCGGCCCAGATCGCGCACTTCGGCGGCGATCGCCTCGGGCGGGTGCTCAGCGCTGCGGGCCAGGGCGTCCTCGAGCCCGGAGGCGGCACTCAGCAGGTCGGAAAGCCTGCGGGTCCACTGCTCCAGCCCTTCCAGGCGGGCGATGCGCGAGCGGGCGCCGCGGCCTCCGGCCAGGCGCGGCACGGCGAAGCAGGCGCCGATGGCGGCGAGGCCGGCGACGGGCCAGCCGGTTAGCAGGGACACCGTGGGGCCGAGCAGGACCGCCGCTCCGGCCTCCCGGCGCACCGCCGGGTCCCCGGCCGCGCGGGCAAGGGTGGTCAGGCGGCCGTCCGGTCGTGGCGGTGCCGGGGCCCGCCCGCGTACGGCGAGCACGAGGCAGACGATCCCGACCGCGAGCAGCCCGCCGGCCAGCGGCGCCAGCAGCGACCCGGTCATGGGCCCCTCCACAATGCGGCGGGGTCGAACCCTGCGGCGACCAGGTCGTCCAGGCACTGGGGTGAGGTCGCCGGTGCGGCCCGTCCGTCGGGGCCGGGGCGGTAGATGTGGTTGCGCGCGGGCGTCGGTGTGTCGGCGGGCGGCAGCACCTTCAGCACCTCGGTGACGTAGCGGCGGTTGGTGCGCACGTCGCGCCGCAGGTGGACGACGAAGTCGACGGCCATGCCGACCAGGCCGTGGATGTCTTCGCTGTCGAGGGTGAGGCCGCCGGAGCGGCACAGCATGAGCAGGCGGGGGAAGACCTCTTCGGCGGAGTTGGCGTGGATGGTGCACAGCGAGCCTTCCTGGCCCGAGTTCATGGCCTGCAACATCGACCAGGCCTCGTCGGCGCGGACCTCGCCGACGATGATCCGCACGGGGTTCATCCGCAGTGAGTGCTTGATCGCCGCATCGAGGGTGATCTGGCCGTGGCCTTCGCTGTTGGCTTGGCGCGACTCGAAGGCCACCACGTCGCGGTGCCGGTGCGGCAGCTGGTCCAGGTAGAGCTCGTATTCGCTTTCCAGCGTGGCGATCCGCTCATCCGGGTCGATCTCGGCGGCCAAGGCCCGCAGCATCGTCGTCTTGCCGGCGTTGACCCCGCCGGTGACCAGGATGTCCTTGCGCGCCCGCACGGCCGCGGCGAGGAACGACGCCAGCCCGGCCTCGAGGGTGCCGAGCTCGACCAGGTCGGCGAGGGTGACGTCGACGTGCCGGTGGCAGCGGATCGACACGTGCGGGCGCGGCGTGATCGCCATGACCGCCGACAGCCGCACCCGCTCCTTCAAGGCGGTGTTCAGCATGGGGGTGACGGTGGAGAACTCCCGGGAGGTCTGACCGCCGTGGACGCCCCACATCCGGATCCGCTGGATGAGCTCCTCGTCGCTGCCGGCGACCGCCGGGCCGCGCACCTTGCGCCCGTCGGCGTAGGTGACCCAGACCTCGCGGCAGCCGTTGATGTCGATGTTCTGCACCGCCGGATCGGCGATCAGCGGTTGCAGCGCGCCCAGGCCGTAACGCTCGTCCTCGACCGCGCGCACCAACCGGGCGTGCGTCCCGGGTGAGATGACCACGCCGTCGGTGAGCCGCTCGCGGGCCCAGGCGGCGGTTGCGGCGTCGATGAGCTGGACGGCCTCCTCCCGGCTGGCCGCCCCTTCCAGGGCATCGGCCACGCGGGCGCTGATGTCGCCGACCGCCGTACGGAACGCCACGTCGTCGAGGCCATCGCCGACTGGGGCGGGTATGCCGGGGGTCGGCGGCAGACTCCCCGGCCCGGTCGGCCGGGCGGCGGGGGCAGCGGGAAGCTCCTCGACCAGCCACAGCGGGTGCTCGCTCATCGCAGCCCTCCCGCCGAGTCAACACCTGCGGCAGGACCGGGGTGAAGGTCGGGGCCAGCGCCGAAGGACGCAGGCGGCACCACCCCAACCGGGGCGGCCCGCTGCTCCTCGGGTGCGGCGTCGAGGCGCTCGCGCAGTTCCGCGCCAAGGTTGCCCACCGTCCGCAGCAGGGAGGACATCTGCAGCCGGCCGGCCCATCGCGTGCGCCCCGGCGCCCCGTCCGACAGGATGTGCGCGGCCTTCGGCAGCATCGGCACCGTCCCCAGGACGGGCGTACCGCCGAGCGCCTGGCTGACCTCCGCCGCAGGGTAGGGCCCTTCGCCGATCAGGAGCAGGAAGCGGGGCGTGCTGGCGAGGGCGCCGCGGCTGAGGGCCTCGATCCGCGGCCCGGCCATCGCAACGAACCGCACCGTCGGCCGCAGCACGAGCACCACGGCGTCGGCCGCGGTGAGGATCGCGTACGGCACGCTCTCCACGCCGAGCGCGCCTACATCGGCGATGACGTCCCGCCCGGCGGTGGTCAGCACCTGGGCGATCTGCGGCCAGGAGTCCTTGATCTGCAGGGCCTGCCGCGGGTCGGCCACCCCCGGCAGCAGCAGTCTGCGCCGGGCGTCCCCGTCCAGCGCGACGGCCTCCTCGGTCAACTGCGCCCGCGCCGCCTGCAGGTCGCGTGCCGCCGTCATGGCCACCTCGGCCACCCCGGTCCGGTATGGCTGCCGTCCGGCGAAGTAGCCCGGCAACACGCCGCCACCGGAGGGGTCGCATTCGGCGAGCAGCACGGGGTTGGGCCAGGTGAACGCGGTGGCCAGGCACACCGTGGTGACTCCGGGCGCTCCACCGGGAGACGCGACCGCGATCAGCGTCATCCGCCCACTCCCATGCAGGACGGCAGCGGCACAGCGGACAACGGAGCCCTGGCGGCCGACACCCGCGAGCCGTACCGGCAGCAGCGCGGCCACCACACGGAGGAACCTCGACCGATCACGCCCCGTCCCTCCGGGAGGTGAGGATGAGGGCGATGTGCCCGCCCATGGCCTCACGCGCGATGAAGCCACCGGCCCCAGGGCCGACCAGCAGGTCGACGACCCGCACGCCGTCAGGGTCCGGCTCCCCCACCCGGTCGACAACGGCGGGCACGTCCTTCGTCACGGCCCGGGTCTCCTGCCCGGGATCGGTCAGCTCGGCGGCGACCAGAACGCGGTCACCGGCATGAAGGCCCCGGGCCGGAAGCTGACCCGGCTTGAGCGCGAGCGGCACCAACTGCTGGCCGGGGCCCGGCGTCATCGCGTCCGTCGTCTGGCTCTCCGCCAGGAGCGCGCCGGCCGTAAGGCCGGCGGCCGCGACCCGGCCGACCGTAGACGCCAGCCGCTCCGCCGGGACGGTGGCAATCCGGGGGTCCGCCGAGATCTGCACCGAGGCCAGATCATCGGCGGTGATCACCTGCCCTATGGGGACGTCCCGGGCGACCATCAGCAGCGGCCTGCGCTGGTCGAGCTCGGTGTAGGCGTACTGCCCGGCCAGCATGCCCGCCCCGATGAAGACCACGACGAGCAGGAACATCGGTGACCGGCGCCGCCTCGGCAAGGGAAGGGCCGTGACCGTCTCACACGTCCACGTGCGCACCATCCGGAAGCGAACTTCTTAAAAGTCAGTCCGCGACCAGGGCCTGCGCCTCGGCCACGGGCAGGGCATAGGAGGTGGACCGGCTGATCGGGGCCAGCGGGCCTCCCACTCCCCCAGACCTCCGCCACATCGCGCCCCGGCGTCGCGCGGCTGGCCGGCCGACAACCGCTCATGCAGATAGGCGCAGCCGCTCTCCTGCTCCTCCGGCGGGCGATGCGGGTCGTACGGCGTACCCGGGCCATCGCAAACGACATCGGGCAGGCCCGCTTCCGGGGAGACGACGAGCCGCCGTGGGGAGGCCGTCACCTCTGCCCACACATCCCCGGCCTGCACCCGCTTGGACTTGCTCGTCCACTGCCCCGCGCCGTCCAGCCAGAAGTGGTACGACCTGTGGGTTGATGCGGACGGGGTGGTCCATGGGATGCGGCCGGCGGCCTGTGGGGTCAGTTCGACAACGTCCGTGATGGCCCGGACGGTTCGGCCGGCTCGCTCCGGGGGCGCCCTCGCCTCTGCCGGTCGCTCGTCCGGCGAGGGCCTCGAGTTCGGCGACCGCTCGGTCGGTGGCCGTCTCGGCCGCGATCTCGGCCGCCAGGCGCCGCGCTTCGCGCTGGTAGGAGGGCTCGTGGAGGACACGGTCGACCGCCCGGGCGATCGTGCGGGGGGAGGCGTTCTTGCTCACGGCGATCCCGGCGCCGGCGACTTCGACATGCCGTGCCACCTCGATCTGATCGCGTCCGAGCGGCACGCAGACCAGGGGGACCCCGGCGGCCAGGGACTTGACGGCCGTCCCGTGGCCGGCGTGCGTGATCGTCACCGCGGCGTGGCGCAGCGCGGTGTTGTGCGGGGCGGCCGAGGTGACCAGGACGTTGCCGGGCGCGCGGACCGTCGCGGGATCCACGGCCGGGCCGGTGGTCAGCAGCCCGCGCACCGGCAGCGTGCCGAGGGCTTCGGCGATGCGCTGGAGTTGCGTGTGCTGGTTCATGAACGACGAGCTCAGGCCGGCCAGGACCAGCGGTGCGTCACCTTCCGGCAGCTCCAGTCCCCCGGCCCAGGCCGGGTCGTCGAGCCGCGGGCCGACGTGCCGCAGGTGAGCGGGGAAGCGCCTGCCGGGGTAGTCCAGCGCACGCGGGGACAGCACGAGCAGCCGGTCGACGAGATCGAACGCGTCGATCACCGAGTCCACCGGCGGTAGGCCGTGCGCGGTGCGGGCGGTGTTCAGCGCCGGCAACCCCTTCCCCCACGGTTTGAGGATCAGCTGTGTCAGCACCCGATCGCGCAGGCGTCCCAGCACGCCCGAGGCGGGGGCGAGGCCCGGGCCGGGCGGTGGCGCCCCCGGGGTGGGGAACGGATAAAGGGTCGTCACCAGCGAGGCCAGGGGAATTCCGGCGGCCTCGCCGCCGGTGAGCGCGCCGAGCAGCATGTGCTCGGCGACCAGCACGTCGGCCGGGCGGGCACGCAACTCGGCCAGCGTGTCCCGGGCGTAATCGGCCGCGGGCCCGCAGACGATGCGATCCCTCAGCCGCACGAACGCGCCCAGCGGCGTGCGGGCCTCGAAGTCCTTGATGACGTCCTTGGCCGGATCGGTGGCGTCGCCCTGGGGCGCCGTGGTCCAGGCGACCGGTTCCACACCGCTGGCGACCACTTCCTCGTGCAGTGACCTGTCGGCCGGCACCCGGACGCCGTGGCCGCGTTCGCGCAGCGCGCGGGCGATCGACCGGACGGGCGGCACGGCTCCGCCGCCCGACCAGGTGGCGAACAGGAAATTCCTACGCATCGTGGCTCTTTCGGGGGTCGATCGCGGTCAACAGGTCGCACATGGCACGTTCGGCGTCCTCACGCGACAGGCCGAGGTCCCGCCGCCACAGCTTCCACAGGTAGACGTCCGTGGCGGCGTGGTGCAGGTTCAGCGCGTGCTCGCGGGCGGGGCCCGGGGCCGGGAGGCGGTCGGCGAAGACCCGTTCCAGCCACTCCCGATGCTGTGCGCGAGCGTGGGCGGCCGCCCGGGCGATCGCCGGGACGCGGTCCATCTGCGCGGTCCAGAGCACGTTGGCGTCGCCGTGCCGCTCGTAGTCCTCGAAGAGCACGGCCACGATCTCCGCGACATCACCGGTCGGCGCCTGACGGGTGACCGCCGCTTGCGACGCCACCAGGTCGGCGACGGCGTCGGCCAGCCCGTCCTTGCCGCCGAAGCGGTTGACGATCGTCTGCACCGACACACCCGCCTCGTCGGCGACGTCCTGCAGCGTGACGTCGTCGTACCAATGCCGCATCCACAGCGCGGCCGCCGCCTCAAGCACGCGCGTACGCGTGACCTCCACCGCCGCGGCCCGGGCACCCATGCGATACGGGCGCCTGGTCTCACTTTCCATGGACTCAGACCTATATTCAATTGATCGGTGAGTCAACTGAAAGGCTGCTCGTGACATAATCGCGTGTATGGATCATGGTCTGGTGCGGGAATTCGTGGACAGCTGGGTGAAGGCGTGGAACGCCCATGACGTGGACGCGGTGCTGGCTCACTTCGCGGAGGATGTGACGTTCCGTTCGCCGGTCGCGGCGCAGCTTGTCGGTGGCGATGGGACCATCCAGGGCAAGGCGGCTCTGCGCGCCTACTGGGTGGAGGGGCTGCGGCGCATCCCCGACCTTCGGTTCGAGGTCCTCAACGTCTACATCGGCGTCGATTGCCTGGTCATCAACTACCGCAACCAGAAGGGCGGCCTGGTCAACGAGGTGCTTGTCTTCGACGGCCCGCTGGTGGTCGACGGGTATGGGACGTATCTCGGCGACGACGCGAACCCCGCCGGTGCGACAGCGGACTGAACGCGCCCGCGGTCATTCCCAGCGGCTCCCGAGTCGACCAGGTCCACCCGCGGCGCACGTGAAATCGGCGATCAGCCGCCGGGTGCGACCCACAGGCGGACCGCCAGGCCGAGGCCGATCAGGGCGACCAGCCAGCGCAGCAGCCCGGCCGGCAGGCGCCGGGTGACCCGGGGGCCGAGCGTGGACCCGGCGAACAGGCCCACGGCGAGAGGGGCGACGGCGGCCCAGTCGACGGGCCCGAAGACGGCGAATCCGGCGGCGGAGACCAGGGCGCCGGCGCCGAGAAGCATGTTCTTCAGGGCGTTGGCGGCGGGCAGCCGCGGCTCGGCGGTCACCAGGAGGAGCGCGAGGATCATCACCCCCGACCCCGCGCCGAAGTATCCGTTGTAGACCGACAGGGCGGTCAGCCCGAGCGGAAGCACGGCGTCAGGTGAACCGCGCCGCTCGTGGCGTACGGCGAGCCGAGGCTGCGCGAGCAACGCGAGCGAACCCGCGGCCACGAGGAACGGCACGACGCGGGCGAAGACATCGGACGGGGTGGACAGCAGCAACGCCGACCCCGCCGCCCCGCCGAGCGCCGACAGCGGCACCCATCGCCGCAGCCACGACCCCTTCCCGCGCAGCTCGGGCTGCGAGGCCAGGGCCGAGCCTGGCCAGCAGGCGACGAGCGCGACGATGTTGGCCACGTTCGCCGCGAGGGCGGGAAGGCCCGCCGCGAGCAGGGCCGGATAGGAGATGAGGGAGGTGATGCCGCCCGCGGTGCCGACCAGCCCGGCGAGCACCCCGGCGGCGGCCAGCAGCGCGACGTCCCCGAGGCCGGTCACGCCCCGTCGTCCGGCGGGGGCGTCTCGACCGGGAACAGGATCGGGCTGAGCAGGTGCCGCCTGCGATGCGGCGCGGGCTCGTTCCTCATCCGCGCGACGATGATCGCACGCAATTCCTCGATCATCTCGGCGCGCTCCTCCCGGCTCAGCCACAGCACGTGCTGCCGGTAACCCACCTCGTCGGCCACCGGATCGGCGCCGTCCAGGCCGAGATAGGCGTCGAATTCGGAGATCAGCGCGGCCATCGCCGTGGCGAAGGTTCGCCGGTGGTCCTCCGGCGACATCGCCGCCACGGTGTCGGCGTCGATCACCACGCGCTCGCGCAGCCGGTAGCGCCGTTCCACCGCGCCGCGCACGCGGTGCTCGCCGTCCACCTCCAGCACGCCGGCGTCGGCGAGCGCGCTCACGTGGCGGTAGACGGTCGCCTTGTGCACATCCGATATGCGCTCGCACAGCTGCGATGTCGTGAGAACCCGCCCACCGGCGAGTGCCTGCACGACGCGCAGCCGCACCGGATGCGCGAGCACCTCCATCACGTCCATGGTCCGAATGATCGCATGTGTGCGACCGTTCGCAGAAATGCGAACGATCAGTGCGGGAGAGAACGGCATGGGACGACCGTCATCGGAGACAACGGCCCCGCCACTGGGGCGCCTGTACGACGTCGGAGAACGGCGGCTGATGCTGCACCGCTCGGGCTCGGGCGGGCCGAGCGTGGTGTTCCTGCCCGGCGCGGGCCTGGTGGGCCTCGACTTCCTCAACGTCCAGGAGGGCGCAGCCGCGTTCACCACGAGCGTGCTGTACGACCGCGCCGGCACGGGCTGGAGCACGTCCGTGCCTCTCCCCCGCGGCGCGGCCGAGGTCGCCGTCGAACTGCGCGACCTCCTGCGGGCCGCGGCGGTTCCCGGGCCTTTCCTCCTGGTCGGCCACTCCCTCGGCGCCTTCTACGCGCGCCGGTACGCGCAGCTCTTCCCGGGCGAGGTCGCCGGTCTCCTCCTGCTGGACCCCGGCCACGAGGACATCCTCGACCACATGCCGGCGCAGGCAGCCGAGCTGGCCGAGCGGATGCGTCCGGACCCGGCGCGGATGCCGGAGCTGACCGACGAGCAGCGCCGGGCCGCCCGCGAGGCGTACGCCCGCCTGTACGCCGGGTGGCCCGCGCCGGTGCGCGAGGCGCTGATCGACCACCACCTGGCGTCGTGGCGGACGAGCCTGTCGGAGACGGAGAACTTCGAGACCGAGATCTACGGCGAGCTGCGCGGCGGCGGGCCGCTGCCCGACGTCCCGCTGATCGTGCTGACCGCGGGCGGCGCGAACCCCTACTGGGCGAAGTTCATGCCGGAGGAGGTGGTGCGTGAGGCGCACGACGGGGTGCGCGCCCTGCACGCGGCGATCGCCCGCTCGGTGCCCGCGGGAGAGCAGCGCGTCATCGACGGCGCCTCCCATCAGCACCTCCACGTCGAGCGGGCCGAGGAGGTGCTGCGGGCGATCCGCGACCTGACGGCCGCCGCCTGAGGCGTCACACGACGGCCCGGATCTCCTCCAGCAGGACCGCGAGGTCGGCCTCGGTCGTGTCCGGGTGGAGCACGCAGGCGCGCAGGGCCGCCGCGCCGCGCAGCCGGGTGCCGGTGAGGAAGGCGCGCCCGCGCCGCTGCACGGCGGCGGGGATCGCCTCGTTCAGGCTCTCCACCTCGGCGGTGTCGAGGCCTGCGGGCCGGTGCCGGAACGCGACGACCGAGGTGACGACCGGGGCGAGCAGGTCGAAGTCGGCGGCGTCCTCGATCATCGCGGCCAGAACGCGCGCCAGCCGGGTGGTGTGCCGCACCAGTCCGGCGACGCCGTCACGGCCCAGGTGCGCGATCGTGGCCCACACGCGCAGCGCGCGGAACGGCCGGGTCTGCTCCGGCCCGTACTCGGAGAACCACCCCAGCTCACCGGCGTCGTCGTCCCGCAGGTACGGCGGGACGAGGCTGAACGCCGCGCGCGGGCCGGAGGCGTCGCGGAACAGGACGCATCCGCAGTCGACCGGGACGCCGAGCCACTTGTGCGGGTCCAGCGCGAGGGAGTCCGCCAGCTCCAGTCCGGCGTACGCGGGGCGGCACTCGTCCGCGAGCACGCCGAGCGCGCCGTAGGCGCCGTCGACGTGGAACCACAGCCCGTGCTCGCGCGCGACCTCGGCGACGTCCTCCAGAGGATCGACGGCCCCGGTGTTGACCGTCCCCGCGCTTGCCGCCACGAAGAACGGGCGCGCTCCCGCCTCACGGTCCGCCACGACGAGGCGGCGCAGCGCGGCGGTGTCCATGCGGAACGCCTCGTCGACGGGGACGGTGCGGATGTGCCCGCTGCCCAGGCCGAGCAGCTCGGCCGCCTTGCGCAGGCAGCTGTGGCCCTCCTCCGGCAGATAGAGGGCCAGCGGAGGCTGCCCGTACAGGCCCGTCTCCCGGACGTCCGGGACGGCGCGCTGCCGCGCCGCGGCGAGCGCGACGACGGTGGCCATGGACGCTCCGCTGGTCAGCAGGCCCGCGCCCGGCCGGTGGGGGAAGCCCGCCAGCTCCGCCAGCCACCGGACGGCGGTGCGCTCCAGCAGGACGCCCGCATGCTCGCCCCCGGCGCAGCTCGGGTTCATCGCCGCGGCCAACGGGGCGACCACGACGCCCGCCGCCGAGGGCGGGGAGTTGACCCAGCCGAAGAACCGGGGGTGCCCGTTGCCCATCGGGTAGGGCAGCACGTGCCGGTCCACGTCGCCCAGCAGTTCCGCGAGCGGGCGCCCCGCGGCGGGCAGCGGCTGCCGCGTCAGCCATTCCAGGTCCGGGCCGGCCACCGGCCGCCACACCGGCCCGCCGGGAACCGCGGCCAGATGGCCCGCCGCGGCGTCCGCGGCCCGTCGCGCCGCCTCGCGCAGGTCGTCCGTCATGGCGTCGGGGGCGCCGACCGCCGCCAGGCGTCGATCACGGCACGCTCCTCGGCGGGGTCGAGCCCGGGCGGGAACGAGGGGATCTCGCCGGACCCGGTCAGCCACGCCCACGTGTCCGCGACGGTCTCCACCACCGGACGGCACCGCAGCCCGGTCGCCAGGGCCCGGCCGACGTCGGTCCGGATCAGCCCGGCCAGCGCGGGACCGGGCGGGATCCATCCCGGCAGCGCCGCCCACCGGTCGATCCCGGCGGCCTCGATCGCCTCGGGCTCGACCCAGACCAGCTCCGTCAGCCCGCCGGTGACGGCGACCGCGGACTCCAACAGGTCGCGGGTCGTCGCGTGCCCCTCCGGGTTGACCAGGTTGACCGGGCCGGGCACGCCGCCCTCGGTCGCGTCGAGGATCCAGGCCGCGAGGTCCCGTACGTCCACGTAGCGGAACGGCTGGTCGGCCGGGCCGGGGGCGAGCATCTCCCCGCCCCGCGCGGCCCGCAGCAGCCAGTGCGGCAGCTGCCCCGGAAGCTCGTACGGCCCGAGGATCAGCCCGGCCCGGGCCAGTACGGCGCGGTCGCCGAAGGCCTCCTCCACGGCGATCTCGCCGCCGCGCTTGTTGGGGGCGTAGTCGGTGTCCCCGGCGTCCGCCGACGCCTCGACCGTGTGCCAGTCCTCGTTCAGGCCGGCCGGCGTCGGGGGCGCGTACACCGCCCTGCTGGAGACGTACACATACCTGTCCGCGCACCCCGCCAGCGCGCGGGCGCTGTCGCGCACGACCCGGGGCGCGCCGGCCCAGGTGTCCACCACGGCGTCCCAGCGGCCCTCGGCGAGCGGGGCCAGGTCGGCCGGACGGAGCCGGTCACCGGTCACCGCCTCGGCCCCGGGGTGGGCCCATCCCGCGAGCCCGCGGGTGAACGTGGTGACGTGCCAGCCTCGCTCCACGGCGGCCGTGACCACCCACCGGCCGACGAACGTCGTGCCGCCCAGCACCAGCAACCGCATGCCGCTCACCCCTGCCTCCGGATCCGGTACAGCACGTGGCGGCGCAGCGGGTGCCCCTCGGGAAGCACCGGGTGGTCGAAGTCCCCGGCCGGGTCGTGGGTCATCCCGAGCCGTCGCATGACCGCCTGCGAGCGGACGTTCGGCACCGCCGTGAACGAGACGACCTCGGTCAGGCCGACCCGGCCGAACCCGTCCTCCAGCGACGCCCGCGCCGCCTCCGTGGCGTACCCGCGCCCCCAGGCGGAGCGGGCGAGCCGCCAGCCGATCTCCACACACGGCGTGAAGTGGGCGGTGAACCTCGGGACCTGCAATCCGGTGAAGCCGATGAACTCCCCGTCCGCCTCGACCGCCCACCAGCCGAACCCGCGCTCGTCGAAACCGGCCTCGATGCGCTCGACCAGCGCGTCGCTCTCCTCCCGGGAGAGCGTGGCCGGGAAGTGCTCCATGACGACCGGATCGGCGTTCAAAGCGGCGAAGGGCTCCTTGTCCTCCTCGCGCCAGCGCCGCAGCACGAGCCGTTCTGTTTTGATCGAATTCGCCACCTGCCGACGATAGTGCACGCAGGCTTCTTGGGGCGCTGATGACGGACCCCGATGCGGGGGGCGGGAGAAAGCAGGGGCGGAAGTCGGCTAAAGTCATTCATGGCCGATGTGGTTTGTGTCCCCCGGGCCGCAATCACCGCCTTCACGGAATACCGTTCGGCTGGAGCCGTGTTGTGCATCTCGCCGAGGAGGCGACCGCCACATCGGCCCTCGACGTGGGCGCCCCGCGAGACTCGTTCTCGCGGGGCGTCGTTCTTTTCCCGCCCTGCTCACCAGGCCCGGCCCCGGGGCAGGCTCCCCAGGCCGGGCGCGGACAGGTGCAGCACCTCGTAGCGTTCCGCGCCGGCGTGCGCGGCGGCGGGCACCTCCCGCTCCCACAGCGCGAAGGTCACCAGCCGCCAGTGATGCGGGTCCACGGCGAGTGCGGCGGTGTGCAGGCCCTCGGCGCCGCTCAGGTCACGCAGTTCGGCGAGGGCTCCGGCCACCTGCTCCGCCGGGTCGGCCGAGGCGGGCATCGGCGTCAGCCGGCGCGACGCCGCGAGGGGCGCCGTGCCTCCGGCCGGGCCGGCCTCGACGGCCAGGCCCGTCCAGTGCTGGACGACCGGCCGGCCGAAGTCGCCGACGATCCCCTGGAAGCCGCCCCCGCCGGCCAGGAACTCACCCATCCTCCCGGCGTCGTGCCAGAGGTAGAACGGCGCGTACTGGTTGACCGGCGACCCGGCGCCGCCCCGCTCTCGGATCAGGTAGGCCTTGAGGCCGAGCCCGGCCCGGTCGTCGAGGGCGTGGCCGCGGGTGGCCACCCGATCCCGGATGATCGACATGTCGTAGTCGGCGGGCAGGGTGATCTCGTACTGCATCGCGTACACGGCGGGGTCTCCTCGGACGCTCAGAGGCGGGACAGCAGGGCGAGCACGCCGTCGACGGCCTGGTGGAACGGCTCATGCGAGCCGGCCGCGCGGGCCAGGACGTAGCCGCCCTGCAGCACCGCCACGACCGTCGCGGCGGTCGCTCCGGGATCGAAACCGGCGCCGAGTTCGCCCCGGTCGCGTCCCTCGGCCAGCACCGCCGCGAGCCGGTCGCGCAGCCACGCGAACGTCTCCTCCACCGGCCGCCGCAGCGCCGGATCGGCCATGACGTCGGGGTCCTGGGTGAGCCGGCCGATCGGGCAGCCCCGCAGCACCTCCCGCTCGCGCCGCAGGTAGGCCGACACGCGCTCGAGGGCCGTGCCCGGGCCGTCCAGGATCTCCTGGACCCCGGCGCGCATCTCCTCCGCCGTACGGCCGATCGCGGCCAGTGCGAGGTCAGGCTTGCCGGAGAAGTGGTGATACATGCTGCCCTGCCCGGCTCCCGCCCGCTGCTGGATGGCCCGCGGGCTGGTCCCGACGTAGCCGCGCTCCCACAGCAGTTCGCGGGTGCTCTCGATCAGGCGGTCCGGTGCGCTCATGCCGTACATACTAGTAGGTACAGAGAAGTGTTGGTGAAGCCGAACAAAACATGAGGGAGTGTGTTGCAGGGGTCGTACACCTGAACGGGGGTCCGGGCGGCCTAGGGTATGTCCGTCGGACCGGAGAAGGAGAGGCCGTGCTCTACCCCGCCCTGAAGTTCGTCAGCGTTCCCGTCATGCACGCGCTGTGGCGGCCGCGGATGGAAGGACGTGAGCACGTCCCCGCGCACGGGCCCGCGATCCTCGCCTCCAACCACCTGTCCGTGCTCGACTCGTTCTTCATGCCGGCCGTGGTGCCGCGCATGGTGCGGTTCGTGGCGAAGAAGGAGTACTTCACCGGCAACCCCCTCGTCGCGGCCTGGATGCGCGCGATGGGCGCGATGGAGATCGACCGGGAGAACGTCTCCGCCGCCCAGGACATGCTCGACGCCGCGGTGGAGGTGCTGAAGGCGGGCGAGCTGTTCGGCATCTACCCCGAGGGCACCCGCTCCCCCGACGGACGCCTGTACCGGGGGAAGGTGGGCGTGGCCTGGCTCACGCTGACCACCGGCGCCCCGGTCGTGCCCGTCGCCATGCTCGGCACCGAGAAGGTGCTGCCGCCCGGCACCTCGGTGCCGCGTTTGCACGGCATCGGCGTGCGGTTCGGCGAGCCGATGACCTTCACCGGCGACCCGGGCAGCGCCCGGGACCGGCGGCGGGTGACCGACGAGGTCATGGCCGCGATCCAGCGCCTGTCCGGCCAGGAGTACGTCCCCCGGTACGGCGCCAGCGTCAAGGGCGCCGGAGAAGCAGGAGTGTAAATAACGATTTGGCCCCGCTAGGCTCTGGTCCCGACCACAGGGCCGTCGTTGGGGGTGCGCGTGCCACGAGGACGTACTATCGCGATCTCGGCCGTCGTGGCCGTCGTGCTGGCGGGGGCGGCCGCCGGTGGCGCCTACTACGTGCTGCACACGCGCGGCACGCCGCAGGAGACCGCGGCCCGGTTCACCGCCGCCTGGTCGAGGGGCGACCTCGCGGCGATGAAGGCCGAGCTCGCCTCACCCGCCGCCGGCTTCGACGCGGCGTACGCCGAGCTCACCAAGAACCTCGCGGTCACGAAGGTCGCCGTCCGCGACGTACGGGCCGGCGCGGCGAAGGACGACCGGGCGACCGCCTCCTACACCGCCACCGCCACCGTGAAGAACGTCGGCGACTGGACCTACAAGGGCTCGCTCAAGCTCGTGGTCAAGGACCACTACTGGAAGGTCGACTGGTCGCCGTCCGCGGTCCACCCCGCGCTCGACGGGACCAACCACCTGGCGCTGAAGACGTCGTGGCCGCAGCGGGGGGCCGTCACCGACGCCAACGGCGACCGCATCGACGGCGGCGACGTGGGCGGCTCGGTGCAGCAACTCGTCGGCTTCCTGGACAAGGCCAAGGACGAGGACGTCGAGAAGCTGGGCACCGCCTACAAGAAGGGCGACGCCGTGGGCCGCGGCGGCCTGCAGGAGACGTTCCAGAAGCAGCTCGCCGGCACTCCCACCACCGAGATCCAGGTGGTGGGCGAGAGCCGGAAGACCCTGCACACCGTCAAGGGCTCCCCCGGCAAGGACCTGCGGACCAGTCTCGACCTGAAGGTGCAGAAGGCCGCCGCCGACGCGGTGCGCGACCTGAACAAAATCGCCTCGCTCGTCGCCGTCAAGCCTTCGACGGGCGAGATCCTCGCCGTCGTGAACAACAGGGGCGGGTTCAACCGGGCGCTGGACGGCAAGTACGCTCCCGGATCCACGTTCAAGACGGTCACGGCGGCCGGGCTGCTGGCCGAGGGACTGACCCCGTCGAGCCGGGTGACCTGTCCCAAGGAGGCGGTCGTCGGCGGACTGAAGATCCGCAACTCCGACCACGAGGCGTTCGGGTCGCTGTCGTTCCTCGACTCCTACGCCCACTCGTGCAACACGACGTTCGCCCCGCTCGCGGCCCAGAAGCTGGGCGCGCGCAAGCTGTACGACCTGGCGACGGACCTGGGCTTCAACCAGCCGCTGCGCATCGGCGTCCCGGCGACCCCCGGCAGCATGCCGAAGGCCACCAGCGACGCCGAACTCGCCGCGGAGTCGTTCGGGCAGGCCAGGATCACCGCCAGCCCGCTGGTGATCGCGACCGTGGCCGCGGCGGTGGCCGACGGCTCCTGGCGGCCGCCCACGCTGGTGCCCTCGCTGGAGCAGAAGACCGCTCCCAAGAAGCTGCCGGAGGAGGTCGTCACGAACCTGCGGTCGATGATGCGGGCGGTCGTCACCAAGGGCACCGCCCACGCCGCCGGACTGCCCGCGGGTACGGCGGGCAAGACCGGGACCGCCGAGTTCGGCACCGGGCCCGAACTCGACTCGCACGCCTGGTTCATGGGCTTCCGCGGCGACCTGGCCTTCGCGGTCGTCGTGGAGGCCGGCGGCATGGGCGGCGAGGTGGCCGCCCCCGTCGCCGCGCACTTCCTCAAGTCCCTGTCCTGACGTCGGGAACGCGATGGGCGACCGCGCCCGCCGTACCGGACGGGCCTCCCGCTCCGGGCGACGTCTTCACCGCCGAGCCCCCGCACCCCTGGCATCCGGGCCGGCCCCGCCGAGGCGGGCTCAGGCATGTGCGGTCACCTGGTGCGTCGCCTGATCAACGCCGCGAGATTGTCGAGCTCGTTGCCGCGATGGGCGCGGTGCTGCTGCGTCCAGGTTTCGTCGTGCAGGGGATCGAGCGTCATGACCAGGTTCGTGCGGTCACCTGCGGGCTCGATGTCGATGGTCGTCAGGTGCTCGTACGGCTCGTGGCCGGACACGAAGTCGATCAGCGACAGGTAGGCGAGGCGGGCCGCCGGTGCGACCTCGGTGAACGTCTTGCGGAACTCGGTCGAGAGTGGATTGCCGGTGTTCCGCATGAACGCGACCTGTTCCGGCGCGGTCGCGGTCATGCTGTACCGCAGCTGACCGCCGGGCCTGAGTTCGAGCTCGCTCACCCGGATCTCGAAACCGTCGGGCACCCACCACTCCTCGAGGCCGGCGGCGGTGGTCAACAGCTCCCAGACGAGCTCCGCCGGAGCGTCGTAGGTGCGCTCGAGCCGAGCGGTGTCCAGGCCGGGCATGGGTTCGGTGGTCATCGATACTCCTTATTCGCTGAGATGCCGCGGGAATCAGGGATCCTCCGTCTCCGGCGGCCGGGCAGGGGTATCGGCGGACGGAAATCCGGTGTTCGTCATCGGCTCCTCCAGCGCCCCCGCCGCCCCCTGTCGGCGGATCCGCAGCAGTGACGAACGGGCACGCGCCGGACGGACACCGCCGCTGGAAAAAAACACCCGGCAATCGCTGTCCGTCCGCGGCGACGCCGTTCGTCTCATACTTGACGCGGCACCGACCCGTGACCGGAGGACTCATGCAGTACGCGTTGCTGGCCTACAGCCCGGCGGAGGACACGGACCGGGCGACGCGCCCGATACCGGACGCTCTCGCCCCCCTGCTCGACCGGCCGGACGTCACCGGCTGGGCACGGCTCCACGCGGAGGAGTCGGCGACCACGCTGCGCAACGAAGAAGGGCGGATGCTGCTGACCGACGGGCCGTTCATCGACAGCAAGGAGTATCTCGCCGGCCTGATCCTGATCGAGGCCGACGATCTCGACGGGGCACTCGCCACCGCTGCGGAACTGCTCCAGGTGACCAGACCCGGCACCGCGATCGAGGTGCGGCCCATCCTCGGCGGACGCCTCCGTGGCGCTTGACGCCGTCTTCCGCGACCAGTGGGGTCGCGTGCTGGCCACACTGGTCGGGATCCTCGGCGACATAGAACTGGCCGAGGACGCGGCCGCCGAAGCGTTCGCCGTCGCCGCCGAACGCTGGCCACGCGACGGGGAACCGGCCAACCCCACCGGCTGGCTCATCACCACCGCGCGCAACCGCGCCATCGACCACCTGCGCCGCCGGCAGGTCCTGGCCGACAAGACGAAGTTGCTCACCCGCGACATCGAGACGGGGTCACAGCCACCGGAGGCACCCATGGATGACGCCGCCATCCCGGACGAGCGACTGGAGCTGATCTTCACCTGCTGTCACCCGGCGCTCGCCCTCGAGGCGCAGGTGGCGCTCACCCTGCGCACCCTCGGCGGCCTGTCCACCGACGAGATCGCGCTGGCGTTCCTCGTCCCATTCGAGACCATGAGCAAGCGGCTGACCAGGGCCAAACACAAGATCCGCGACGCGGGCATCCGGTTCGCCGTGCCGCCCGATCACCAGTTGCCCGACCGGCTGGCGGCCGTCCTCGCCGTGGTCTATCTGATCTTCAACCAGGGCTGGGGCGGCGGCCGCGTCGACCTTACCGCGGAAGCGATCCACCTCGGCCGGGCGCTCGCCGGCCTGATGCCTGACGAACCTGAAGTACTCGCGCTGCTGGCGCTGATGCTGCTGCACGACGCGCGCAAAGCGGCCCGCCTGCGCGACGGGCGGATCGTCCCCCTCGACGACCAGGACCGTACTCTGTGGGACACGCGGCAGATCGACGAGGGCCTGGCGCTGTTGCGGCGGGCCATGGCACGAGGCCGCCCCGGGCCCTACCTGGTCCAAGCGGCCATCGCCGACCTGCACCTGCATGAGCCCCGCGACTGGCGGCAGATCGCCGCGCTGTACCAGACGCTCGCCCGGCAGACCCGTTCTTCGATCGTCGAAATGAACCGGGCCATCGCCGTGGCCGAGATCGACGGGCCCGAAGCCGGCCTGGCCATCCTCGACCGCCTCGACCTCGGCCACTACCGGTACTTCCACGCCACCCGCGCAGAGTTCCTGCGTCGCGCCGGCCGCGCCGCCGAGGCTCACCACGCCTACCGCCGGGCGCTCGACCTCGCGCAGACCGAGCCGGAACGGCGCTTCCTCGCCGAGCGGCTGGGCGAGACCGCGCCCTCCGTCCGGACAGAACCCGGCAGCGCCGGCTCATGACGGGCTCGGCACCGGCCTGGTCGGCGAGGTCCTGAACGCGGCTACACCGGGAGAGCCGCGGCGTCGTGCCGCAGGGCCATGACCAGCAAGGTCGCGATCAACGTGGCGATGAGCAGCCAGCTCACCGCGATGATCACGGTGGAGCGGCCCGGCCGGCGACGGCCCGCACCCCGCCCCTGCCGCCCGCGCCCCGCACGGTGGTTGAACGACTCGAGCCTGGCCGCAAGCTTCGGGTCCTCGTCGGTGAGGTGCCGCTCGATCATCGCCAGCATCCGCTCTTCGTCCTGCGACCAGGCCATCGCGCAACACTCCCAGAACGCAAGGTATGTGCCGACGTTCTGCCCAACGATGAAGATCGTTAGCCGTTTCCAGGGCCGCGATTTACGACGCGTTGCACGTTGCGATCTCCATCGAACCTCTGTTCTAATCAGAGAGTGCGGTGGGACGGGCTGCGCCTCGACGTGGGCATGGACACAGGGGACGGCGGGCAAGACGGCGGGCGGGGCGAGACGACGCCCCTGTTCGCCCGGTCGGCCGTGACGCGGACCTTCGACACCCCGGAGTTCCGGGGCGTGACGTTCTACGAGATCCACGCGCGGTCGATCATCAATCGGGTCCCCTCGGCCAGCCGGGTCCCGTTCGAATGGACGATCAATCCCTACCGGGGCTGCACCCATGCGTGCACGTACTGCTTCGCCCGCAGGACGCACGAATACCTCGACCTGGACTCCGGCCGCGACTTCGACTCGAAGATCATCGTGAAGGTCAACGCCCCCGACCTCGTACGCAGGGAGCTGGCGGCGCCTCGATGGGGCGGGCACCCCATCGCGATGGGGACCAACGTCGACTGCTACCAGCGGGCCGAGGGCCGCTACCAGCTGATGCCGGGCATCCTCGCGGCCCTGCGGGACGCCCGCAACCCGTTCTCGATCCTCACCAAGGGCTCGCTGATCCTGCGCGACCTCGACCTGCTCGCCGAGGCGGCCGAGGTGACCGACGTCAGCACCGCCGTTTCGGTCGGATTCACGGACGAGTCGCTGTGGCGGGCCGTCGAGCCCGGCACCCCGTCACCGCGCAAGCGGCTGGAGGTGTGCGCCACGCTGAACGAGCACGGCATCCCGTGCGGCGTGCTCATGGCGCCGATCCTCCCCTATCTCTGCGACTCCCCGCGGGCGCTGGAGACCACCGTGCGCCGCATCGCCGAGACCGGCGCGACGCACGTCACACCGATCGTGCTCCACCTGCGGCCGGGCGCGCGCGAGTGGTTCATGGCCTGGCTGTCGCGCGAGCATCCCCGGCTCGTCCCCCGCTATCTGGAGCTGTACGGCCGGGGCGCCTACGCCCCCAAGGCATACCAGGAACGGATCAGCCAGGCCGTGCGCACGCTCGCCCGCGAGCACGGCATCGGCCGGTCGGCCCCGCGCGGGGGCGAAGCAGCAGGAGCGCGCGGCGATCGAGCAGCAGAGGCGCGCGGCGCCGGTGTTGGGCAGCGGCCCGGCGAGCGGCCGGTCCCCCCGCCCGCACCGGCCGCGACGCCCGAACAGCTCACGCTCCTTTAGGTAGCGGCCTTCCATCCGCAGGATTCCCGTGCAACCGGCCGCGCGGACCGCCACACGTCACGTACCCGGATCGGCGGGGGCGGCCCTGGCCGGGCCCGTCAGGTGCCGCCGGCCGGCGAGGGCGCGGTGAAGGCGCCGGCGGCTGCGGCGAGGGCGGCGGTTCTGGCCGCCTGGCCGGGCAGGCCGGGGTCGGGTGGTGTGCGGAGAAGCACCAGGTGGTGGTACACGGGTGCGGTGGCGGCGATGAGCAGTGGCCGGGCGTCGGTGTGCGGGGGGAGTTCGGCGCGCCGGATGGCCCGGTCGACGATGATCTCGCAGCGGACGTAGCGGTCCTCCCAGAGCCGCCGTTGGGCGTGCTCGGCCTTGTCGGAGCGGAACGAGGCGGCGATCAGGGCCGACACGATCGGCGGCTGTGCGGTCAGCGCGTCCTGGATCTCACGGTTCAGCGCCGCCAGGTCGCCCTCCAGGGAGCCGGTGTCCGGGGGTTGCCAGGCGTCGTCACTGGCCGCGTCCAGGACGTCGGCGAGCAGCCCTCCGACATCTCCCCAGCGCCGGTACACCGTCGCACGGTGCACACCCGCGCGGGCGGCGACGGCGTCCATGCTGAGCCCGTCATAACCGCGTTCCCCGAGCTCCGCGAGGACCGCGTCGAGCACCTGCCTGCGGATACGGGCGGTACGGCCGCCGGGGCGGCGCCTGGACGGCGGCACGGGGCCGGAACCCTCGGGTTGTGGCGCTGAAGGAGTCATCGCTGGCGGTCCGGTTGCTCGGTGGGACGGCGTCGTGGCAGTATCTTAATGCATCAACTGTCGCAATAATGGAGTCGTCGATGCTCTCCCGAAGCGCTCGCCCGGCCGTGCGGCCTCTGACGGCCGCCCTGTCCCCGAGTGCTTCCGAGCGCCCGAATGCCCGCACAGATCACCGCTCTTGCCGTCGCCACGTCCTTCGCCCGCAGGCTCGCCCGTGACTCGGTGACCTGTTCGCTCATCGCGGGTCGGGATCGCCCGTGAGAACGAACTCGGCAAGACATCCCGCCGCGCCTGCCGCCCGGCTCTCGGCGCCGGTCGGCCGGCTCCTGTGGACTGCGCAGTCTCTCGCCCTGGCGCGCAAGCTCGGCGAGCCGTCAGAGGTCCTCAACGCCTGACGCGCCCAGGCCCGCGAACACCCCCTTGAAAGGAAACGACCGGTGATGCCGACCGTGCCCGCCGACCCGACCGTGCTGCATCCGATGCCCGAGCAGCCGCGGGTGGTGCTGCTCAAACCGCTGATCACCTCACCGCTGATCGAGGTCGGCGAGTTCTCCTACTACGACGACCCGGACGAGCCGACCGCCTTCGAGACCCGCAACGTGCTGTACCACTACGGGCCGGAGAAACTGGTCATCGGGAAGTTCTGCGCGCTGGGCGAGGGCGTGCGGTTCATCATGAACGGCGCCAACCATCGCATGGACGGCCCCTCGACGTTCCCCTTCCCGATCATGGGCGGCTCCTGGACGGAGCACTTCGACCTCGTCACCGGCCTGCCCGCACGGGGCGACACCGTGGTCGGCAACGACGTCTGGCTCGGATACCGGTCCATGGTGATGCCCGGCGTACGCATCGGTCACGGAGCGATCGTCGCCTCCGGATCCGTCGTCGTCGACGACGTCCCCGACTACGGCATCGTGGGCGGCAACCCCGCCCGGCTCATCCGCCGCCGCTACAGCGACGCGGACATCGAGCGTCTCCTCGCGGTGGCCTGGTGGGACTGGCCGCTCCAGCACATCACCGAATACCTCCGCACGATCATGTCCGGAAGCATCGACGACCTGGAGACCGCGGCGTCGGCGCCCCCGCACCGATGATCCACTCACGTTTCAGCACGTCAGAGTTCCAGCACTTCGGAATCGAGCCATCAGCATGCCCGCTTCGTCCCACCACAACCCGTTCGCCGGCTGGCTTCGCCGCCATGCCGTTCCGCTCACCCACCTCGATTCGGCGGCGCCACTCGATGATCTGGAGCCGTTGCGCGACATAGTCGGCAACGCGCGCGTCGTCGCGATCGGCGAGAACTCCCACTTCATCACGGAGTTCTCTCTCATGCGCCGGCGAATCCTGCGGTTCCTGGTCGAACGCTGCGGCTTCACCGTCCTGGCCTTCGAGTACGGCTTCAGCGAAGGCTTCCCCCTCGACGCCTGGGCTCAGGGGGAGGGCACGGACCATGATCTGTCGGCCCATCTCGCCATGGCGATCCCGGTGGGAGTCGACGAGCCACTGCGCTGGATCCGCCGACACAACGCCACAGCCGCGGTGCCGGTGCGTTTCGCCGGGATCGACATCCCGGCGGCCGGTGGGTCCTTGCTTCCCGCCCTGGCCCCGGTCGCCGACTACCTCCGCCAGGTCGACCCCGAAGCCCTACCGGCGGTCCAGACGGCGATGCGGATCGCCGGATCGTTCGCCGGTGCCTCCGCGGCCGCAGCCGCGCCCGCGTGGACCCGCCTGACCAGCGCCGAACAGGACGCCCTCAGCGCGATCCTGATGCGCCTGCTCATCCGGTTCCGCGCCGTCGAACCGCTGTACGTCTCCCGCTCAGACCAGCGCGGCTATGACATCGCTTTGCGCCGCCTGGAAGGCGCCTGCCAGGGCGACTACACCTTCCGCGCCATGGCCGACCTGTACGCCGGAAGCGGCCTGACCGCCGACGCCTCGGCCCGGGACGCCTACATGGCCGGGTCGGTCCTGTGGCACCTGGAGCGCCTCGGCCCCGGAACCCGCATCGTGCTGGCGGCCCACAACGCCCACATCCAGAAAACGCCGATCTCCTTCGACGGACACCTCACGGGGCTCCCGATGGGACAGCATCTGCACAACTCCCTGGGCGATGACTACGTCGCCCTCGCCCTGACCAGCATCACCGGGTACACCGCCGACATGCGTCCCGACGAGAACGCCCGCTTCGGTTTCGCCGTCGACAACACCGCCCTGGAGCCGCCTGAGCCCGGAAGCGTCGAAGCCGCCTTCGCCGACGCCGGTCTGGGGCTCAGCATCGCCGATCTCCGCCGGGCGGGCCACGAGATCCCCGGCCCCGACCGCATCCGGATACAGAGCGCCTACGTGCACACCCCCGTCCTCGACGCGTTCGACGGCATCCTCAACACCCCGGCCTCCACTGTCGCCGACGACATCCAGATGTGAGGACCCCGGCCTACGCCGATCGGCCTCGGCAGCCGGAGGGCAAGCTGGTCGCGACCGTCACGACAGGAGCAACGGAAGGAATGACATCTATGATCTTCACCCAGGCCGAACTCGATTAGGCGACGGCCGATCCGTGGGTGCCCCGGGGCATCGAGATCCGGGGCACGGCGGTGGCGCTGACGGATCAGGAGCCACCCCTGCCCGGCCTGTCCCGAGAGATCATCAGGATCACGCCCACCAAGATCGTCTCATGGAGGCTGGACGGACCACGAGCGAGCCGTACGGTATGACGCACGCCCCTTTCCGGCGCGGAGACGCGGTTTCGTCGCTGCCGGCCGTTCCGATCCTCCTCGCGGACTCGTAGCCCGGACCCGTGTCCGTGCGGCTACGATCGGCGGCCGTGGAGGACGACGCCGAGGACTTCGTCCGCGCGCACACCAGGCTCGCGGTCGTGCCGTACGTGCCGGAGATACGGCTGCGCCTGATCACGCCGGCCGCCGCTCCGGGTGCCGTGCCGGACGCGGGCGGGGACGACCGCGTGTACGAGCTGTGGGAGCGTGCCGGGCGGCTGCCCTTCTGGGCCTGCCCCTGGGCCGGCGGGCAGGCGCTGGCCCGGCACGTGCTCGACCACCCCGAGATCGTGCGGGGCCGCACCGTCCTCGACCTCGCCACGGGCTCGGGGCTGGTCGCGGTCGCCGCGGCGCTGGCCGGCGCCGCCCTGGTCGTCGCCAACGACGTCGACCCGTACGCGCTGGCGGCCGTCCGCGTGAACGCCCGCGCCAACGGCGTCGCGGTGCGGGTCGCCGAAGGCGACCTGCTCGACGGAACTCCGTCCCAGCAGGTCGTGCTGGCCGGGGACGTCTACTACGAGGAGCCGCTGGCCCGGCGGGTCACCCCGTTCCTGTCCCGAGCAGGCGGCGATGTCCTTATCGGAGTGCCCGACCGCGCCTGCTCCTATCTCCCTGAAGGCGTGTTCGAGCAGGTCGCGGTGCACCAGGTGCCGGTCTTCCTGGAGGACGCCCCCAGCAAACGGACGACCATATATCGGCTTTCCAGGCACGATGTGACCTAGTTCACAACAACGGAACAACTGCCGGTTACGTCATAGGGAAAGGGGATCTTCATCTGACGCGAAACGGGGCGTGACTGTGGCTTCTCTTCACCGCAGGGTGGCAAGGAAAGCGGCCAGGGTGGTCGTACGGGCGCTGGAGGCCCGTGACCGCCAGCGTGCCAGGTCGGCGCCGCCGCCCGACGGTCGCGAGATCCGCATCCTGCTGCTGCACGCCAACGGCATGGGGGGCACGATCCGGACGGTCTTCAACCTCGCCGGATATCTGGCGCGCACCCACGACGTGGAGATCGTGAGCGTCGTGCGGGAACGCGAGGAGCCCTTCCTCCCCGTGCCCCCCGGAGTGCGCGTCCGCTACCTCGACGACCGGCTGCCCCGCCGCAAGGGCCTGCTGTCGCGGTTCCCGAGCAGGCTGGTGCCGAAGGACGAGGCGGCCTACCACTGGTTCACCCTGCGCACCGATCTCAAGCTGGTCCGCTACATCCGCTCCCGCCGCCGGGGCATCCTCATCGGGACCCGGCCCGGCCTGAATTTGATCGCCGCGCGCTTCGCTCCCCCGGAGATCATCACGGTGGCCCAGGAGCACGGGAACCTGTCCTCGCACCAGCCGCTGGTGCGCAAGCAGATCATCCGCAGGTACGGCAGGCACGACGCGGTCGTCACCCTCACCCAGGCCGACCTGCGCACCTATGAGCGCTCCTTCGGGAAGGCGCGCAAGGACCTCCCCGCCGTGCTGGCGCAGGTGCCCAACGCGACGCCCCGCCTGAACGGCGGCGTCTCGCCGCTCACCGCGAAGACCGTCGTCACCGTGGGCCGCCTGACCTGGGGCAAGGGCTACGACCTGCTCATCCGCGCGTGGGCGCACGTGGCGGCGCGGCATCCGGACTGGACGCTGCGGATCTACGGCGGCGGCCCCCGGCAGGAGAAGCTCCAGGCGTCGATCGACAAGCGCGGGCTCTCCGAGCGGGTGTTCCTCGAAGGCCCGGCCGAGGACGTCGGCGCCGTCCTCGCGGACGCCTCGATGTTCGTGCTGAGCTCCCGCCACGAGGGCATGCCGATGGTCATCCTGGAGGCGATGAGCAAGGGCGTCCCGGTCGTCAGCTACGACTGCCCGACCGGCCCCAAGGAGATGATCACCCACGGCCACGATGGGCTGCTGGTGAAGCCGGAGAAGATCCACGCGATGGCCGACGCCATCTGCGCGCTCATCGAGGACGAGGACCTGCGCCGCGAGATGGGCGCCAACGCGCTGAAGACGGCCGCCCGTTACGACCTCGACGTCATCGGCGCCCGGTGGGAGGACCTGCTGTCCGGCCTGGTGGCCCGGCGGCGCGGTCTCCCGCCCGGCGACCCGCTCGCGCAGGGGCCGGCCGGGACCGGCGAGCACGACGCCGGGGAACGGCCGGGCCCCCTCGGCGCCGCCGCGTCCGACATCGGCCGTACGCCGGACGAGTCAGCGCCTCGGGGACTGACCGGCCCACTCCTGCAGGCGACGGGCGAGCGCCCGGACCGCCTCCCGTAGTTCGGGCGGCCTGACCACGGTGAACGGCACGCCGAGGCCGGCCAGCACCTGGGCCATGCCGTCCAGCCGTTCGGCGCGGCCGGTCATCCGGACGCCGCCGTCCACCGGAGCGAGCGCGGCCACCGTCGGCGGGATCCGCCGCCGCGCCTCCTCCATCGTCGTGGCGAGCACCACCTCGACCTCATACCGGTACGGCACGCCGGCCAGCGACTCCATGACGTGGGCGACCGCGTCGAACTCTCCCGGGGCGGGAAACCCCTCCTCCGTCATCTCCGCACGGCCGATCCGGTCGACCCGGAACGTCCGCACCTCGCCCCTGCGGTGGTCGTGGCCGGTCAGATACCAGCGGCCCGAGTGGAACACCAGCCCGTAGGGATCGACCGCCCGCTCGCTGTCCTGTCCCCGGTAGGACCGGTAGGCCAGCCGTACGCGCAGACGACGGCGGGCCGCGTCGGCCAGCGTCAGCAGCGTGGCGCCGCTCGGCCGGGAGGTCGCGGCGGACCGGGTGGTCAGGCCGACCATGTCCTCGACGGCGCCGACCCGGTCGCGCAGGGCGTCGGGCAGCACCCGTTGGATCTTCGCGAGCGCGCTCTCGGCCGCTCCCTCTCCCACGGTCAGGCCCGCGCGGCGGCCCGCGAGCAGCCCGAGCACCACGGCGGCGGCCTCGTCGCCGCTCAGCATGAGCGGCGGCAGCCGATATCCCGGCATCAGCCGGTAGCCGCCATAGCGTCCCCGCTCGGCCTCCACCGGAATGCCGAGGTCCTCCAGCCTGCGCACGTAGCGGCGCACGCTCCGCACGTCCACCTCCAGGCGCTCGGCCAGCTCGGGACCGGTGAGCCCGGGCCTGGCCTGCAGCAGCTCCAAAAAGGCGAGAACGCGATTGGTCGTCATATCAGGACCGATTCTGCCCTGATTCGGCTCTAGTGTCGACGCATGACGACATACGTACTCGTTCCTGGTTTCTGGCTCGGCGCGTGGGCATGGCGGGACGTCACCGCCGCCCTGCGGGGGATGGGGCACGAGGTCCACCCCCTGACCCTCACCGGCCTCGCCGACCGCGCCCACCTCGCCTCTCCCGATCTCGACCTGGACACCCACATCCGCGACATCACCCGCCTCGTCGAGGCCGAGGACCTGCACGACGTGGTCCTCGTCGGCCACAGCGGGAGCGGCGCCGCGGTCACCGGAGCCGCCGCCCGCGCGGCCGGCCGGGTGAGCCGGGTCGTGTACGTCGAGAGCGGCCCGGTGCCGGACGGCATGGCCCAGATCGACCTCACCGGGCGGGAGTTCGTCGAGAAGCGCGTCGAGGATGGCTGGCGCTACCCCATGCCCTCATGGGACGAACTGCAGGAGTCGGGCGCGAGTCTGGAGGGGCTGGGCGAGCGCGAGCGTGCGCTGATGACCGCCCGGGCCACCGACCAGCCGCTCGGCACGATCACCCAGCCCCTCGCCCTGGGCGACGACGCCACCGCGTTCGCCACGCTGCCGAAGACGCTGGTGAGCTGCTCGTTCCCGCTCGCGCAGGTCAAGGAGCTGATCACGACAGGGCATCCGGCGTTCGCGCCGCTGAGCGGGCCGGAGTGGGAGCTGCGTGAACTGCCGACCGGTCACTGGCCGATGCTCTCCCGCCCGGATGATCTGGCCATGGTCTTGGCCGAGGTGGCCTGACACGCCGACGCCTTTACATTGTAGATTCCCTGGGTGGGACAATTGTCCTGCCCAGGGCCGTATCGATGGATCTACCTGGGCCGACGGCACCTGCCTACCGTCGTCCCCATGACCGCGAAAACCCCCGACGCCGTGTCCCTGACCTCGGCGACCAAACGCTTCGGCCCCGTACGGGCCGTGGACGGGCTCACGCTCGCCATCCCCCGGGGCCAGACGGTGGCCCTCCTCGGCCCCAACGGCGCGGGCAAGTCGACCACCATCGCGCTGCTGCTCGGGCTGCTGCCGCCCGACTCCGGGCGGGCCGCGCTGTTCGGGCTCGGGCCCGAACAGGCCGTACGGCAGGGCCTGGTGGGCGCGATGCCGCAGGAGGGCGGCCTGATCCCCCGGGTCACGGTCGGCGAGTTGCTGACCTTCGTGGCCGGGACCTACGCCGCTCCCCTCCCCCTCGACCGGGTGCTCGCGCTCGCCCGGATCGGGGACCTGCGCGACCGCCGGGTGGACCGACTGTCCGGCGGGCAGGCGCAGCGCGTGCGGTTCGCCATGGCGATGTGCGGCGACCCCGACCTGATCGTCCTCGACGAGCCCACCGCGGCGCTCGACGTGGAGGCCCGGCGCGAGTTCTGGGACGGCATGCGCGGGCTGGCCAGCCAGGGCAAGACCATCCTGTTCAGCACCCACTACCTGGACGAGGCCGACGAGCACGCCGACCGCGTGGTCGTGCTCGGCCACGGCCAGGTGATCGCCGACGGCACCAGCGCGGAGATCAAGCGGGCGGTGGCGCTGACCACGGTGAGCGTGACCGCCGACGGCGAGTCCGCCTGGCTCGCGACCCTGCCGGGCGTGCGCCACATGGAGATCAGGGGTGGCCGGGTCCACCTGCGCAGCGGCGACTCCGACGCCACCGTCATGGCCCTCGCTCGCGCGGGCGCCGTACGCGACCTGGAGGTCGTCCCGGCCGACCTTGAGGACGCTTTCGTGGCCCTCACGGCGAAGGAGAACGCGTGATGCTCGGATACGTACGGCTCGAACTGATCAGGACCATGCGCGACGGCGGCTACGTGATCTTCGGGATCGTGATGCCGGTCGTCATGTACCTCGTCTTCACCAACCTCGGCCTGGCCCCCGGCGACCGGCACGACGCCGCGATCTACACGATGGTCAGCATGGCGGCGTACGGCGCGCTCGGCGGCGCGTTCAACAACGGCAGCGGCATCGCGGAGGACCGCGCGGCGGGGTGGCTGCGGCAGTTGCGGCTCACCCCGCTGACTCCGGCCCAGGTGGTGGCCGGGAAGGTCGTCACCGGGGTGGTCGGCGTGGTGCCGAGCATCGCGGCCGTGCTGCTGGCCGGCGTGCTGGTCAACCACGTCACGCTCCCTCCGCAGCGGTGGCTGGCCGTCGTCGTGCTCCTGTGGGCGGGGACCGTTCCGTTCTCCCTGCTCGGTCTCGGCAACGGCTACCGCCTGTCGGGCCAGTCGGCGGCGATGGCCAACATCGCGACCATGCTGACGCTGGCGATCCTCGGCGGCCTGTGGGTGCCGGTCGAGAACTTCCCGTCCTGGCTGCGGGCGATCGCCGAGTGGACCCCGTCGAACAGCTACGCGGGCCTATCCTGGCGGATCGCGTTCGGCGACGTCCCCACCCTCCGTCAGGTCGTCCTCCTGTCGGCCTGGCTGCTCGTCTTCGGCGTCTACGCGGTGTACGGCTACCGCCGCGCCGGCCGCCGGGCCTGACCGCTAATGTGACGTTCCCGATGACGACAGAGCGCGACACCTGGCTCGACCCGCTGCGCGAGGGCGAGCGCGGCCCCGACGCCAAGGGCATGTACATGTGGGCGGCCGTGACGGCGGCGCCCGTGTGGGACATCGCACACGGCCGGTCCCATCCCCTCTGGCTGGCCTGGCCTGCCGCGCTGGCCGCCGCCGGGCTCTACGCGGTGACCACGCACTACGCCTTCGCCGACCGGCGGCGCGCCCTGCCGGTGCTCGGGCTGCTCGCGGTGGTGGTCCTGGCCTCCGCCGCCGGGTTCCGGCACAACTGGCTCTACCTGGTCGTCATGCTGGCCGTCGCCACCGGGATCACCGTGCGCGGCAAGGTCCTTCCGGTGGTGCTGTTCGCCGAGTGCGCCGCCGCTCTGGCCGTGGCCGCAGGGGCCGGCGCCGACCTCGCCGGCATCCTCGCACTGGTCTGGGGCACGTTCACCGCGGGCCTCATCCCGGCGATCATCATCCGGTTGTGGGAGGCCATCCACGAACTCAAGGCCACCCGCGAGGAGCTCGCCCGGGCCGCGGTGACCGAGGAGCGGCTGCGTTTCTCCCGCGACCTGCACGACCTGCTCGGGCACACCCTCTCGATCATGGTCGTCAAGGCCGAGGCCGTACGCCGGCTGTCGCGGGTGGACGCGGACGCGGCGGCCGGGCAGGCGGCCGACATCGAGCAGATCGGGCGGCAGGCGCTGGCCGAGGTGCGGGCCGCCGTCACCGGCTACCGCGGCAGGGGGCTCACCGCCGAACTCGACTCCGCCCGCGCCGCGCTCGCGGACGCCGGCATCGAGGCGACCGTCCGCACCTCCTCCGTACGGCCCGATCCCGAGACCGACGCCCTGCTCGGCTGGGCCGTGCGCGAGGGCGTGACCAACGTCGTACGGCACAGCCGCGCGTCGGCCTGCGAGATCGGCCTGCGCGACGACGGCGGGCTCCTGGTGCTGGAGATCCGCGACGACGGCCCGCCGAAGAAGGCCCACGGGCACGGCAACGGGCTGATCGGCCTGCGCGAGCGGGTGAAGGCCGCCGCCGGCACCGTGGAGACCACCGCCCCGCCCGACGGAGGGTTCCTGCTCCGGGTGGCCGTGCCATACGCGAAGGAGGACGGTCGTTGATCAAGGTGCTATTGGCCGAGGACCAGGGCATGATGCGCGGCGCGCTGGCCCTGCTCCTCAGCCTGGAGGAGGACATCGAGGTCGTCGCCCAGGTCGGCCACGGCGACGAGGTGGTGGACACCGCCCTGCGCACCCGGCCCGACGTGGCCCTGCTCGACATCGAGATGCCGGGCCGCGGCGGGCTGGAGACCGCCGCCGACCTGCGCGAGCGCCTGCCCGGCTGCGCCGTGCTCATCCTCACGACGTTCGGGCGGCCCGGCTACCTGCGCCGCGCCATGGAAGCCGGGGCGCGCGGGTTCCTGGTCAAGGACGGCCCGGTCGAGGATCTCGCCGACGCCGTCCGCCGGGTGCTGCGCGGTGAGCGGGTCATCGACCCCGCTCTCGCGGCGGCCGCGCTGAGCACCGGCCCGAGCCCGCTGACCGACCGGGAACGGGACGTCCTGGCCGCGGCGGCCGACGGCTCGACGATCTCCGACATCTCGGCCCGCCTCCACCTGTCGGAGAGCACCGTGCGCAACTACCTGTCGTCGGCCATCGGCAAGACCGGCACCAGGAACCGGATCGAGGCCGCCCGCCTGGCCCGCCACAACGGCTGGCTGTAGAGGGTCACTGCACGTCGAACTCGTTGCCCTCGGGGTCGGCCATGGTCACGTGGTGACTCCCGGGCTCCCGGACCGTCCATAGCACGGTGGCGCCCAGTGCCTTGAGCCGGTCCACCTCGGCGTCCCTGCGCTCGGGGCCCGCGTGCAGGTCGATGTGCAGGCGGTTCTTGCCGGCCTTCGACTCGGGGACCGCCTGGAAGAGGATCCGGCGGCCGAGACCGGTGCCACTGTCCGGATCGAACGGGTCGTCCGGGTGCCGTACGGCCCGCAGCGTCCGGAAGGCCATACGGTCAGGGGTCACCGCCTCCTCCCCCACGACGCCGGCGGCCAGGAGCCGGCCGACCAGCACGCTGTTGTCCTCCACCTCGTAGCCCAGGGCCTCCGCCCAGAACGCGGCCTGCGCGTGCGGGTCCGCGCAGTCGATGACGAGCTTCCATTCGAGAGTCATGTAACCCTTTATAGTGGTTACATGAGCCTGACGCTACACCCACGCCACGGGGCCTCCTTCCGCTTCGACCCGGGTGCCCTCTGCCTGGAGTTCCTGGTCAGCGGCGGCGTGGGCGTCTACGCCCACTACGAGACGCTGCACGAGCCGGCGGACCTGGCGCGGTGGGCCGCGGTGTCCCGGCTCGGCCTGGAGGAAGCGGACGCGACGGCCGCCGACCTCGCCCGCGCGAAAGCCCTGCGCACCGCCCTGTGGGGGCTGGCCGGCGACCGCGTCCACGGACGCACGCCGAGACAGGCGGACGTGGACGCGGTCAACCTGGCGGCGTCGGCGCCGCCGCTGACACCCCTGATGACGGCGGACAGGCTGCGATCCTGGGCCACCCCGGCGACCGGGGGCCAGGTGGTCGCGACCGTCGCGAGGGACGCGATCGAGCTGTTCACCGGCCCGCTGGCGGACCGCGTGCGGGAGTGCGCGGGGGACAACTGCGCTCTCATCTTCGTCGACACCTCGCGCCCGGGCAGCAGGCGCTGGTGCTCGATGGAGCGGTGCGGCAACCGCCACAAGGTCCGGGCGCACCGCTCCCGCGAAGGCTAGAGGTTGTTGTTCCGTCTCCTGCCATTCCGCACCGGCATGTGATCGCGCTGACGGGCGCCCGCCCGGATGTCCGCATGTGACAGAACCCCGTCATGGCGGCCATAGGGGCGAAATGGCGACAATAGGTGCATGCCCGCCCCGCACCGTGTCGTCATCGCCGTGTTCCCCGACGTCGATCTCCTCGACGTCACCGGGCCCGCGGAGGTGTTCGCGGTCGCCAACCGGGAGATGTCCGACCGGCCGCCCTACCAGGTGCTGCTGGCCGGCCCGGACGGCGGCCAGGTGCGCACCGCCGCCGGCGTCCGGCTCGCCACCGACCTGACCTTCGCCCAGGTCGGCGACCGGGTGGACACCCTCGTGGTGCCCGGAGCGGTGGACCGCGACGGGGCGCCGGTGATCGACCCGCACCTGGTCGGCTGGATCGGCGAGACCTCCCGGCACGCCCGCCGGGTCGCCTCGGTGTGCGTCGGCGCGCACCTGCTGGCCGCCGCGGGCCTCCTGTCCGGCCGGACGGCGACCACGCACTGGGCCACCGCCGACCGGCTGGCGGCCGACCACCCCGACGTCGTCGTGGACCCGGACCCGATCTACGTCCGCTCGGGGAAGGTGTGGACGGGCGCGGGGATCAGCGCGTGCATGGATCTCGCGCTGGCCCTGGTCGCCGAGGACCACGGTGAGCGGCTGGCGCTGGCGGTGGCCCGGCAGCTGGTGATGTACCTCAAGCGGCAGGGCGGGCAGAGCCAGTTCAGCGTCCCGCTGTGGCGGGCCCCGGCCGAGCGCCGCGACCTCGACGAGCTGCGGGCGTGGATCACCGAGAACCTGACCGCCGACCTGTCCGCCGCCGCGCTCGCCGAGCGGATGTGCCTGAGTGAACGGCACTTCACCCGGGTCTTCCGGAAGGAGACCGGCGAAACCCCGGCCGCGTACGTCGAGGCGGCGCGGACGGAGGCGGCGCGGCGGCTGCTGGAGAGCACCGACGAGCCGCTGGAGCGGGTCGCCGCCGCGGCCGGCCTGGGCTCGGTGGAGACCCTGCACCGTGTGTTCAGGCGGCGGCTGTCCACCACTCCAGCGGCCTACCGGCGGCGCTTCCGCACCGCCGCCTGATCTTTCCCCCCTTTGCCCCGGCCCGGCAGGGCCGGCGCATCGTCCTGCCCTTTTCTCTCTGTGCAAGGAGACCGTGATGACCGTTTCGACGACCCTGCGTGACGTGATCGGCCTGGACGGCGCACTGCCGGCGCTTTCGGCGAGCACGCTGATCATGATCGATTTTCAGAACACCTATCGCACCGGCGTCATGGCGCTGCCGGACGCCGACCACGCCCTGGACGCCGCCGCCCGCCTCCTGGACCGCGCCCGCGCCGCCGGCGCCCCGGTGGTGCACGTGGTCAACGACGGCGGCGAAGGCAGCCCGTACGACATCCGGGCCGAGATCGGGCGGATCGAGGCGCGCGTCGCACCCCGGGACGGCGAGCCGGTCGTGGTGAAGAACTTCCCGGACTCCTTCCACGGCACCGACCTGCTGGAGGTGCTGCGCGGCCTGGACGCCGGGCCGGACCTGGTGCTGGCGGGCTTCATGACCCACATGTGCGTCCAGTTCACCGCCCAGAGCGCGTTCAACCTCGGCTACCGGCCCACCGTCGTGGCCGAGGCGTGCGCGACCCGGCCCCTCGCGGGTCCGGACGGCGCGCCGATCCCGGCGCAGGCCCTGCACGCCGCCGCCCTGACCACGATCGGCGACCTGTTCGGCCCGGTCGCCGCCCGGGTGGCCGACCTGCCCGCCTGATCGCTGAGGGCGTCTACAACCGGCACAGCACCTGCATGGCGTCCTTCTCGATGCGCGAAAGATCGTGGAGGATGACGCCGGCCTGCTCCAGGAACCCCGCGTCGCCGTTCTCCCCAGCCTTCGCGATCAGGGTGGACACGTGCGTCCACAGGACGGCGGCCTCGGCGTACAACCTGTGACCGGCGCGGAGGTTACGGTCGTCGACCAGCCGGGTGCACTCGTCGAGGAAGTCACGATAGAGGGCGCGAAACAGGGCGCCGCCGGTGCCGCCCTTCTCCATGAGGAGGGCGGCCTGCGGCAGGTCCTGCCGCGGCTCGCCGGCGCGCAGCAGCCACCTGGGCACCTGTTTTCCGGCCTTCTCGATGCCACGGTGGCCCAGGTTCGCGATGGGAGCGGCGAGGAAGGCGTCGGCGCAGTCCTTGACGGCGGGGATGATCTGGTCCTGCCAGGAGAGCGGATGAGCCGGCAGGGAGATGGTGAAGGAGCGGTTCCTGGCGGTCATCGGGCCGCGTTCGGCCCGCGCCGCGGCGAGGCCGGCGCGGCTGGTGCGCACCGCGCCTCCCTGCTGGTCGGTGTCCACGAGGTAGACGTCGTGCTCGTCGTAGCCGTACATGGCGACGATATGACCGCCGAAGTGCACCGTGGTGCGGAAATAGTCCAGGTGGTAGCAGTCGAGCTGGAGGCCGACCGGCCGCCCGGCGTCGATGGGGGCGGCCACGTTCGCCCACGCCTTGCGTGGTGAGGTGGTCTCCTCGGCCGTCAACGTCAGCCCCAGCCTGGCGGCCAGGTTCCTGGTGAGGTCGAAAGGCTTGACGCGTCCTCCGAGAAAGGGGAACGGCATGCCCTTGCTGTCCCAATAGATGAAGGACAGGCCCGAGCCCAGCCCGAACAGCATGGGCTCGGACAGATCGAGTCCCTCATGCCGCAACAGCACTCCCAGCGCCGTCGTCTCGCAGTGGTGCATGCCACGGGCCTCGATGTCCTTCACGATGGTCATGCGTCGCTCTCCTCATGCTGACGCGGCGAACGGTCACACCGTCCCCATCCTTGGTGTACGCCGTGATCAATCACTGGGGACCGCTGGGAACAGCATGAGGCCTCCCACCGTGGGAGAGTCCAGACGGCCGCTTCGCCAGGGCCTGTATCGGCGGGGCCGGCGACCTCTCTCGCGAATCGGACCGTCGTCGGCCACACTGAGTGCGTGGAATACGTCGGCCGGGTGCCCGCGCCACCGCTCGACCAGTTCATCGACGACATCTACTGCCTGACCGGGGTGCCACGCCACCGCCGGATGAACGTCCCGCCGATGCCGTCGGCACACCTGTTCGTGAACCTGGGCGAACCCGTCCGCCTGTGGGATTCCGACCCTTCGGTGCCGCCGGCGATGCTCGTCGATGCGTGGTTCATGGGTGTATGGACCAGGCGTTTCCTCTTCGAGTACCCCACACGGGTGCGGCTCGTCGGGGTGCACTTCAAGCCGTGGGGGATGTCGCCGTTCGTCGACGTGCCGGCGATCGAGCTGCGGGACCGGTGGGTGCCGGTCGACGGCGTCTGGCAACGGTCGTTGGACCGGTTTCGCGACCAGGTCGGCGACATCGCATCGGCCACCGAGACACTGCGGGCGTTGGAGGAGGAGCTGCGATCGCGGTTCGCCGAGGCACCGTCGCGCAGCCTCGGCCTGGTCCGGCACACAGGCGGGCGTTTGGAGACTTCCCACGGCGCGGTCCCCGTCGGTGCGCTGGCCGATGCCGCCGGGGTGAGCGGCAATCACCTGGCCACGCAGTTCAAGTCTCATGTCGGGGTCACCCCGAAGCGGGTGGCGCGGATCTACCGCTTCGCGCGGCTGATCCTGTCCGTAGACGCCCTGCGTCCGGTCGACTGGTCGGAGCTCGCCCAGACGGCGGGCTACTTCGACCAGGCCCACTTCAGCAGGGAGTTCAAGGACTTCACCGGCCACACCCCGACCGAATACCTGGCCCTGCGGCGCCGATTCCCCGCCGAGCAGGGGTTCCCACCGGACAGCGGTCCGATGCCCGCTGATTGATTTTCTACAAGCCAAGTCACCCACAGGACCGACAAGATCGGGGGCGGACGCGCAAGGAGCCTCGAGGAGAACCTGTGGGCACAGTGATCATGCACAGCGTGGTGTCGGTGGACGGTTTCATCGCCGACGAGAACGACGACGTCGGGCCACTCCACGACTGGTACTTCAGCGGGGACACCCCGATCACCGAAGACGGCGACCAGCGATACGATCATTCCGGAGCCGGCAGCGGCTTCAAGGTCTCACGTGCATCGGCGGAGTACGTCCGGCCGATGTGGGAGGCAATCGGCGTGATCGTCATGGGCCGCACCCTGTTCGACCTGGTGAACGGCTGGGAAGGCCAGCCGCCCGCGGGTGACCACGTGATCGTGGTTTCCCACCGGCCCAAGCCCGAGGGCTGGCACCCCGAGGCGTCGTACCATTTCGTCGACGGCGTGACGGCTGCGATCGACAAGGCCCAGGAGCTCGCCGGGGAGAGAACCGTCGCGGTGAACGCCGGCGAGGTGGGCGGCCAGATCCTCGCGGCCGGTCTCGTGGACGAGGTGGCGATGGACGTGGTGCCGGTGGTGTTCGGGTCGGGCAAACGCTACTTCGGCGGCATCGATGGGCAGCACCTGCTGGAGGACCCCCACGTGGTCATCCAGGGCGACCGCGTGCTGCACCTGAAGTTCAGGGTACGCCGCTAAGGGGCCTGTATCAGCGATGGCCGCCGCCCCGGCCGCTCGGGTGCCGGCAGCGGCGGCACCCGTACCGCCACCGCCTTCTTACGCTGAGGGGCCACGAGGTCTCCGGTGGGGGGGTTCGTCTTGGTCGATCGCCACCTGCCGGAGACCTCGTTCGCTGTCGATCTCCTAGGTCCACGTGTCCTTAGCCGGCCAGGGCGCGGTTGACGGCGGCGAGCACCGCCCGCGCGGACGCCGTCACGGTGTCGGCGTCCTCGGCCGCCCCCCAGGCGGGCGTGTCGCCGACGCGGCACCGGGCGTAGGCGACGGCGCCGCCCTCCACCGGATGCCCGCCCTGCCAGAGCACCTCCACCGCGATCCCGGACGCCTCAAGCGCGGCGGTGAGGGCCGCCGCCGGTTCGGCGCCGCTCCCCTCGCTTGCGCGCCCGTCCCGCCGGATCCGGCAGTGGAAGCCGTCGCCGCCGACGGTGCACGACGACAGCCTGACCGGCCCGTCCTCCGCCATGTACGCGGCGCGGAACAACTGGAGCAGGTCCTTCGGCGTGGCCTCCCGCCCGCTGCGGTCCGTCGCGTCCTGCACGACGCGGGAGAACTCGGCGCGGAGCGCCTTCGGCAGGTCGAGCCCGTGGTGCGCCTGGAGGAGGTGGGCGATGCCGCCCTTGCCCGACTGGCTGTTGACCCGGATGACCGCCTCGTACGTGCGCCCGACGTCGGCCGGGTCGATCGGCAGGTAGGGCACCGACCAGGGAGCCTCCCGCACCGGCACGCCCCGCTCGGCCGCCACCCGCTCGTGGTGGGCGAGCCCCTTGCTGATCGCGTCCTGGTGGGTCCCGGAGAAGGCCGTGTAGACCAGGTCTCCCCCGTACGGATGCCGTACGTGGACCGGCAGGCGGTTGCACTCCTCGACGGTCCGCCGGACGACGTCGATGTCAGAGAAGTCGATCATCGGGTCGACGCCCTGCGCGTACAGGTTGAGCGCGAGGGTGACCAGGTCGACGTTCCCGGTGCGCTCGCCGTTGCCGAACAGGCAGCCCTCGACGCGCTGCGCCCCGGCCAGTACGGCGAGCTCCGCACAGGCCACCCCCGTGCCCCTGTCGTTGTGCGGGTGGACCGAGAGGATGACCGCGTCACGCCGTTCGAGGTGGCGGTGCATGTACTCGATCTGGTCGGCGTACAGGTTCGGCGTGGCGATCTCGACGGTGGCGGGCAGGTTGTGGATCACCGGCCGGTCGGGCGAGGCGTCCCACAACCGGGTGAGGCCGTTGCAGACCTCCAGGACGAAGTCGGGCTCCGTGCAGTTGAACACCTCCGGGGAGAACTCGAACCGCACCGCCGTCCCCGGCATGGCGTCGGCGAGCCGCGCGATGTGCTCGGCGGCCTCCCGGATGAGCGCGAGCAGCCCGGCCCGGTCCTGTCCGAGCACGACGTCGCGCCAGACCGGCGCGGTCGCCGTGTACAGGTGCACCACCGCCCGCGGCATGCCCTGGAGGGAGGCGAAGGTCTGCTCGATGAGGTCGCGGCGGGCCGCCGTGAACACCACGGGGGTCACGTCGTCCGGCACCACGCCACTTCCGGCCAGGTGACGGACGAAGTCGAAGTCGGTCCGGCTCGACGACGGATAGCCGACCTCGATCTCCTTGAACCCCATCGCGACGAGGAGGTCGAACATGCGGCGCTTGCGCGGCGTGTCCATCGGCTCGGCCAGCGCCTGGTTGCCGTCGCGCAGGTCCACGGGCACCCACAGCGGGGCCCGCTCGATCCTGCGCCCCGGCCAGACGCGCGGGATCTCGGGAATCTCGACCCGCTCGTGCGCCGGCCGGTAGCGGTGGTACGGCATCGCGCTGCCCCGCTGGGGATTCCACGCGGGAGCATCGGCGGGCACCGGGCCTTCCGGAGTGCGCAGCGTGGGGAAAGGTGTGCGAAGCGTGGGGAAGGGAGTGGAGACGGTGGTCACGGAGATGATCCTTCGGTCGGTCTACGGGCGACCGGCGGCACGGCACCCCGCGGCGGGGTGCCGGTCATCGGATCAAACCCCGCCGCGGCGGCCGAGAAGCAGGCCGGAAAGACGGCCGAAGGACCAGTGCGACGACATGGCGGTTAGACTAACCACAAGACAACTCCTCAGACAACCTGAGAGGTGAAGCTCGATGGCGCTCGGTGCGCTCCACCGCAGTCCCCTCGTCGACCAGGCCGTCGAGAGCCTGCGCGAGCAGATCGCGGAGGGCCGCTGGCCGGTCGGCACCCGGCTGCCCGGCGAGACGACCCTGGCCAAGACCCTGGGCGTGGGCCGTTCCACCGTCCGCGAGGCCCTGCGGGCGCTGGCCGGAGCCGGGCTGGTGCAGGCGCGGCAGGGCGCCGGGGTCTTCGTCATCGCCACCAGCCCTGCCGAGGACTGGACGGCCCGCCTGCGGCGGGCCGCCGTGGCCGACGTCTACGAGGTGCGCATGCTGGTCGAGGTGCAGGCCGCCCGGCTGGCGGCGCTGCGCCGTACGCCGGACGACGTGACGGCGCTGCACGCGGCGCTGGAGGCCCGGCGGGCCGCCGCGCGGGAGAGCGACACCGCCTTCGTCGACGCCGACATCGCCCTGCACGCGGCCGTCGTCGCCGCCGCGCACAACCCGGTGCTGACCGACCTGTTCGCCGAGTTCGTCCCCCGGCTACGGGAAGGTCTGGTCGCCCTGGTGGACCTGCTCGGCCTGCGGGCGGGCGACCCGAACCCGGGAGACGAGACCCACGCGGCGTTCGTCGGCGCCGTCGAGCGCGGTGACGCCGACGGCGCGGGCCGCGTGCTGCAGGAGGAACTGGAGCAGACCCTCGACCGCCTTCGCCAGACAGGCTGAGAGCGCCTGGCGGAACAAGCGAGACCCGGGAGCCCAGGCCGACGAGGGCCGGGCGAAGCACCGGGAAGACTGCTACGAGCGGGCGGGAGCCACCCGGTGACCGAATTCGTCCCGCCGTCGCATCTGTCGTGATTGCCTGGACGGATGTCGAATGCACGAGTCGTCATCGTGGTCGCGGTGCTGGCGCCGGTGGTGTCCGTACTGCTGGCCGTGACCGGTCGTCTCGAGCCTGCCGGCCTGTCGACCGGCCTGGTGGCGGGATCGCTGTTACGGGGAGAGCCTGCAAGGGCGGCCGTCGCGACCCTGTACGGCGGCGTCGCGGCCGTCGTCGTGACATTGCCCGTCGCGGAGGACTTCCTCGGACAATCGGCAAACGCGATGGGCAGCTGGTTCGGCCTGCCCGGATGGCCGGGTTGGGCGGCGGGAGCCGTTGTCGCCTACCTGGTCGCCGCCAGGAGGGTGCCTGCCGGAACAAGGCCCACCGTGGGCGCGGTGGGCGCCGCCGCGTTGATCGCCGCGGTGCTGGCCTGCGGGCAGCTCGTCGCCGCCAAGGTCTTCGAGGTGACTCAGTGGGTCGACTATCACGAGTGGGACGGAGCGGGCTGGTATCGCGACCTCACCGGTGCCTTCTGGCATCCCGCCGCGTCGGTCGTCCTCGCCTCGGTGATCGCCGCCAGGTTACCCGGCGGGCGTGGCGCCTTCGTCGCGACGCCCCTCGCCGCCTGGATCGGATGCGCGATAACGGCCGGCCCCGTGCAGTACGCGCAGGCGCTGGGCGTGGAGAGCAAGCCCGCAGGTGTGGCCCTGCTGGCCTCGCTGGCCGGTGGCGGCATCGGGGCCGCGGCCGGATCCGTGGCGCTCCGGCACACGGGGGCACGGGAGGGGCTGGTCTCCTTCGTTCTGCTCTACACCGCCAATGAGCTGGCGGACGTCCAGTGGAAGGCTGTTCACCTGGGCTCATTGGAGCCCGGATACCTTTCATTGGCGTTGGGTCTGATCGCCCCCGCCGTCGTGGTGGCGGCGGTCGCGTCCCGAACGGCGCGACGGGACGCGAGCTGGAGTTCGGGGCTCCTCGCAGGCGTGGCCGGTCCCCTGCTGATCTGGTCCATCTATGTGGCGATCGGTCCGCGGCCGTACGATCACAACACCCAGAGCGAGCCGTACTGGTTCGCCCTGCTGGCCACGCTCATGGCTCTGGCCGTAGCGGGAGTGGCAGCCGGCCTGGCTCGCCTTGGCGGCACTACGCGCAGGCCTGCCGGGCGCGAACAGTGAACCCGTAGGCGAGGTGCCTGCTGACCTCGCCGGGACGGCGTCAGCCGATCGCGGACAGCGGGAACGTGAGTGTGGCGGTATGTCCGGGCGCCACCCGGGATCAGGGCTCGACGTCGGAGAAGAGGCCCGCGTCGAAAGTGATCTTGGCGAGGGCCTTCTGGCCGTCGGCGTTGGGGTGGAAGTAGTCCCACCCGCTCACCTGCTTCAGGGTGAAGGGATAGGAGAAGACCGCACCCCCGTCGTAGCGGCAGGCGGGGCCGTAGCTCTCGCATGCCTGCCTGAGCTGCTCGTTGTAGTCCATCACCCGCTCGCGCACCCGGTCACGCCTGGCCTCGTCCTTCTTGGCGGTCGACTTCGGGTTGGCCAGCATCGACTGGCAGATGTGACCGATTCCCCAGAAGAGGCGCGCCCACCCGTTGTCCTTGCCGACCCGCCACAGGCGCTTGACGTCCGGGATGCTCGCGACGTAGATCCGCGCGCCGCTGGTCCGCAGCACGTCGAAGGCCTGGTCGATGTTGCGCCGGAACGCGCTCACGGGGGTCATCTCCTTCTCGGAGCCCACACAGGCGTCCTGCGCGCCGATGAGCACGGTGACGTAGCCGGCCCCGGCCTGGACGGCCTGCCGCGCCTGCCCGTCCAGATCGGCGCTGGTCGCCCCCGGGACGGCGAAGTTCAGGTTGTGCCCCTTGATCGCGCTCCCCATGGCAAGCAGGCGCAGGTAGTGGCTGTTCACCGACGGCGAGTCGCCTGCGGACCACGAGCGGGACGTGCAGGCGACGTACCAGCCGCAGGCGTTGAACCCCGCGCTGATCGAGTCACCCAGCGCCGCCATCACGGCGGGAGTCGTACGGGCGTGGGCGCCGGTCGGCACGAGCAGGACAGCCGTGGCCAGGACCGGCGTGATCTTCTTGATCATGGGCACCTCCGGGAGATCAAAGGTAGGGATCGCATGGAGGTGCGCTCTATCGCCACCAGGGAAGGCGAGCCTTCCATGACCAAGTTCCTATCGCGGCTTGACAGGGGGAGCCCGGGACCGCAAGGGGGGCCTCTTGTCGAACATGTTCAGATCCTGCGTAGAGTGAGTCGGGTGAGTGTCGCTCTTATCCGGCCCCTCGTGGTTCGCACGGTCGCGGTGAGCGACCCTGACGATCTGCTGGCGCGTCTGCCCGACGCCGCGCCGTACGCCTGGATCAGACACGGTGAAGGACTCGTGGGCTGGGGGGAGGCGGCACGGGCCGCGGTGCCGCCCGGCCCCGGCCGGTTCGAATGGGCGCGCGGCTGGCTCTCCTCGCTGTTCGCCGGGGCACTCATCGAGGACGAGGTGGGCGTGCCGGGCTCGGGACCGGTCGCCTTCGGCTCCTTCACCTTCGACGGCGACGCTCAGGGGACCGTGCTGGTCGTCCCCCGCGTGGTGCTCGCCCGGCGGGACGGCCGCGCCTGGCTCACCACGATCGGCGACAACGCCTTCGACCTGGTCACCCCGCCGAGGGAGCCCGGCCGCATCCGGTACGCCGACGGCTCGCTGACGGCGCCCGAGTGGGAGCACCGGGTCGCGCGTGCCGTACGGCGGATCAAGGACGGCGCGCTGGACAAGGTCGTGCTCGCCCGCGACCTGACGGCCGTCGCCGAGCGGGACATCGACCCCCGCGTGCTGCTGGCGCGGCTGGCCGAGCGCTACCCCGAGTGCTACACGTTCTCCGTGGACGGGCTGGTCGGCGCGACGCCGGAACTGCTGGTGCGGCACACCGGCCAGGCGGTGGAGTCGCTGGTCCTCGCGGGCACGACGGCGCGGGGCGACGGCGCGGCCGACGACGCCGCCCGCGCCGCCGCGCTGTACGCCTCGGAGAAGGACCGCCACGAGCACGCCTGCGCGGTCGCCTCGGTCCGGGAGGCCCTCGCCCCCCTGTGCTCGGAGCTGCACGTCCCCGACGAGCCCGAGCTTCTGGTGCTGCCCAACGTGCAGCACCTGGCCAGCCGGGTCACCGGCCGGCTGTCCGACGGCGCGTCGGTGCTCGACGTGGTGGCGGCCATGCACCCCACGGCCGCCGTCGGCGGGACGCCCACCGGCGCCGCGCTCGGCGTCATCCGCGAACTGGAGGGCATGGACCGCGCGGGCTACGCCGGGCCGGTCGGCTGGATCGACTCGCGCGGCGACGGCGAGTGGGGCATCGCGCTGCGCTGCGCGTACGTCTCGGGCAGGCGCGCCCGGCTGTTCGCCGGCTGCGGCATCATGGCCGGGTCGGACCCCGCCGCCGAACTCGCCGAGGCGCAGGCCAAGCTCCGCGTGATGCGGTACGCCCTGGAGGGGTGACGCGCGTCTTCTCGTGTCAGCGGGCGAGGTGGACGGTGCCGCCGAGCGCGGTCTGTGCCCGCCCGGCGGTGACCGCCGCGATCCACTCCTCGAAGACGGGCAGCCGGTCCTCGGCCACCGCCACCTCGAAGGCGACCCGCGCGCCGTAGTCCACACCCCGCAGCGCGTACGGCGAGGCGCGCAGGTCGCTTTCCAGCCTTCCGGCCTGCGCGTGGCCGACCGACACGGTCACGACCGCCGCGGGGACCATCTCGACCACCTCCGCCCGGTCGAGTGTCTCCCCCACCGCGCCGCCGTACGCCCGGGCGAGGCCGCCCGCGCCCAGCAGCACGCCGCCGAAGTAACGGGTGACGACGGCGGCCACGTCGGCGAAGCCGCGCCGGGTGAGCATCTCCAGCATCGGCGTGCCGGCCGTGCCGCCCGGCTCCCCGTCGTCGTCCGCCCTGCGCACGCCCTCGCCGACGACGTACGCCGAGCAGTTGTGGGTCGCGTCGGCGTAGAGCCGCCTGCGCTCGGCGACGAACTCGCGCGCGGCCTCCTCCGTGGCCGCGGGGGCGAGCGCGCAGATGAAGCGCGAACGGCGGATCTCGATCTCGTGCTCGACGATGTCCCTGATCGTCCGGTACGGCGCTGCCACGAGATCAGCTTATTCAGCGGGCCGCCTTTACAAAGTAATGTGAGGCCATTGGACGGATGGACGAAGATTGCGCCGTTCTTTGGTGAACGCGGACGAATTGCCCCGCTCCCTCCCTGCCGTACCGTCGGCGGGTGTCAGTCGAGTTCCCCTCCCATCTCCACCACCGCGCGGTCGTCGCGGACACGCACAACGACCTGCTGATGGCGGTCGCCGAACGCCCGCCGGCCCGGTGGGCGGAGTTCTTCCGGGAACGGTGGCTGCCCCAGTTGCGGGACGGCGGAGTGGACCTCCAGGTGCTGCCGGTCTTCGTAGACGACCGCTACCGCCCGGAGGGCGCGCTGCGCCAGACCCTGCGCATGATCGAGTGCGCGCACACGCTGGCCGAGGGCAACGCGGACGCCGTACGGCTGTGCCTGGACGGCGCGCAGGTCGACCGGGCGCTCGACGACGGCGTGATCGCCCTGGTCCTGGCGATGGAGAGCATGCCCGGTCTGGACTCCTCGGTCGAACTGCTGCCCACCCTGCACCGGCTCGGCGTGCGGATCGCCTCGATCGCCCACTGGGGGCGCACGCCGCTGGCGGACGGCAGCGGCGAGGACGCCACCGGCGGCCGGCTGACCCACGCCGGGGTGGCGGCCGTACGCGAGATGGAGCGGCTCGGCATGATCTTCGACGTCTCCCACCTGGGCGCACGCGGGGTCGAGCACGTGCTGGAGCTGGCCACCCGCCCGGTGATGGCGACGCATTCGTCCGCCCGCGCCCTGCGCGACCACCACCGCAACCTCACCGACGACCAGATCCGCGGCGTCGCCGCGACCGGCGGGGTCGTCTGCGTCAACTTCTTCCCCGTCTTCCTCGCCGAGGACCCGGCCGGCCACACGGTGGACCGGCTGGTGGACCATATCGAGCACGTCGCGGGAGTCGCCGGGATCGACCACGTGGGACTGGGGCCGGACTTCGTCCGCGAGGTGCTGCACGACGTCACTCCCCCGTGCTGTGAGGACTTCGGCTTCGACGGGATCGACCCCGGCGCCGCCCTGCCCGGGCTGGACGGGCCACGCGGGCTTCCCCTGGTCACCGAGGCCCTGCTGCGGCGGGGCCTGCCCGGCGACGACATCGTGAAGATCCTCGGCGGCAACGTGCGGCGGCTGTTCCGCGCCGAACTGGGCAGGCCCCGGTGACTGTCACGGTGAATCCCGCCGCCATGCTCGCCGACCTGGAGGAGCTCGTCTGCTGCGAGTCGTTCTCCGCCGACCACGAGGCGGTGGCCCGCAGCGCCGCCGTGGTCGCCGGCCAGGGGCGCCGCCTGCTCGGCGTACCTCCCGAGACGATCGTGGTCGACGGCGTGACACACCTGCGCTGGAGCTTCGGCGAGCCGCGCGTGCTGCTGCTCGGTCACCACGACACGGTCTGGCCGATCGGCTCCCTGCGCACGCGGCCGTGGTCGGTGACCGGCGGGATCGCGCGGGGGCCCGGGGTGTTCGACATGAAGGCCGGGCTGGTGCAGATGTTCCACGCGCTGGCCGCGCTGCCCTCCCCGGACGGCGTGTGCGTGCTCGTCACGGGCGACGAGGAGGTCGGGTCGCCGTCCTCCCGCACCCTGGTCGAGGAGTCGGCGCGCGGCTGCGCCGCCGCCTTCGTGCTGGAGGCGAGCGCCGAGGGCGGCGCACTGAAGACCGCGCGCAAGGGCATCTCGGCGTACGAGGTCGTGGTGCACGGCCGGGCCGCTCACGCGGGCCTCGACCCCGGGAAGGGGGCCAACGCCGGAGTGGAGCTCGCCCACCAGATCCTCGCGGTCGCCGCGATGGCGACCACCGACGGCCCGGACGGCACCGACGGCACCGACGGCACCGACGGCACGGACGGCACGGACGGCACGACGGTCACGCCCACGCTGCTGTCGGGAGGCACCACCATGAACACCGTGCCCGCGCTGGCCCGCCTGGCCGTCGACGTCCGCGTGCCCACGGTCGCGGCCCAGTTGCGCGTGGACGCGCTGATGCGGGCGCTGTCACCACGGACGCCCGGAACCCGCCTGGAGGTTCTCGGCGGTCCCAACCGCCCGCCGCTCGAACCGTCCTCGTCGGCCGGCCTGTTCGCGCTCGCCCGGCGGGTCGCCGCCGGACTCGGGCTCGCTCCTCTGTCGGGCGCCGCCGTCGGCGGCGCGTCGGACGGCAACCTCACCGCCGGGGTGGGCTGCCCCACCCTCGACGGGCTCGGCGCGGTCGGCGGCGGCGCGCACGCCGACGACGAGCACGTGGTCGTGGCCGAGATGCCGGGCCGTGCGGCCCTGCTGGCGGGCCTGGTCGAGGCGGTGCGTCGATGAGCGCTCTCGGCGGCCTGCGTCTGCGTGAACTCGACACCATCGAGGAGTTCGAGGACGTCTGCCGCCTGTTCGGCGGCATCTGGCGGCCGGATCCCGGAGGCGAGCCGATCACGGTGGAGATGATGCGGGCGCTCTCGCACGCCGGCAACTACGTCGCCGGGGCCTACCGGCACGATCGGCTGGTCGGCGCGTCGGTCGGGTTCGTCGCGGCCCCGCCGCGGCGGGCGCTGCACTCCCACGTCACCGGGACTCTCGCCGGGTGGGGCATCGGCTTCGCGCTGAAGCTGCACCAGCGGGAGTGGGCGCTCGACCGGGGCCTCGAAACGATCACCTGGACGTACGATCCGCTGGTGCGCCGCAACGCCCACTTCAACATCGCCAAGCTCGGCGCGCGGCCCGAGGAGTACCTGCCGGCCTTCTACGGCACCATGGGCGACGCGATCAACGCCGGGGACGAGTCCGACCGGGTGCTCGCCGTCTGGCGTCTGACCTCGCCGCACGTGCTCGCCGCCGTACGGGGTGAGTCGTCGCCGGTGGATATCCCGCCGGACGCGGCCACCGGGCTGGACGACGACGGCGGCCGGCCCGTGCGGGGCCGCACCGACGCCGAGACGGTGCTGGTCACCGTGCCCGGGGACATCGAGACCCTGCGCGTGACGGATCCGGCCGCGGCCAGGGCCTGGCGGCTGGCCCTGCGCGAGGTGCTCGGCGACCTGCTGCGCGACGGCGCGCGGGTCACCGGATTTCATGACAAGTCCTGCTACGTCGTCCGCCGGGGCGCCCGCGACGAAGGGAGAGGCGGCGACGGCCGCACAGTGTGATGAAAACCACGGGGATGAGAACCACGGGCATGAAGATCACTGGTATCGAGCTGCGGCGGATCGCGATGCCGCTGGTCGCGCCGTTCCGCACGTCCTTCGGCACCGAGACGCGGCGTGACGTGCTGTTGCTGCGCGTCGTCACGCCCGACGCCGAGGGCTGGGGCGAGTGCGTGGCGATGTCCCAGCCGCTCTACTCCTCCGAGTACGCCGAAGGCGCGGCCGACGTGTTGCGCCGGTTTTTGATCCCCGCGCTGCCCGCGCGGCCCGGCCCGTACGCCGTCAACGAGGCGCTGCGCCCGATCAAGGGGCACCGCATGGCCAAGGCGGCGCTGGAGACGGCCGTGCTGGACGCCCACCTGCGTGCCGCCGGGCAGTCGTTCGCCGGCTTCCTCGGCGCCACGAGGAGCCGCGTGGCCGCCGGGGTCTCGGTCGGCATCATGAACTCCGTCCCCGAACTGCTCGACGCCGTCGCCGGTTACCTGGACGAGGGCTACGTCCGCATCAAGCTCAAGATCCAGCCGGGCTGGGACCTCGAGCCCGTACGCGCCGTGCGCGAGCGCTTCGGGCCCGAGCTGCCGCTGCAGGTCGACGCGAACGCCGCCTACACCCTCGCCGACGCCCCGCACCTGGCGCGGCTGGACGAGTTCGGCCTGCTGCTCATCGAGCAGCCGCTGGCCGACGACGACATGGTCCAGCACGCCCGGCTGGCCGCCTCGATCAGCACCCCCGTCTGCCTGGACGAGTCGATCGAGTCCGCCGAGCACGCGGCGGCGGCCATCTCCCTCGGCGCCTGCTCGGTCGTCAACATCAAGCCCGGCCGGGTCGGCGGCTATCTCGAAGCCCGGCGAATCCACGACCTGTGCCGCGCCCACGGCGTCACGGTCTGGTGCGGCGGCATGCTGGAGACCGGGATCGGCCGGGCGACCAACGTGGCGCTGGCCGCGTTGCCCGGCTTCACCCTGCCCGGTGACACCTCCGGCTCCCGCCGCTACTACGCCACCGACATCACCCCGCCCTTCGAGCTCGAGGACGGGCATCTGACCGTGCCCACCGGCCCGGGCATCGGGGTCGAGCCGATCCCGTCGCTGCTGGACGAGGTCACCGTCGCCACCGAGTGGATCCCACTCTGACGCCTGTCGGCAGGCCCCCGCGGCTCACCCGGCGGCCACGTCCTCGGGACTGGCCGCGGGCGGGAATCCCGTGCTGGCCCCCCACATCTCGGCGAACCGGCCGTCCTCGATGCGGAAGATCTCGAACAGCATGGGCTGCGCGTCGCCGTCCGGGCCCGTGATCCCCTCGACGGTCGAGCGCACGGCGGCCTTGTCGCCGTCGACCAGGAGGACCCGTACGTCGGGGAACCGGGCGACGAGTGCGCGCCAGGCGTCTTTGCCCGCCTCGAACCCAGGGATGCCGAGCGGATGGCTGAAGAAGTCCGGGGTGTGCAGGTCGGCGGCCTGGTCGAATCGCCGGCTGTTGAAGCACTCCTGCATCCGCCGCACCAGCTGCACCTGCACCTGCTTCACCTGGGCGGCCGCGTTCTCGCGTGTGGTCATCGGCGTGGTCTCCTCGCGGCTGACGGGTCGGTCATGACGAGCGGCGCGAGCTCCAACCGGTGCGCCGCCCCGGTTATGGCCATACTATGCGGTGCGGCGCCCCGGTTATGCTGATACCGACATGTCCAGCCAGCCACCTCAGCCGGCTCAGGCGAACCCGACGGCAGCTCATGGGAGCGAGCGGGAGCTGCGAGCCGACGCACGCCGCAATCGCGAGCGTGTCCTGCGGACCGCGCAGCAACTGTTCGCGACGGAGGGTCTCGGCGTCTCGCTCGATGAGATCGCCCGCCGTGCGGGTGTCGGCCCCGGCACCGTTCACCGGCACTTCCCGACGAAGGAAGCCCTGTATCTCGCCGTCGCGACCGACCAGCTCAGGCACCTGGTGGCGGAAGCGGAAGCACTCACCGCGACCGGCGATCCCGCGGCCCTGTTCACGCTGCTGTCCGCGATGATGGCCAGCGGCGCGGAGAACGCAGCGGTGAAGAGCGCGCTGGTGGCCGCCGAGTTCGACCTGCGCACCGCCGCGCCGGACGTCGCGGCGGATCTCACGCGCCATGTCGCGGACCTGCTGGAGCGCGCGCACGCGGCCGGCGCCGTGCGTCCCGACCTCACCGTCGACGAGGTGATGGCACTGGTCGCCGGCGCCTTCGCCGCGATCCGCCACGCCGGCGCGGAAACCAGCCGCGAGCGCTCCGCGCACATCGCCCAGCTCATCCTGGATGGGCTACGCCCCCGGTCCCGGTAGGCAAGCAACGCGCCCGGCTCAGTGCCAGTCGCTGATCTGCACGTCCCGGGGCGCCGGCGCGCCCTCGCCGGTCTCCACCAGGGACTTCAGGCTCATCAGGAACGTGCCCCACTTGGTGCTGCAGTGGTGCATGAACTCCACGGGCTCCTTCCAGCCCCGGTGCTTGAACAGCACGATCGTGTAGTCGCCGTCCTGGCGCAGATCCCAGTCGATCGTCGTCCCGATCCACTCCTCGGGGCCGTCGGCCACCCGCCACGCCACGCGCTCGGACGGCCGCAGTTCGACGACCTCCATGTCGAAGCCGCCGACCGGGAACCGGAACTCGAGCACGCCGCCGACGTCGCCGCTCCCCTTCGTGTCGTCGGTCCACCAGCCGGCGAGGCCCTCGACGGTCGTCAGCGCGTCGTACACCTTCTCCGGCGTCGGGGTCTTGACGCCGATCCTGTGCAGGATGTCCGCCATCTTCGGTTCTCCTTGGTCTCGTCAGTCCTGTTGGGTGCGCTGGATCGCCTCGGCGATGCGCTTGATCCGCTGCAGCCGGGCGTCCCAGGCCGCCCCGACGGACGACAGCTGGGCCACCGCCCGGGCGAGCTGGGCGTCGTCCACCCGATACCGCTTCTCCCGGCCCGCCGGCGTCCCCCGGACCAGGCCGACCCGGTCGAGGACGCCGAGGTGCTTGGCCACCGCCTGACGGGTGACCGGGAGCCGCTGGGCCAGCGAGGTCGCGGTGCCGTCGCCCTCGATGAGCAGCAGGTCGAGCATCCGGCGCCGGGTCGGATCTCCGATCGCCGACCAGAGGTCGTCGTCGACGTTCTCCGCCGCCGTGGCGCTCACGGCCGCACCCGCAGCGTCGCGACGTACGGCACCAGGCGCGGCAGGTAGAAGTCCCAGCCGGTGAGGTGCTCCCGGTACTGCTGTTCGAGGACGGCGGCCTCCCAGCCCATCTCGCGGAAGCCGGACTCGGTCATCTTGAGCAGCGTCCCGCCGCCCGAGGGGGTCAGGTCGAAGGTGACCAGCAGCGAATTGCCCTCGGCCGCGATCTCGCCGGCCGGGTGCGTCCAGCGGAACGAGAACGTCCGCGGCGGCCGCACGTCGACGACGGTGAACGACACCACCGCCCCGCCGGCGTCGCGGTCGCCGAAGACGATCTCCCCTGCCGCCCCGGGCGCCGGCTCGTACCTGGCGTCGTCCGGCCACCACTCCTTGAGGTGGTCGGGACTGCTCACCACCTCGAAGACGATCTCCGGCGACGCCTCGATGTAGATCTCGCGCTCGATGGTGCCGAACTCCATGTCAGCCTCCCGCAACGTTTGGTTGCACATCAACCTATCCGGAGGGCCGACTTCACGCAACCATAAGTTGCACGTCGGTCAACTCAGCTCGACAACCTGCTTGAGGAACTTGAGGAAGACGACGCCGTCGATCATGTCGAGCTGGGCCGGGTCCAGCGGGAAGTAGGCGAAATCGCGGGAGACGCGCGGGTCCGGCATCGTGATGGCCTCGGCCAGGCGGCGGGCGTCGACGAGAGAGTGGTCCCACGGCAGCGTGGACAGGATGCCCTCGACGGTGTCCGGGGGCGGGGCGTCGTCGGCGACCGTGCCGAAGGCCGAGGCCAGGAAGGCGTACCGGTCGCCCAGATGCGTCGCGGTGATCGCTCCGGCGCTCCACCACTCCAGCAGCTGGTCGCCGAACGGCATCAGGCTCTTGTTCCGCTGCAGGTGGAGATTGCCGGCGAAGACCAGGGCCGGGCCGTGCTCGGCGACGGCACGCAGGTTGGCGGCCATCATCGCGTCCCGCAGGGCCGACAGCCGGGTCCACCGTGCCGGGGACGCGTCGGCCATCCAGTAGTGGTAGCGGAGCAGGCCGGTGGCGGTGCGCCCGTACAGTGCCGCCCGCTCCCTGTCCTCCGCGCTCAGCTGCGGCGCCTGCGTTCCGATCAGCGCCACCAGGTCGTCGGCGATCAGTCGCAGCCGCTGGGCGTCGGCGGACCGGCCGATCGACTGGGACGGATCCATGGCCGCGGCCTCGTTCGACCACCGGTCGTCCGGGCCCAGCAGCGTGTCGAGGGTTTCCCCGGTTACCACAGCGGGGAGAAGCGGGCCGTCGAGGAGGGCGTGGAGGGCGGTGAGCGCCTGGCGCGGGCTCGCCGCCCAATACTCCAGAGGGCCGTCGAACCCGAAGAACCGGAGCTTTTCGTCATGCTCCTCGTTGTACGCCCGCATCCAGCGCACGAGCTCGCGGTTGGCCGGTGAGGCGCCGAAGCCGTGGCTGAAGCCGCGTTCCATGACGTCGTCGAGCGTGCCCGCGCCCGTCGCGATGTAGTCGTCCACCACGAGGCCCATGAGACAGTCGCTCTCGATGGCGAACGACCGGTAGCCCTCGTGTTCGACCAGATGCCGGAAGATCTCGTTGCGCAACTCGCCGAGTTCCCCCACGAAGTGTCTGGCCTCGCCCAGGCCCAGCAGCAGGGGCTCGGCGGGAAGCGACCGGAGGAACGCCGAGATGCCCGCGCCATCGAGCTGCCGGGCCGTGTCCTTGATGTTCATGCCTTCAACGGTATCGCTGAACCTTCCATGTAAACTTTTCTCCGAAACCCCCCCTTCCACCGCGATGGACCTTCAATCGGTGATGCATCCATGAGGCCAGTGGACCTGGCGCGCGAGCACGGCCTGTCCACCCAGGCGATCAGGAACTACGAGGACGCCGGCATCCTGCCCGCCGCCGAACGCACCGTCCACGGCTACCGCACCTACACGCCGCTGCACGCGCAGGCCCTGCGCGCGTTCCTCGCCCTCGTAACCGGGCACGGTCACCGGACGGCCACGTCGATCATGCAGGCGGTCAACCGGGGCGCCACCGAGGACGCGCTGCGGCTCATCGACGAGAGCCACGGCCAGCTCCTCGACGACCGCCGCACCCTCCAGGCCGTCGAAGCCGCGCTCCGCGATCTGGCGCCCATGCCCCAGGAGCGCGGCGACACGTTCATCGGTCCCCTGGCCAGGAGGCTCGGCCTCCGCCCTGCCACCCTGCGCAAATGGGAGAACGCCGGGCTGGTCCGGCCGCGCCGCGATCCGCAGACCGGCTACCGCATCTACAGCGCGGCCGACGTACGCGACGCCCGGCTGGCCCACCAGCTCAGGCGGGGCGGCTACCTGCTGGAGCAGATCGCTCCGCTGATCGCTCAGGTCCGCTCCGCCGGAGGCGTCGCCCCGCTGGAGTCGGCCCTGCGTGACTGGCAGGCCCGCCTGTCCGCCCGGGGCCGCGCCATGCTCGAGGGCGCCGCCGGCCTGGACGCGTACCTCCGCGCCCGCGAACCCTGAGGCCGCGTCACGTCCATCGCAGGAAACGGCATGGCCACGGAACGGCGCGCGTCGTGCTACCGGCCGAAGATCCGCATCTGGAGCATGACACCGAGCCGCGCGTCGGGGTCGGCCAGGTCCAGCCCGCCGATCTCCGCCAGCCGCTTGAGGCGGTAGCGGAAGGTGTTGGGGTGCACGTGGACCCGCGTGGCGGCGGCGTTGACGTCGCCGAAGGCGTCCAGGTAGGCCCGCAGGGTGGCGACCAGCTCGCTGCCGTGCTCGGCGTCGTAGGCGAGCAGCCGCTCGTACGGCCCGGTGGGCGCCTGCTTCTCCGCCCTGACCAGATCGGACAGCTGGAGCAGCAACGCCTCGAAGTGCACGCTGGTATACCCGGTCACCCGGCCGGAGGCGCCCCTGGCGCGCAGCACCCGCAGCGCCCGGTCGGCGTCGGCCCGCGACCGCGCCACCTCGGTGAGGTCGGCCGCCAGGCGCCCCACGCCGATGTTGGCCGCATGCCGGGGGCCGACCCTGGTCAGGAAACTCTCGGCCACACTCACGGCCCGCGTCTCCTCCTGCCCGCCCGCCTGCAGGGGCAGCACGGCGTAGGCAACGGAGCCGACCAGCGCGGCGGCGGCCTTCGGGTGGATGGCCCCGACGTGCAGGGCGAGGGCGTCGCAGAACCGCTGCCGGTCGCCCTCCAGCCGCGCGGCGTCGTCGTACGTCTCCTCGGTGAGCTGGGCCGCGAGCACGCACAGGCGCTCGCTCGCGACGCCCAGCCGGCCCGCCGCCTCCGCCGCGTCGCGGCCACCGGCGAGCACGGTCGACAGCAGGTCGGCGCGCAGCCGCCTGCTGGTGTCGGCCCCGGCGCGCTGCCGCAGGAGCTGCAGCGCGACGATCGTGGCGGCGTCGGCGAGGGCGCGCCGCCGCTGCTCGCTCAGCGGCTCGCGCACCGCGGCCCAGATGGAGCCGAGGATCTCGTCCCCCGAGCGGACGGCCACCGCCGCCCGGTTGATCCCCTCGTCGTCGAGTTCGATGTAGATCGGCTCGCGGCTCTGGTAGAGCCGGCGGAAGACGCCCCCTTCCTCCAGCATCCGCCGATACCGCTCCGGCACCTGGCGGCCGAGCACGGTCGCCACCCGCCCGGGGTCGGCCTCCTCCTGCCGCTCCGAGTAGGCCAGCACGCGCGAGGAGCGGTCCTCGATGGTCACCGGCGCGTCCAGCAGCGCGCACACGGCGTTGGCCAGTGAGAAAAGGCCGTCCGGCGGCGGCTGTCCGGACGCGGTGAGATCGCCTTCACCCCGGAGCTCGGCCAGCAGGGAGCGCAGCAGCGCCGCCACCTGGGCCCAGGAGGCGGCGCGGGTGAGGCCGAGCACCGCCACTCCGGTCTCCAGGACCTTCGCGCGGAGCGGCTCGTCCACCTCCACCGGCTGCTTGACGACGATGCCTGCCGCCGGACCGGCCGCGTCGAGCAGAGCCCGGACCCGCTCGGCCGAGTCCACCCCGACGGCGAGCACGAGAGCCCCCTCCTGAAGCAGCAGCTCGTCCAGGGGGTCGTAGATGTGCACCCCGGTGACCTCTGCGTCGAGGTCACCGGGTGAGGCGGCCACGTCGAGCACCGTGCTGCCGAGGTCCTCCAGGACCCGGCGCAGGGTGGCGCGCGGCCGTGCGGTCATCCCCCGCCTCAGCCGATCCTGGGCGTGGCCCGCGCGCCGAGGTGGACGTACGGCGTGCCGTCGGCGAGCCGGAAGAACACCGCCGACCACCAGTCGGGCTGCCCCTGCGGCCGGCCGACGAAGGTGACGTCGTCCACCGGCACGAGGTCGAAGTCCATGGGCGGCTGCGCGTCGGCGAGGGCCCCGGTGGCCTCCATGTGCGTCGCGAGCACCCCGTCGCGCACGGTCATCGTGATGCGCATGCCGGCCCGCTCGTAGATCCCGGCGTACCGCTCCACGTCGGTCTCGTACGGCTCGGCCGGCGGGCCGAGCACGGGCGGGACGGCCAGGCCGAGCAGGTCGGCGAACAGCTCGGTGGCCACCGCGTGCTGGAAGGCGGAGGTATGGCCGCCGTTGGCCAGCACGCACACGGCCGTGCCCGTGTCGGGGACCGCCCAGAGCATGGCCGCCTGGCCGATCGTGTTGCCGCCGTGGGAGATCACCCGGTGGCCGTCCCACTCGTCGAGGATCCAGCCGATCCCCCACTGCCTGCCCAGCGTGTGCGGGTTGGGCACGTCCACCTGCGGCTCCCACATCGCCCGCGGGTCGGCCAGCAGGCCGCCTTCGAGGTGGGCGCGGGCGAAGGCCACGACGTCGGCGGCGCGGGCGCAGATCAGCCCGGCGGGCCCGGCCGAGCGCATCAGACCCCACATCGGCGCGGGCGCGCCGCCCATGTGGCCCATGGCCGCGCGGAAGCGCAGGACGTCCTCCGGCAGGGTCCAGGTGTGGGTCAGGCCGAGCGGCTCGACGACCTGCTCGCGCAGCGCGGCGTCCCACACCGTGCCGGTCAGCCGCTCGACCACCCGCCCCGCGACGGAGAAGCCGGAGTTGCAGTACGACTGGGTGGCGCCGAGCGGGTGGTTCTGGGCGAGGTTGGCGCACGCCTCGACGTACTTCTCCAGGCAGTCGTCGCCCCGGCCGGTGTCGAGGAACAGGTCGCCGTCGATGCCCGAGGTGTGCGACAGCAGGTGCCGGAGCGTGACCGTCTCGGTCACCTCCGGGTCGGCCACCTTGAACTCCGGCAGGATCTCCCGCACCGGGGTGTCGAGGGTGACCCGTCCCTGCTCGACGAGCAGCATGATCTGCGTCGAGGTCCACAGCTTGGTGATCGAGCCGATCTGGAAGAGCGAGTCGGGAGTCGCCTCGACGCCGGTGGCGACGTTGAGCACCCCGGCGGCGAACTCGTGGACCTCTCCCTCGTGCAGGAAGGCCAGGGTCGCTCCGGGGACCTCGTACTCGGCGATCAGCTCACCGAGCCGGGTCTGCCATCGTCCTGCCACTTCAGCCATCGGAGGAGGTCCTTTCGTCGCCGGGCCGTTGCCCGAACGCTAGGCGTCCTTTCCCGCCGCTGCTTCGTTCACCTCAACGAACCGGCGCGTTGCCCGTAGTGGGATTCTCCAACACGTCGCGCCGTACCTCGAACAGGAAGCAGCCGAACTCCACGGCCCGCACGTGGACCACCGCCGTGTCCGGGTCCTCCAGCAGGGTGTCCAGCAGGATCGACGCCGCGACGGGGTCGGCCGACTGGTGCGCCTCCACGAGGTGCCCGTTCAGGATGGAGCCGTCGGCGCGGTAGGTGCGGAAGACCCGCCGCGGGCCGCCCATGGCCGACGGATAGCCGGGCTGCGGTCCCTCGCACGGCTCCTCGTGGACGAAAACCGGCCCGACCTCCTCGTACGCCCCGGGGTCGGCGCCGGTCTCCAGCGCCCAGCGGCGCAGCGGCGCGTAGGCCGCGAGCAGGACCGCTTCCCCGGGCCGGGAGCGGCGCAGGCAGCAGCGCAGCGGGTTGCCGCCCTCCTCCTCGACGATCCGGCGCGGCCGGCGCCCGGCGTCGTCGGTCTTCCTGAGCTGGTCAAGCACGTCGGGCTCGATGGCCCTGATCTCGAACGCCATGCCCTCATCGTGGTCTTCCGGCCGTCCGGAAGGCTGGCGGAAAACGGACGGCGCGTTACGAGGCGCTGACGGTCTCCGGCACGCTCTCCTCCTCGCCCGCCGCCTTGGCGGCCTTGCGCTTGAGCCACACCGTGGTGCCCAGGCCGAACAGGACGGCGATCACCAGCCCCACCCAGGAGAAGCCCTTGAGCCACTTGTCGGCCACCACGCCCAGGTAGTAGATCGCGGCCGTGGTCCCACCGGCCCAGGCGACGCCGCCGAGGACGTTGGCGACGAGGAAGCGCCAGTAGGGCATGTGCAGGGCCCCGGCCAGCGGCCCCGCGAGGATCCGCAGCAGGGCGATGAAGCGGCCGAAGAACACCGCCCACATCCCGTGGCGGTTGAACATGTGCTCCGCCTTGGCGATGTGCGCGGGGCCGAAATGCTTGGGGAAGCGCCGTCCCAGCCGGTCGAACAGCGCCCGTCCGCCCTTGCGGCCGATCAGGTAGCCGATGGAGTCCCCCACGATCGCGCCGCCGCTCGCGCAGAGCCCAAGGACCACGGGGTCCACAACCCCTCTGGACGACAGCAGCGCGGCGCTCACCAGCACGATCTCACCCGGGAGCGGGATGCCCAGGCTCTCCAGCCCGATGACGGCGCCCACGAGCACGTAGACCCATACGGACGGGATGGTCTGCAGCCACTCGTCGACGTGCATCTCACTCCCTCAACGCGGTAACAGCACCCATTCTGCCGTCGCCTCAGGGGTGCGACATCCGCCGAAAGGACCAAGGCGGGTAACCCGCTGGAAGGACGGGCGTGCCCCGCCTCCGACCGGAAGACGATCAGTCGCGCATCGCCGCGCGTACGGCGTCGCGCATCGCGACGTGGACGGCCGCGTTGCTCACCCGGTCGGTGCGCGCCTCCACGATCCGCAGGCCGTCCCCCTTGATCGCCCTGGACAGCTCCTCCGGGTCCTCGACAAGCGTGTACGGCAGGCCGCTCGCGGCGGCCAGGTAGCCGAGGTCCACCCCGTGGGGGGTGCCGAAGACCCGCTCGAACGGGTCCTCCAGCGCGGCCTGAGGCAGCAGCGAGAAGATCCCGCCGCCGTCGTTGTTCACCACCACCAGGCACAGGTCGGGCCGGGGCTCGCGCGGGCCGAGGATCAGGCCGTTCTGGTCGTGCAGCAGCGTGAGGTCGCCGATCAGCGCGTACGCCGGGCCGTTGTGGGCGAGCGCGGCCCCGACGGCGGTGGAGACCAGGCCGTCGATGCCCGACGCGCCCCGGTTGGCCATCAGCCGCAGCCCCCGCCGGGGGCGCATGGCCTGGTCGAGGTCGCGGATCGGCATGGACGAGCCGCAGAACAGCAGCGAGCCGTTGGGCAGCACCTCGACGAGGTCCCTGGCCAGCCGTGGCTCGGTCAGCCCGGAGGAGTCGAGCACGGCGTCGATCGCCTCGCGGGCCACGTGGTCGGCGTGCCGCCAGGCGCGCAGCCAGGCGTCCCCGCCGGCCGCGATCGGGATCTCCACCGCCTGGGCCACCTGGGTCGCCGAGCGGGTCGGGTCGGGCCACCGGGTCAGGTCGGAGGCCACCACGATGTGCTCCTCGGCCCGGCGCAGCCACGACAGCAGCGGGCGCGACAGCCCGGGGCGGCCGAGAGTGACCACGACGTCGGGCCGGTGGGCGTCGGCCCACTCCTGGTCGCCCAGCAGGAAGTGGTAGGTCGAGATCGCGTGGTCGCCGTACCGGCCGCCGCCGTTGGGCTCCGACAGCACGGGCCAGCCCGCCATGCCCGCGGCGGCGACGTATCGCCGCACGTTGGCGGCGCCGTCGCCGACGATCAGCACCCCGCGCCGGGTCGGCGGGATGTGCAGGGCGGCGGAGGGCGGCGCGACCCGCGCCCGGAACCACGCGCCGGAGGCGTCGCCGTCCAGCGGCTCGCACCAGCTCGCGTCGCCGTCGGGGATCAGCGGCTCGCGGAAGGCCACGTTGAGGTGGACGGGCCCGGGGTCCGGCGGCCCGGCGGCGCGCTGGCAGGCCCGGCACACCAGCGACCGCCAGTAGGCCACCTGGCCCGGCCGCTCCTCCGGCACGCCGACCTCGGCGAACCAGCGCACGGCCGAGCCGTACAGTTTGACCTGGTCGATCGTCTGGTTGGCGCCGGTGCCGCGCAGCTCGGGCGGCCGGTCGGCGGTCAGCACGAGCAGCGGCACGCCCGACTCGGACGCCTCGATCACGGCGGGGTGGAAGTTGGCCGCCGCCGTGCCCGAGGTGCAGATCAGGGCCACCGGGCGCTCGGACCGCTTGGCCAGTCCGAGCGCGACGTACGAGGCCGACCGCTCGTCGACGCGCACGTGCAGCCGCACCCGCGACTCGGCGTGCGCGGCCAGCGCCAGCGGCGCGGACCGGGAGCCCGGGGCGAGCACCACGTCGGTGACCCCGCAACGCACCAGTTCGTCGATCAGGACGGTCGAGAGGGCGGTCGCCGGGTTCACCGCCGCGCCTCCAGAACGCCCAGATTCAGAACGCCCAGACCGGCCCGGTTCCTGTCCACCCGCCCGTCTCCTCCCGTTCCCGCAGCCGCAAGCGTACGGCAAAACGGAGAGGCCGCCGTCATCACGCGCCCTTCTAGGGGCGGCGGGGGAACTTCGAGAAGTCCGGCTTGCGCTTCTCCTTGAACGCGTCGCGGCCCTCCTGGGCCTCCTCGCTCATGTAGTAGATCAGCGTCGCGTCGCCGGCGAACTGCTGCATGCCGGCCGCGCCGTCGGTCACCGCGTTGAGCGCGCCCTTCAGCATGCGCAGCGCGAGGGGCGACTTCTCCAGCAGCTCGCGGGCCCACTGGACGGTCTCCTCCTCCAGGCGCTCCAGCGGCACCACCGCGTTGACCAGGCCCCACTGGAGCGCGGTCTGGGCGTCGTACTGGCGGCACAGGTACCAGATCTCGCGGGCCCGCTTGAGGCCCACGGTCTCGGCGAGCAGCCAGGAGCCGTACCCGCCGTCGAACGAGCCCACCTTCGGACCGGTCTGGCCGAACCTCGCGTTGTCGGCGGCGATCGTCAGGTCGCAGCAGACGTGCAGCACGTGACCGCCGCCGATGGCGTAGCCCGCCACCATGGCGATGACCGGCTTGGGGCAGCGGCGGATCTGCACCTGCAGGTCCAGGACGTTGAGCCGGCCGATGCCGTGGGTCTTGTCGTCCACGTAGCCGTCGTCGCCCCGGATCTTCTGGTCGCCGCCCGAGCAGAACGCCTTGTCCCCGGCGCCGGTGAAGATGATCACACCGACCTCGGTGTCCTCCTGGGCGCGGTTGAAGGCCTCGCGGAGCTCGAACAAGGTCGTCGGTCGGAAGGCGTTGTGCCGCTCGGGGCGGTTGATCGTGATCTTCGCCATCCCCTCCGCGGTCTCGTAGATGATGTCCTCGTACTCGCCCGACCGCTTCCAGTCGACCCCGCTCGTCACACCCGCTCCTTCGTCGTCACCAACCAGGCGTCGTCATCAATCAGGCGCCGTCACCGACCAGGCGGTCGCCTCCGGCCACGGCGCCGGGACTAACCTTACGACCGTGCTCAGCACTCCAGGACACCGCCCGGGACAGCGACCCGTGCACGCCCTCGTCCTGCCTCCGGGGCCCGCCCTGTCCGAGGCCGTACGGCAGGCCCTGGCCGGCGACGGGCCCGCCGTGCTGCCGCTGTCGCCCGACCTGCCGCGGCCCGCGCTGGAGGCGACGCTCGCCGCGCTGCGCCCCACCCATGTCGTCACCGCCGACGGCGTCCGGCGCATGCCGGACGGGGAGCCGTCGGACGCGGCGCTGATCATCGCGACCTCCGGCTCCACCGGCACTCCCAAGGGGGTGGAGCTGACGGCCGAGGCGCTGCTCGCCTCGGCCCGTGCCTCGCTGGCCAGGCTCGGCGCCCGTGAAGGCGACCGCTGGCTGTGCTGCCTGCCGCCGTCGCACATCTCGGGCGCGCAGGTGCTCATCAGGTCGCTGCTGTGCGGCACCGAGCCGATCGTCCACGCGCGCTTCTCCCCCGCCGACGTCGCCGCGAGCGGGGCCGACCACGTCTCGCTCGTCCCCACCCAGCTGCGGCGGATGCTGGACGCGGGGGCCGGCGTCGCGGCCTTCGGCACGATCCTGCTCGGCGGGGCCGCCGCTCCCTCGGGCCTGCTGGCCGAGGCACGCGCGGCGGGGGCCAGGATCGTCACCACGTACGGCTCGAGCGAGACGAGCGGCGGGTGCGTGTACGACGGCGTGCCGCTCGACGGAGTCGAGGTCAAGATCGGCGGCGACGGGCGGGTGCGGATCGCGGGCCCGGTGCTGTTCTCGGGTTACCGCCTGCGCGCGGAACGGCCCTTCGAGGGCGGCTGGTTCGTCACCTCCGACCTGGGCACGATCGAGGACGGACGGCTCACCGTGCTGGGCCGGGCCGACGACGTGATCAACACCGGCGGCCGCAAGGTCGTGGCCGGCGCGGTCGCCGAGGTCCTGGCCGGGCACCCCGCCGTACGCGACGTCGTCGTGGTGGGCAGGCCCGACCCCGAGTGGGGCGAGATCGTGGTCGCCGTCGTGGTTTCCCGCGACGGCGGCGAGGTCACGCTCGGGGAGCTGAGGGACTTCGCCAAGGAGCGGCTGCCCGCCTACGCCGCGCCGCGCGCCGTCGAGCTGGTGTCCCAGATCCCGCTCCTGCCCAACGGCAAACCCGATATGGTCGAACTCAAGAACCGGAACCGCGGATGACCTTCGTGCGTCTGTAAGAGCAGGGGAAGGGGACGCCGCATGCAACCGATCCGCCTCACGCCGGCCCACAAGATGATGGCCTCCGCCGTGCTCGTCGGCGTCGTCATCGTGGGCGGAGCGTCGGTCACGGCCGCCGCCTTCGCCGGCCGCCTCGACGACGTCGCGAAGGCGGGCGACGCCCCCGCCGCCAAGCTCGGCCCTGCGACGGGCGGCCACGGAGGATCGGTCGAGGTCTCCCCCGACGATTCCGGCCGCGACCTCACCGGGGCGCGGTCCACTCCCGAGGCCGACGACCCCGGCGTGATGTCCAAGGTCCTCACGGACGACCCGGACGGGGTCGCCGACTACTGGACGCGCGAGCGCATCAAGGGCGCTGACCCCATGCCGGTGCCCGAGGTCAGCGTCATCATCCCCGAATGACCGGGCCGCTCCGCCGGATCCGGCAGGCCTCCCCCGCGGGGTGAGGGAACAAACCAGGCGCGAGAGCGTTATTGATACTGGTGCGCTGAGCGGGCGGACGCCGCGCCCCGATCGCAAGCATCAGAAACCTCGAACCAACCATGAACTCCGCAAGGAGGAGGTGTCCTCATGCCCCGGACCGCCGTGGCGGACTCGCCCGAGCGCGAGGCGACCCCGACGACGCTCGACCTGCTGCTGGAGCGAGGCCGTGCACAGGGTCGCCTTTCCCTGTCGGAGCTGCGCGAGGCCTTCGCGAAGGCCGGCGTCAGCCCCGTCGAGGGCCGCTCGATCCTGCGCGAGCTCACCGAGGCGGGCGTGAACCTGGCCACCGACAACGGCACGGAGAACGAGCCGGGCGCGCAGACGACCGCCGAGACGGGGGCGCGGACCCCGGCCAAGGCGCCGGCCAGGAAGTCCCGCCGGGCCGCCCAGGCCGCGGCGCAGGCCGCCAAGAGCGCGCCGGCCTCCAGGAGCGCCGCGAAGAAGACGGCCAAGGCCGCCGACGAGGAGCCGTACGAGGAGGAGCTGCAGGCCGACGAGGCCGAGGCGGAGGACGGCGAGACGCTCGACCTCGACGACACCTCCTCGGTCATGGGCGACTCGGTGCACACCTACCTGAAGTCCATCGGCCGCCGCACCCTGCTCACCGCCGCCCAGGAGGTGGAGCTGGCCAAGCGCATCGAGGCCGGCCTGTACGCCGAGTACAAGCTGGAGACCGCGCTGGAGAACGGCGAGCACCTGCCCCCGCACGTGCGCGAGGACCTGGAGTGGGTCATCGAGGACGGCAGGCGGGCCAAGGACCACATGCTGGAGGCCAACCTCCGCCTGGTCGTCTCGGTGGCCAAGAAGTACACCGACCGCGGCATGGCCCTGCTCGACGTCGTGCAGGAGGGCAACCTCGGCCTGATCCGCGCCGTCGAGAAGTTCGACTACACCAAGGGCTACAAGTTCTCGACGTACGCCATGTGGTGGATCCGGCAGGCCATCCAGCGCGGCTTCGCCGACTCGGCCCGGACGATCCGGCTGCCCGTCCACGTGCTGGAGATGCTGTCGAAGCTGTCGCGCGTCGAGCGTGACATGCACCAGCGGCTCGGCCGGGAGCCCACGCCGGAGGAGCTGGCCGTCGAGCTGGACAAGACCCCGGACCAGATCGAGGAGCTGCTGCGCACCAGCCGGCAGCCGATCAGCCTCGACTCGACCATCGGCGAGGACGGCGAGACCCGCATCGGCGACCTCATCGAGGACGTCGACTCCCCCGAGGCGTCCGAGGTCGTCGACCGCCAGCTGCTGGCCGAGCAGCTCAAGGGTGTGCTGAGCAACCTGTCGCCGCGCGAGGCCAAGATCATGAGCCTGCGCTTCGGCCTGGCCGACGGCAAGCCGCACACGCTGGACGAGATCGGCAAGCACCTGGGCCTGACCCGGGAGCGGATCCGCCAGCTGGAGAAGGAGTCCCTGTCCAAGCTGCGCCACCCAAGCAACACCCGCCCGCTGCTCGACTGGGCTAGCTGAAATTTGTGCCAGCTGAGATCTGGGCCAGCTGACGTCTGGTCCGGATGATTCACATATCCGTACGGCCCGCGCCCTCAGAGGGCGCGGGCCGTACGGCTTTTCAGCCGGCCTGGTGGTCGTCCCTTCTGCCGCCGCGGAGGCGGTGCAGGAACGCCCACAGTGCGGAGCGGGCGGGTGGACTGTCGCCGTCGCCGGGGATGCCCTGCGGCCGGCCCGCCGAGTCGCCTGCCCCTGTCTCCCGGGTCTCCCGGCGAGGCGGCAGTACGAAGTCCTGGCGGACCTCGTACTGCACGGGAAGGGACCGCAGCGCGCGCATGAAGGGAGAGGGACGCCAGGGCAGCTGATCGGGCGGGAGGGCGAGTTTCAGCGTCGAGAATCGCTCCAGCAGCCGGCGCACGGCGATCGTGGTGATCTGGGTGGCCAGCCGCCGGCTCGGGCACCGGTGCGGTCCCGCGCCCCACGACAGGTGGGCCCGGGTGCTGCGCACGGTGTCGTCGCTCAGCGCGGAGGCGATCTGCGGATCGTTGTTCGCCGCCGCGACGGACAGCAGCACGGGGTCGCCCGCGGTGATCGTGAAACCCCCAAGCTTCACGTCCGCCCTGGCGTAGCGGAGGGTGACGTTGGCGATCGCCGGTTTCAGCATCGCGACCCGGTTCACCGCCTCCTCGATCGCGCCCGTCGAGAGAGTCGTCCGCAGCCGCGGGTTGGTGATCACTTCGACCACCGCGTTGCAGATGAGGCTGCCGGTGAAGTCGAGGAAGGCGGGCAGCAGGAACAGCTCGCGGGCCAGCTCGTCATCGGTGAAGTCCGGCTTGGCGGCGAACAGGTAGGAGATGAAGTCCTCACCGGGGCGGCTCCGTTTGGCCGTCACGAGATCGTGAAGGGCGGCGTAGAGCCGCTGGTACGCCCCGCCGGAGTCCGGACCGTCCAGCAGGCGCCAGAAGTCCATCACCATGTCGTCCCCGTACTCGAGGGTGACGCCGAGGAGACGGTTGGCGACCATCAACGGCAGCGGCCGCCCGTACTGGGCGCACAGGTCCGCGAGCCCGGAGGACGTCCCCTCCGTGACGACGTCGATGAGATCGTCGCAGTACCGCAGGATGGCGCGTTCCATCGCCTGGGCCTGCGGATGAGCGGGGTCCTGGTATGGCCGCAGCGCCGCGTCCCAGGCCGCGCGGCCCAGACGGTGCCTGTCCCCGTCCTGGAACCCGGTGTTGTCCGCCGCGAGGAGGGTCAACGGCGGCCAATCGGCGGGAACGCGGCCCTCGGTGTACGCGCGCCAGTTGGCCACGCACTTGCTCCACCGGTCGCCCGCGTTCTGCAGGACGTGCAGCACCTCTCCGTAGCCGAGGACGAACCAGACAGGGACGCCGAGGAGGTCGACGGGGGCCACGGGCCCGTACGTCGTGCGGAGCCGTTCGTGGACGAGGGCCGGGTCGGCGTCGTATTCCCTGGTGAAGAGGGGTTCGAGCGGCAACGACGTCAGTGTTCCCGCGCGCGGCGCGAACCGTGAGTCGGTAGTCAAGGGGGCCTGCCTCTCTGGACCCCGGGCCTTTCCAACGATGCGAACGCCCGGGTGTGAGGCGTGATCGTAGACCTTGCGAGTCCCCCTGTCAGGAGGCGGGATCCCTTCGTCGCCAGGGCATGCCGGGCAGAACGACGACCGGCCCGCCAGGGCGGAAGAACCCCGGCGGGCCGGCGGGCGGGCCTGCGTGGACCTGCTCGTGCCTAGTGGTGCGCGGCGGCCAGGCCCTTGCGCACGTCGCGCGGGGTCAGGCGGGCGGGGTCGCCCGTCTTGGAGGCGCGGGGCACCCGGGGGATGCCGCTCAGGCGGTGCGCCTCGCGCAGCGTGCGCAGGCGGTTCACCTCGTCGGTCCACAGCGCGCCGTCAGGGGTGGCCTTGGCCTTGCGACGGGCGATCCTGCTGTCGTAGGACTTCACGCCGAACGTGGCGCGCTGGCCCGCCTCCGCGGCGCGCAGCGCCTCGGTCAGGGCCGCGTCGAGGCCCAGGGCCGCCTCACGAAGCTCGGGGAGCGGCGCGCCCGCCGCCTTCGCCTCCTGGAACCGCCGCTGCGCCACCCGGACCTTCTCCAGCACCTGGTCGAAGTCCTTCCGGATCTCCAGGTCCGCGTGGTAGCGGACCTCCGCCTCCCGGCTCACCCGCGGACGGAAAAACGCCATCGTCAGCCCCTTCGGTATCGAACTCACGCAATCGGACTTGCGCACTCGAACTCGCGTCGCAACCGGTAGCGTACGCGCTCCGCGCGGGGGCCCGCACCGCAGGGTGCGCCGCCCTTTACCAAGTAAGGGCCGATGTGGCAGCATGATCGCCGTGCCTGCCAAGCGACCACCCGTCCCCCTGTCCCGCGAGCGGATCATCGACGCCGCCCTGCACATCGCCGACGGCCAGGGCCTGCGCCGGCTGACCATGCGCCGACTCGGCGACGCCCTCCAGGTGGAGGCCATGGCCATCTACCACCACCTGCCGCGGGGCAAGGAGGCGCTGATGGACGCCCTCGCCGAGCACGTGACGACCGTGGAGGTCGATCCGGCCACCGCCACCACCTGGCAGGACAGGGCGCGCGCCTGGGCCCGCGCGAGCCGTGCGGCGCTGCTCGAGCACCCGGGCGTGCTGTCGCTGGCCCTGACCAAGCCTCCGAAGGGGTCGGCTCTCATCGCGATCGGGGAGCAGACCGAGCAGTTGCGCGAAGCGGGGGCGGGCGACCCGGCCGGAGCGGTCCGGGCGCTGCGGGCCTACGTGTTCGGCAGCGTGGCGGTGGAGGTCCAGCAGTCGGGGTGGGCCGACCCGGACGCCGAGGTGCGCGACGCCCGCACCGCAGAGGGCGAGCGCGACTTCGAGCACGGCCTCGACGCGCTGATCGCCGGCCTCGGCGGCTGAGACCTGGGAATTTCCGGGTCGTCCACAACGGTCGCTTCCGGCCGCCGGAATCTGTGATCTCTCGGTTACCCGGCCGTCGGCGTGTCGAGGCCGGACCGTTGCCTCCAATGGGGCATTCTTGTGTACTAGGTCACATCAGTGTGCGTGAGCCTGCTCGGGGTGCGGTCGGGTCCCCTGCCCGACCGGCGGAAATGCTCCGAACTGACTATGTCGTACGGATGCGGCCGAGCCGCAAACTGGTGTAGTCCAGTGTGGTGTGCGTCATACCCCACGGACACCCGGAAGACAAAACGAGCGAACGATAAAGACACGGAGCCCCGGCGATGTGCCCTCATGAACCGGCCTGTCCCAGCGCGGACGCGAAGGACCGAGAAGCCGCCCGCACGATAGCCTGTCACCCCGAGCAGGGCTGGAGCCTGCTCTGCAACGGCGTCGTGCTGTTCGAGGACACCGGCGAGCTGCTGCCCGACGGCGGCGTCATCGCCCCGCACCGCCCCACCGACATGGCCATCAGCGCGGCCTAGCCCTCCACCGGCAGAGGCGAAAGCAGCCACCGCGCCACCACCTCGCCCACCCGGGCGGGGTCCTTCTTGAACTCGTGCCCCTCCCCCGGGAGGACCACGAGACGTGCGGCGTCCTTCTCGTCCGGCACGCCGAACGGATCCCGATCCCCGTTGACCACGAGCACGGGGGTCCCCGCCTGCCGCAGTTCTTCCGCCCGCGACCGTTCCGGCTTGCCCGGCGGGTGGAGCGGGAACGCGAGCGCCACCACCGCCTCGGCCCCGGCGGCGCGCGCGGTGCGGCAGGCGACCCGCGCGCCGTTGCTCCGCCCGCCCTGAACGAGTGGCAGGCCCGGGTGGCGCTCGCGGAGCGCGGCGACGATCGACAGCCACGCCTCGTCCTGCTTGACCGCCGATCCCGGCGCCCGCGCGCCGCGCAGGCGGAACGGCTGGGTCACCCGTGCGACGGTCCCCCCGGCCGCCAGCACCGCGTCCCGTACGGCGAGCAGGTCGGGGGCGTCGACACCTCCCCCGGACCCGTGGGTCAGGACCAGCAGCAGCCGCGGATCGGCCGCCTCGTCCACCTCGGCCACAGCGCGGCCGTGCGGGGTCTCGATCTCCATGCGGGTGACGGTAGCGGGTCCGACCGGAGCAGGAGGAGGCGACCCTCCGATCGGAGGATGGCACGCGCCCGCGAAAGGGGCCAGAATGTCACGGTGACGGACATCACATCGCAGCAGCCGCCGCCCGCGACCGGGCATCCCGTCCCTCCGCCGCCGACGGCCCCCTCGACCCGCGAGGACCTGCGCGCCGTCATGGCGGCCCGCCGCGACCTCGGCCCCGAGTACGAGGACGCGCTGGTCGACTCGTTCCTCGACAAGCTCGACGTCGAGATCGCCGCACGGATACGCAACGAGGTGGCGGCCCAGCTACGTCACCAGCCGCCCGGCCCCCCGGTCAAGCAGAAGGACAGCGCCGTGGGCGTGGCCATGGGGTCGCTGGCACTGGGCATCCCGCTGACCGGGATCGCGGTGGCGAACGCGGGCGGCCCGGGGCTCCTCCTCGCCTGGGGCGGGATCATCGCCGTCAACTTCGCCTACGCCGTCAGCCGCCGCTCCCAGCGCTGACACCGGGCCGAGCGCCCTCAGCCGGCCGCGCCGGCCTCCATCGCGGGACGGACGTCCCGGCCCAGCCGCAGCAGCACCTGCTCGGCGAGCGCGGGGTCGGGATGGTCGAGGCCGTAGCGCCACACGGTCTCCGCGTCCGCGTCGCGGCCCCGCAGCGGCAGCGTGCGGGCCAGCAGTTCGATCGCGAGCGCGCCGGTGCCGGCCTCGGCCCCCTCCTGGCGGCTGTCCTCCACGGCCCCGGCGAACTGCGCGCACGCCATCTCCAGGTGCGCCATGCCGAGCAGCACCCGCAGGCGCGCCGGGTCGGCCACCGCGCTGACCGACAGCGCCTCGAGCAGGACGTCGGCGGCCCGCTCGGGCTCGCCGTCCTCCAGCAGCCGCTCGGCCCACCGCTCGACCACGACGGACAGGCCCTCGCCGGCCTCGCGGCGGTCCGGCGCGTCCTCGTCCGCGGCGAGTTCCGCGAAGATCGCGGCCGCGCCGTCGAGGTCGCCGCCCTCGGCGAGCCGGCGCGCGTGGTCGAGCCGGTCGGACCGCCGCCCGGAATCGATGGCCGTCATACAGGGGCCTCGCATGGTCGCAGGTGATGAGGAACGATCACCGCGATCTTAACGAGACCGGCCGCCGGGCGGGGCCCACATACTCAACTGATCAGTCCTCGTACGCCTCGAGGGGCGGGCAGGAGCAGACCAGGTTGCGGTCGCCGTACGCCTGGTCGATCCGGCGCACCGGCGACCAGTACTTGTCGTCCCGCAGACCGGGCACCGGGTAGGCGGCCACCGCCCGCGCGTACGGGTGGGTCCACTCGTCGGCGGTGAGGCACTCGGCCGTGTGCGGGGCGTTGCGGAGCGGGTTGTCGGTCTTGTCGTACTCTCCCGACGCCACCTTCGCGATCTCGTCCCGGATGGCGATCATCGCGGCGGCGAAGCGGTCGAGCTCCGCCAGATCCTCGCTCTCGGTCGGCTCGATCATGAGCGTCCCGGCGACGGGGAACGACATCGTGGGCGCGTGGAAGCCGTAGTCGATCAGCCGCTTGGCCACGTCGTCGACCGTGACGCCGGTCTCCTTGGTGATCTGGCGTAGGTCGACGATGCACTCGTGGGCGACCAGGCCGTCCCGGCCGGTGTACAGCACCGGGTAGTGCGGCGCCAGCCGCCGGGCCAGGTAGTTGGCCGACAGGATCGCCTGCTCGGTGGCCTGCCGCAGCCCGTCCGCGCCCATCATCCTGACGTACGCCCAGGAGATCGGCAGGATGCCCGCCGAGCCGTACGGCGCGGCGGACACGTGCGCCGGCAGGTGCTCGGCGAGGTGGGCCTTGACCGCCACCGGGCCGACACCGGGGCCGCCGCCGCCGTGCGGGATGCAGAAGGTCTTGTGCAGGTTCAGATGGGAGACGTCCGCGCCGAACTCGCCCAGCTTGGCCAGGCCCACCAGCGCGTTGAGGTTGGCCCCGTCGACGTAGACCTGCCCGCCGGCCTCGTGGACCCGCTCGCAGATCTCGACGATCGTCTCCTCGTAGACCCCGTGGGTGGACGGGTAGGTCACCATGATCGCGGCGAGCGCGTCGCGGTGCTTGTCGATCTTGGCGGCGAGATCGGCCAGGTCGACGTTGCCGTTCTGGTCGCAGGCCACCACGACCACCCGCATGCCCGCCATGACGGCGCTGGCGGCGTTGGTGCCGTGCGCGGAGGACGGGATCAGGCACACGTCGCGCCCGTCCTCACCCCTGGAGCGGTGGTAGGACCTGATCGCCAGCAGCCCGGCGAACTCGCCCTGGGAGCCCGCGTTCGGCTGGATCGACACCCGGTCGTAGCCGGTGACCTCGGCCAGCCAGCCCTCCAGCGTCGCGATCAGCTCGGCGTACCCCTCGGCCTGCTCCGCCGGCGCGAACGGGTGGATCGAGGCGAACTCCGGCCAGGTGACCGGCTCCATCTCGGTGGTCGCGTTGAGCTTCATCGTGCAGGAGCCCAGCGGGATCATCGAGCGGTCGAGCGCGATGTCCTTGTCCTGCAGGCGCCGCAGATAGCGCAGCATGGCCGTCTCGGACCGGTGGGAGTGGAACACCGGGTGGGTGAGGAAGTCCGAGGTCCGCTGCAGGTCGGCCGGGAGCGCGTCGGAGGTCACCCGGTCGAGGTCCTCGACCACGGGTTCGGACGCGCCGAACGCCGCCCAGACCGCCCGCAGGTGGTCCGTGGTGGTCTTCTCGTCGCAGGCGACGCCGACGTGGTCGTCGCCGGCCAGGCGCAGGTTCACGCCCCGCTCCGCGGCGGCGGCCACGACCTGGGCGGCCCGCCCGGGCACGCGGGTGAGCACGGTGTCGAAGAACTCGTCGTGGACGACCTCCACGCCGCTCTCGCGGAGCCCGGCGGCGAGGACGGCCGCGTGGCGGTGCACCCGCTGGGCGATCCTCCTGAGGCCCTCCGGGCCGTGGTAGACGGCGTACATCGACGCCATCACGGCGAGCAGCACCTGCGCGGTGCAGATGTTGCTGGTCGCCTTCTCCCGCCGGATGTGCTGCTCGCGGGTCTGCAGGGCCAGCCGGTAGGCCGTGCGGCCGTCGGCGTCCACCGAGACCCCGACCAGGCGGCCCGGCATCTGCCGCTGCAGGCCCTCGCGTACGGCCATGTACGCCGCGTGGGGGCCGCCGTAGCCCAGCGGGACGCCGAAGCGCTGGGAGGAGCCGACGGCGATGTCGGCGCCCTGCTCGCCGGGGGACTCCAGCAGGGTCAGCGCCAGCAGGTCGGCCGCGGCCACCAGCAGCGCCCCCTGGGCGTGCGCCCGCTCGGCGACCGCGCGGAAGGACGCCGCCCGGCCGCTCGCGCCCGGATACTGCACGAGGACGCCGAAGCACTCGGGCAGCTCACCGGCGAGGTCCGACTCCACCAGCGTGATGCCGAGCGGCTCGGCGCGGGTCGCCAGCACGGCCTTGGTCTGCGGCAGCGCGTCGGCGTCCACCAGGAACACGTCGGTCTTCGCCTTGCTCGCCCGCCGGGCCAGCGTCATCGCCTCGGCCGCGGCCGTCGCCTCGTCGAGCAGGGACGCGCCAGCGACGTCGAGGCCGGTGAGATCCGACACGACCGTCTGGAAGTTCAGCAGCGCCTCCAGCCGCCCCTGCGAGATCTCCGGCTGGTAGGGCGTGTACGCGGTGTACCAGCCGGGGTTCTCCATCACGTTGCGGAGGACGACGCCCGGGGTGATCGTGTCGTAGTAACCGAGGCCGATCATCGGGGTCAGCACCCGGTTGCGGCCGGCGAGGGCGCGCAGTTCGGCCAGGGCCTCGGCCTCCCCCACCGCCTCGGGCAGGTTCAGCGGGCCGCGCGTGCGGATCGCCTCGGGCACGGCCACGGCGAGCAGGTCGGCCACCGACTCGTAGCCGACCGCCTCCAGCATGCGGGCGCGGTCGCCCTCGGAGGGGCCGATATGACGGGTGGCGAAGGGCGGAGCTGAAAGATCGCGAAGTGTGGACCGGTCGCTCATGACAGGGGCCTCCTGGGCGGGTCGAGACCTGCGGCGACCGCCCGGCGCCTGCGTGGCGCGGCCGGTCGTGAAGCGGTCTCCCCCTCTGTCATCGGACCTGAGAGCTTCACCGGGCCGTCGAGCCCGGCTTTCCCCTTCGGTGAGGCGCCGCCTGGCCGGCGGGCCTGCTTTTCAGAGTCGCCTCGTCCGTGCGGTACGGGTGCCTGAGAGATTCCGGGGAGGTTTGCTCCTTCGGCGCCCCTGAAGTCCAGGGGTCTCTCCCGCACGAGGTCGTCGGCCTGGTCCCACTCTACCCGTTACCCCGGATCCGCCCGACTCGCACCCGGCCCGAGATCGGCGCCGAGACCGGCCTGGCGGGCGCGGACGATGGCCTCGGCCCGGTCGGCGACCGCCAGCTTCGCGAAGATGGCGGTGATGTGGTTGCTGACCGTCTTGCCGCTGATGGCCAGGTGCCGGGCGATCGCGGAGTTGGACCGTCCGGCCGCGATGAGGTCGAGGACCTCCCGTTCACGCGCGGTGAGCTCGGGAAAGGGCTCCGGGGCCGGCGCGCGGGAGGCCCCGCCGGCGAAGAAGTCGATGATCCGGCGGGCCACACTCGGGCCGAAGACGGCGTGGCCGGCCGCGACCGAGCGGACCGCCCGGACGATCTCCTCCTGCTTCGCTCCCTTGACCAGGTATCCGAAGGCTCCGGCGCGCATCGCGGCGAACACCGACTCGTCGTCCTCGAACATCGTGAGTACGAGCACCCGGGTGGCGGGCACGGCGCGCACGATGGCCCTGGTGGCCTCCACCCCGTTGACACCCGGCATGTGCAGGTCCATGACCACGACGTCGGGGCGCGCGAGCTGGACCTCACGACGGGCGGCGTCGCCGTCTCCGGCCTCGCCCACCACCTCGATGTCCGGCAGCGACGTCACCAGGGCGCGCAGACCCTCCCGCATCAGCGGGTGGTCGTCGACGACGACGATCCTGATCGGTTCCCCGGCGGTCATCTCTGCTCCAGTGGAAGGCGGGCGTGGACGCGGCCGCCGCGGTCGGTCGGGCCGGCGGTGAGCGTACCGCCCAGTTCGGCGGCCCGCTCGTGCATGGATCGCAGGCCGACGCCGTGCGGCCAGGCGCCGGCGCCCCCGGAGCCGTTGTCGCTCACCTCCACGTGCAGGGCGTGATCGGCCCGCAGGGAGACCCGGCACGCCGTCGCCCCGCCGTGGCGCAGCGCGTTGGTGACCGCCTCGGTGGCGATGCGATAGGCGGCCACCTCCACCGCGGCGGCCAGCGGCGGCAGGTCCTCCGGGGCGTCGACCGTCACCACGCACCCGGCGTGCTCGCGCCGCCAGGACTGCTGGGCGCGCTGGCGCAGCGCGCCCAGCAGTCCGAGCTCGTCGAGGTCGGGCGGGCGCAGGTCGTAGACGAGGCGCCGGATGTCGGCGATCGCGGCGGTCAGGTCGGCGCGCAGGTCGAGCAGGAGCCGCCCGCTCCGCACCGGGTCGCTGTCGCGCAGATTGTGGGCCGCGTCGGCCTTGAGGGTCACCGCCGTGAGCACCGTGCCGAGGCCGTCGTGCAGGTCGCGGCGCAGCCGCCGGCGTTCCTCCTCCCGGGCGGCCACGATCCGCGTGCGGGACTCGCCCAGTTGCTCCGACAGGCGCACCGCCTGCAGGGCCAGGCCGACCGGGGCTGCCAGCAGGCCAAGGGCGCGCCGGTCGGCGCCGGACAGCCGGTTCTCCCCCGCGCGCAGCCCGACGAGCAGGTCGGCGGGCGGCCCGTCGGCCACCTCCAGCGACACGGTGTGCCGCAGCTGCGGCGGCCGGCCGTACGTCGCGACCAGCCGCCCGTCGGAGCTGACCGCGGCGTACGGCAGCCGCAGCGCCTCGCACACGGCCCGCAACACCCCGTCGAGGCCGGCGCCGAGCCGCAGGCCGACCCGGGCGGCGGCCGCGGCGGGATCGCGGCGCTGGCCGTACATGACCCTGTCCACCGCCGACTGCACGGCGGAGCGGGCGGGCGCGAAAGCGAGGGCGATGGCCGCGGTCGCGATGACGGGCGTGGCCGACAGCCGGTCCTGCGCCAGCGCGGACAGCCCCGCGACGATGCACAGGTAGGCCAGCACGACGCCGAGCGTGAGCACCCCGTACACCAGCGACCGGTTGACGATCAGCTCGATGTCGTACAGCCGGTGGCGCAGGATCGCCACCGTGGCCGCGGCCGGGATCAGCGGCAGGGTCAGCAGGAACAGCACCGGCCCGTCGGTCGTCACGATCCGCTGGACGTTGAGCGCCGCGAACAGTCCCACGGCCCACAGCAGCCACATGAGCTGCAGCCGCGGCACGCCGCGCGACCGGCGGGTGCGCAGGCCGAGCGCGCCGAGGGAGGCCAGCAGCACCAGCGCGTCGGCGGCGGCGAACACCGGTGTCAGCCGCAGGGCGGCCTCGCCTGCCGCGGCGGGCAGGATCGGGTCGCCCGCGGCCGGTCCCCCCTCGGCGACCCCGGCCGCCACAGGCAGCGTCAGGACCGGCGTGAGCGGCAGGACGGCGAGGGTCGCGACGGCCAGCGGTCGCCAGCGCCGGGACAGCGGCCTGCCGTCCGGGAACAGCTGGATGATCAGCGGAAGGCAGACGGCGGGCGCCGGGATCCACACGGTGATGCCGAACAGCTCGACCGCCCGCGCCCACCGCTCCGGCAGCCCCACCGCGCCGGAGAGCAGGCCCAGGCAGGCCACGCTCAGGCTGTAGCAGGCGCCGTACCCCACGAACAGGAGCCCGACGCGGTGCCCGGGCCGGTGCGCCAGCACCGTCGCGCCGAACGTGGTGAAGGTCAGCGCCTGGGCGCTGTTGGTCAGCAGGTAGGAGTCGTCGGCCGCGTCGGCGAAGGTGAGCCCGCCGAGGAACCAGGACACCCACGCCGCGGCGACCACGACGGTGGTGAGGGTGAGCACCGCGACCGGGCCGGCGCGCCTGACTGCCATGGACTCATCATCGGGTCCCGCCGCTCCCATCGGCCATAGGAGCGCGTTCCCGGGGCCGACGGGAGCGGCCGGGACCGGACCGGGAGACCACGCCCACGACGGCGGGAGCGTGCGGCCGTCACCGTCGGACCCGACCGGATGACCACCAGACCTTTCGAGAGGATCGTCATGCAGCCGGACACCGACACCCGCGCCACCACCCGCAAGCCGCTCCGGGACGTTCGCGGCTTCTGGCGGGTGCTGCTCGCCGTCGTCGCCCCGCTCCCCATGCTCGGCATGGGAATCCACTACATCCTGAGCCCCGTGGACGGCGGTGAGTCGTTCGAGGCCACGGTCGCGGCGTACGCGGCCCACGAGCAGACCGCGGGCGCGATCCGATGGTTCGCCCTGCCGTTCCTGGTCGGGCTGATCCCGGCCACCTTCGCCGTGGCCTGGGTGGCCCGTCGCGGCGCTCCCAGGCTCACCACGGCGGGGGCGCTCCTCGCGCTGCTCGGCGATCTGGCCGGCTTCCCCCTGATCCGCGGCGGCGACGACCTCGCGTACCTGACGGCGACGAGGCACTTCGATGTGGCGACCACGTCGAGGATTCAGAACGCGCTCGAGGACGACCCCGTACAGCTGGTGGCGGGCCTGCTGTTCATCGTGGGCATCGTCGTCGGCCTGCTGCTGCTCGGCCTCGCGCTCTGGCGCAGCGGCGCGGCGCCCGCCTGGATGGGCATCGTCCTCGCGGCCGGCGGGTTCACGCACCCGTTCATGCCCGGACACGTCGCGTCGGGCATCGGCCTCGTGGCCGCGGCCGTGGGCTTCGCCGGCGCCTCCGTCGCCCTGCTGCGGATGCGCGACGACGAGTTCGACCTGCCCCCGGCCAGGCCCGCCACACGCGCCTGACTACACCGCCTGACCACTTCCGTTCCGGGCACGACCCCGGCCTCCGCTCGGCCCGCAGGGCCCAGCGCTCGCCGGGGCATCCGCTCAGCCGGTCCTGCGGGCCTTTCTTCGACGGGCCAGCTCGTCCGCCGGATGGTCCCCCTCCGCATCCGGAGCGGCCTCCGCGCGCTCGCCCGGAAGCTCGGCCAGCGATCCCTCGACCTCCCGCCAGACCCGCCCCAGCGCGATGCCGAACACGCCCTGGCCGCCCTGCAGCAGGTCGATCACCTCGTCGGCACTCGTGCACTCGTAGACGCTCACGCCGTCGCTCATCAAAGTGATCTGGGCCAGGTCGTTGACGCCGCGGTCGCGCAGATGCCGTACGGCGGTGCGTATCTGCTGCAGGGAGACCCCCGTGTCCAGGAGACGTTTGACGACCTTCAGGACGAGGATGTCGCGGAAGCTGTACAGTCGCTGGGACCCGGATCCCTGGGCGGCCCTTATCGTCGGGAGCACCAGTTCGGTCCGGGCCCAGTAGTCGAGCTGCCGGTAGGTGATCCCGGCCGCCGCGCACGCCGTGGGCCCGCGGTATCCGATGCCCTGGGGCAGCGCCGTCGGCTGCTCGTCGAACAGCAGACCCTGTTCGCCGGCGCGCTCACGCGCCGCCTGCCGAACCGGGTCGTGCTGGCCGGCCGACTTACCCTCGCCGCTGCTGACCGCCACTGCGGACCTCCGGCTTTCTCTCATCCCACGGTCTGATCTGGGGGTTCGTGAATTACAACCGTGGTTTCCCTTGCACCGTAGGACCGGGGCCATCGTCAGTCAACGACCCCGTCCGGCGCGTCGTGAAGCGTAATCTCCCGAAATCGTCCGGCACGTCAGCCCGCCCGGCCGAAGTCTTCCGGTGTGATTTTGTCCAGGAACTCGCGGAACTTTTCCACTTCGTCTTCCTGGTCGTCGGGCATGCTCACGCCCGCCTCCTGGATCACGTCCTCACTCGCGTAGATCGTCGCGCCCGTACGCAACGCCAGCGCGATCGAGTCCGAAGGACGGGCGCTGACCTCCACGCCGTTGGAGAAGACCAGATCGGCGAAGAAGATTCCATCGCGGAGGGCGACGATGTTGACGGTGCGCAACCGCACCCCCAAGGCCTCAAGAACGTCACGGAACAAGTCGTGGGTCAGCGGCCTGGGCGGCGGCTCCTCCGCCTGGGCCAACGCGATAGCGGTCGCCTCGGTCATGCCTATCCAGATCGGCAGATACCGATCACCGCTCGTCTCCTTCAGGAGAACGATCGGCTGGTTGGTGGGCATCTCAACGCGAACCCCCACGACCTCCATCTGCAACACGGGCGGCTCCGTCTCAAGCGTCGCGGCATATCACCAGGCATTCAACGTAACACCCACGGAGGTGCGGATGTGCCGGTCACCGCCCCAGAACGCCGCGAACACTCCCACGCAGTAACGCATTGTGCAGTTCCTGGAGAAGTCCGGAGATCTCCCGGGCGGTCTCGTCCGCCTCCGCGATCGCTCCCGGCGCCTTGCGCCGCAGCAGCGGGGCCACCGCCTGCTCGATCAGACCGGCCTCCCGCTCCACCGCGGCGCGGATCGCCCTCAGGTGCCGCGCCTGCAGGCCGAAGCGCGCCAGCGCCCCCACGCTGCGCGCGACCTCCAGCGCCTCCCCGTCGTACCGGCGCGCCACGGGAGCGACCAGGCCGAAACTCTCCATCTCGGCCAGGGTCTCCTCGTCGATGCCGGCGGCCTCGATGAACTCCTCCCGGCTGAGGCGCACGGGCGGGGCGCCGGCGGACACGGCGTGCGGACGCGCCGCCTGCTCGTCCAGCTGATCCTTGATCACCCGGAGCGGCAGGTATTGGTCACGCTGCGCACGCAGGATGTACCGCAGGCGCTCGACGTCGTTGTAGGTGAACTTGCGGTACCCCGACGGGCTCCGCTGGGGCTCGATCAGCCCCTCACCCTCCAGAAACCGGATCTTGGAGACGGTCACGTCCGGGAACTCGCCCTGCAGCAGGGCGAGCACCTCCCCGATGCTCATGAACGCCCGTACGGCCTGCGCGCTCATGACTCCTCCTCCTCACCGATCACAGCCCTCCGGGACCACGCGTGAGGAACACCAGCCGGAACTTGCCGATCTGCACCTCGTCGCCGCCCTGCAACGGGGACTCCTCGATGCGCTCCCGGTTGACGTAGGTGCCGTTGAGGCTGCCCACGTCACGCACGGTGAACTGGCCGCCGCGCCGGTAGAACTCCACGTGTCTCCTGGACACGGTCACATCGTCCAGGAAAATGTCGCTTTCCGGGTGGCGACCCGCCGTAGTGAGGTCGCTGTCGAGCAGAAATCGGCTGCCCGCGTTCGGGCCCCGCATGACCACCAGAAGAGCCGTGCCGGGCGGCAACTGCTCGACCGCGGCTCTGTCCGGCAGAAGCGTCTGGCCCGTCTCCGCCTCAAGCGCCTCGAGTGAGATCGTCGAGGTCGTATCGGCTGCGACGGGCGCCGGAGCGCTCAGCGGCGAACCGCATCGTGAACAGAAACGGGCATCCTCGGGGTTGGCATGACCGCACTGCGTGCAGTAGACGCTGGGCATCGAACGGCTCGGCCTCTCTCACGACTTGCTCTAGGACTAGCTCAAACTGCGAATGCCGCAACTTACGCTGATCAGGCACAAAGGTCAAGACCGCGGCTGGGCGTGGACTGACCAACGCTACAGCCAGCGGAGGTTCAAGGTCCATCCCGCCACACAGTGTTCATTGGCCTCGCCTCCGGCAAGCCCGGCTCGGGGCGCCTTCAGGCGGCTCCTTCCCTCGTCGTTCGGAAGCTCGTTCCTCGCTTCCTCTCTCCTCAGTCCAGTCGCCGCCGCGCCCCTCGCGTGACGGTTGCGCGCCGTAAACCTCGCATGGGGCAGCCGCTTCGCGGGACGGTTGCGCGCCGTATCCGAAGGGATATCAGTGGGCGCCGGCGGCCTGTTCGACGACGTGGGCCCAGCGCTCCAGGAGGGCCTGGGCGGTGTCCATGTCGTGGCCCTCGGCCCACAGGTGGGTGACGGCCTCGGCGGGGTCGGGCAGGACGAGGGCCCAGCTTCCGTCGTCCTCCACGACGCGGACGCCGTCGGTGGTGTCCAGGCGATGGCCCTCGGCCGCCTCGACGACCGAGCGCATCACGGCCCCCTTGTGCGCCCAGGGCGTGGGAACGGTCCGCTTGAGCAGCTTGGCCTCCGGGATGCGGGCGTCGATCTGGCTGAGCGACAGCCGCGTGCGCGCCACAAGGCCGAGCAGGCGCAGGAACACCGCCAGGCCGTCCACGGTGGGCGCGAACTCCGGGACGATGAAGCCGCCCCTCCCGTCGCCGGCGAAGATCGTGTCAGGGTGCCTGGCGGCCCGCGTCAGAGTGTCGAGGCTCGTGGCCGTCCAGTCGACCTGCACGCCGTGGAAGCGGCACACCATCTCCGCCACCCGGGTCGTGGTGACCGGCAGGGCCACCCGGCCGCCCCGGCGCTCGGCCGCCACCAGGTCGAGCACGACGAGCAGCGCCCGTTCCTCGCTGATCAGCTGGCCCATCTCGTCCACCAGGGAGACCCGCTCCCCCACCGGGTCGAACCGTACGCCGAAGGCGGCCCGCGCCGAGGCCACCAGCTCCGCCAGGCGCTGCAGGTCGCGGCGGCGCTCGGCGAGCGTCTCGGTCGGCGAGGCGTCGTCGAGGCGGTTGTTCACGGTGAGCACGTCGACCCCGGCCCGGCCCAGCAGGCTCGGCAGCACGAGCGAGGAGGTGCCGCCCGCGCAGTCGACCACGACCTTCATCTCGGTGTCCTTCACCCCGGACATGTCGATGCAGGCCAGCAACTCCCGGGCGTACGTGTCCACGGCGCGGGCGGGGAAGGTCAGCTCGGCGATCTCGCCGGGGAAGGCCCGCCGATACTCCTGCCGGGAGAAGACCCGCTCCAGCTTGCGCTGGGCCGCCTGGGACAGGTCGGCCCCCGTCTCGTCCATGAAGACGATGTCGACGCTCTGGGGGTCGCCCGCCGTGGTGCGCAGGGCGATGCCGCCCCTGACGTTCTCCCGCGAGGTGTTGAACCTGGCCACCGGCAGGGCGGCGGCCTCCAGGTCGACCACGTTGATCGCGCTGGAGTTCAGCGCGCTGATCACCGCCCGCTTGAGCGCCCGCGCCGCGCGCGAGGCGTCGCGGGAGGTGACGACCGTGTCGCCCTTGCGCAGCGTCGTGGCGTACGCACTGGCCAGCCGTACGCACAGCTCCGGGGTGATCTCGACGTTGACCAGCCCGGAGACCCCTCGGGGGCCGAACAGGCTGCGCTGGCCGCGCGACTCCCAGATGACGCTGGTGTTGACGACCGTGCCCGCCTCGATCGTCTTGAACGGGTAGATCTTCACGCCGGAGGAGACGTACGCCTCGGCCTCGATGACGCACTCGTCGCCGACGACGGCGTTCTCCTCGATCCTGGCGCCGGTCATCACGTCGGTGTTCTTGCCGATCACACAGCCGCGCAGGTGGGCGGCCGGACCGACGTACACGTTGTCGCTGACCACGGCGCGGTGCAGGAACGCGCCCTCCTTGACGACGGCGTTGCTGCCGAGCACGGTGTACTCCCGCAGTTCGGCGCCGGCCTCGACCTTGGCGTAGTCGCCGATGTAGAGGGGGCCCTTGAGCACGGCCTCGGGGTCCACCGACGCGCCCTCGGCGGCCCACACGCCGGGGGCCAGTTCGAACGCGTCGAAGTCGACCTTGACCTTGCCCTCCAGCACGTCGGCCTGGGCCTTGAGGTAGCTCTCGTGCGTGCCGACGTCCTCCCAGTAGCCCTCGGCCACGTAGCCGAACAGCCGGCACCCCCGTTCGAGCATCTCGGGGAAGATGTCGGACGACCAGTCGACCGACTGGGCGGGGGCGATCTCGTCGAGGACCGACGGCTCCATGATGTAGATGCCGGTGTTGACCGTGTCGGAGAACACCTGGCCCCAGGTGGGCTTCTCCAGGAAGCGCTGGATGCGGCCGCTCTCGTCCACGATGATGATCCCGAACTCCAGCGGGTTGGGCACGCGCTTGAGCCCGATGGTGACCAGCGCCCGGTTCTCGCGGTGGAAGCGGAGCATGTCGGTCAGGTCGATGTCGGTGAGCGCGTCGCCGGAGATGACCAGGAAGCGGTCGTCGCGGAGCTTGTCGGCGGCGTTCTTCACGCTGCCGGCCGTCCCGAGGGGGACCTCCTCGGTGGCGTAGTGCAAGGTCATGCCCAGCTCGTCGCCGTCGCCGAAATAGTTGCGGATCAGCGCGGCCAGGAACTGCACGGTCACCACGGTCTCGGTGAACCCGTGCCGCTTCAGCAGCCGGAGCACGTGTTCCATGATCGGCCGGTTGATGATGGGGAGCAGGGGCTTGGGCTGGTTCGCGGTCATCGGCCGCAGCCGTGTCCCCTCCCCGCCCGCCATGACGACGGCCTTCACGGGTCACCCCTTCGTTAGCTGGCGCACCTGTACGACATACAACACCCCCGCCCACCAATACAGACCAGTTCCCCAGATGGCGAAGGCCCATCCGAAGATCGCGGCAATCTCGGCGTACCACCCCTCATGGGAGGCGAGGAACAGCAGCGGGAAGGCGTACATCAGGGCGGCGGTGCCGGCCTTGCCGAGGAAGTGGACGGGCAGCGCCGGGCCGTAGCCGTGCCGCCGCAGCACGGGCGGCATCCACAGCAGCAGTACGTCGCGCAGCGGCACCGCGAGCGCCAGCCACCAGGGGACGGCGCCTCGCAACACCAGGCCGATCAGTGTGGCGAGGATGTAGAGCCGGTCGGCGAGCGGGTCGATGAGCCGGCCCAGCCTGCTGATCTGGTTCCAGGCACGGGCGAGCTTGCCGTCGAGCCAGTCGCTGAAGCCCGCGAGCGCCAGCAGCGCGATGGCCCACCCGTCGGCGTGGGGACCCAGCACGAGCCAGAGGAAGACGGGGACGCCGAGCAGCCGCAGGGCGCTCAGCAGGTTGGGCACCGTCCAGATCCGGTCCTCGGCAGCGTTCACGCCCCAGACCCTACATGCCACTCCCCCGGTCGCTCCGGGCAGGAGCCACGGGGTTGAACCCATTGTCGACCAAGCCGAACCGGTGCGCCATCACCGCCGCCTGGGTGCGGTTGCGCAACCCCAGCTTCTCGATGAGCGCGGCGACGTGGCTCTTGACCGTCGTGACCCCCACGTGCAGCCGGTCGGCGATCTCGGCGTTGGACAGGCCCACCCCGACCAGGGTGAGCACCTGCGCCTCACGCTCGGTGAGGCCGGGCGGAAGCGGCACCGCCTGCCGCTCGGCCGCCAGGGCCCGTTCCACCACGCGCCGCAGCACCGACGGCGCGAGCGGGGGCTCCCCCGTCGCGGCCCGCCGCACCGACTCGACCATCCGGGCAGGCGGGTCGTCCTTGACCAGGAACCCGAGCGCGCCCGCGCCCAGCGCGGCGTAGAGGTTCTCGTCCTCGGAGAACGTGGTGAGCACGACGATCCGGGCGGACGGCTGGGCGGCGAGGATCCTGCGGGTGGCCTCCAGGCCGTCGACGCGTGGCATCCGCAGGTCCATCAGCACCACGTCGGGGCGGTGCCGCTCGGCCAGCCGTACGGCCTCGGCCCCGTCGGCGGCCTCCCCGCACACCTCCATGTCGCCGGCCGCCTCCAGCATCATCCGGACGCCCGCCCGCACCAGGGCCTGGTCGTCGGCGACCACGACGCGGATCACGCGAACCTCCCCGCCATGCGGCAATCCGACCGGCTCTCGCGCGGGACCGGCAGCGAGGCGGTCAGCCGCCAGCCGCCGCCCTCGGCCGGGCCCGCGGTGACGTGCCCGCCGAAGGCGCGGGCCCGTTCCCGCATGCCCGCGATGCCGTGGCCGTGGGACGGCAGCACGTCCGGGGGACCGGACGTGCCGGGGCCGTTGCGCACCTCGACCGTGAGCGCGTCCGGGCGCATCGCCACATCGACCTCCGCGCGGGCCCCCGGCCCGGCGTGCTTGAGCACGTTCGTCAGCCCTTCCTGGACGATCCTCGCCGCCGACGCCCGCACCACCAGCGGGGCCCGTTCCGCCTCGGGCGCAAGACGCAGGTCCACCCGAAGGCCTGCCGCCGACATCCGGGACACGGCGTCGCGCAGCACGTCGCCGGGGTCGGCCAGCATGTTCGCGAGCATGAGATCGGAACCCAGTGCCTCTTCCGGGTCGCGCAGCACGGCCAGCAGCCCGCGCAGGTCCTCCAGCACGCGGTGGCCGGTGTCCCTGATGTCGGCCAGCGCCTCGGCGGCCGGGCCGTCGGCCCCCGCGTACTGCGCCGCGCTCGCCCGCAGCACCATCGCCCCCACGTGGTGGGCCACGATGTCGTGGACCTCGCGGGCGATCCGCTCCCGCTCCGCGAGACGGCCGGCCCTGGCCCGCTCCGCTGCCAGTTCGGCGGCGTGCCTGGCCTGGGCCTGCCGCACGCCCACGTACCGGCCGATCGCCACGGGCGCGGTCACCATCGTCATCAACGCCACCACCCGGAACGGGGTGACGTCGGTGGGATCGTCCACGACCACGATCGCGGCGACCGAGCAGGTCAGGGCGTACGCCGCGGCGACCCACGGCCAGGTGGCGCGGGTCGCGAACACGCCGAGGGCCACCAGTGCGAGCAGCTGCAGGCTGTTGCCGGTCCTCGGGACGTACTGGTCGGCCACGACCAGCCCGAGGCTCTCCAGCAGCAGCACCGCGCCGGGCAGGTGCCGCACGACGCCCAGCGCGAGCCCCGCGAACATCACCCCGAGCGCGACCGCCCACACGGGCGGCTCACCGCCGTGCCAGTACGGCCAGGTGGTCAGCACCGACAGCGCCATCCCGCCGCCGGCGAGGAGCACGTCGAGCAGCGGCGCGGGGTCCTCCTTGCGGCGTCCCTCCTGGCCGCGCAGGTAGCGGCCGACCAGCACCGGGGCGGCGATCAGGCCGACGGAGTAGAACCACGTGTTCCTCGTGAGGGCGATGCCGGGGTCGGCGAGGTTCACGGCCGTCGCGACGGAGGCGAGCACGGCGACCGGCGCCGTCCAGCCCCAGCCGCGCGACCTGGCCAGCACGCCCACCGAGATCGGCAGCAGGACCTGCAGGGTGTCGACGGTGAACGCGCCGATCTGGTCGCAGACCACCAGCAGCACGGACATGTAGACGGCCACCGGGCCGGGCCATCGGCGCACCAGGCCCATCGGCAGCCCGGCCAGCAGAGCGAAGCCCATCCCCACCCACACCGGGGCAGGGCCGCTCCGTCCGCTCCAGGAACCGGCGCTGACGAGCACGTCGAGCCCGGTCCCGCACAACGCCAGGCCGATGTCGAGGGCCGTGCCGCGCGAGAGCGCGAAGGGCCTGCCGGTGAAGGGACGCTGAATGACGAGCCGGCGTGTCGAGGGCCACCGCATGAGGGAACGCTACCGCCCGCCCGCGCGGAGGCCGGTCCTCCGTTGGGAGGACGCTTCTCCTCCTTCTGGCCGGACCCGCCCGCCGAAGGGCCGTACACGCTGATCCACCCGGCCGCCAGGTCGGTCCGGACGGCGGGCGGTCCGGGCGGTCGCGCGGCCCTAGCGTCACCGCATGGCCAACGAAACAGCGATCTTCTTCGGGCAGTTCCTGCGCTCCCCCGCCGTGACCGGGGCGGTCGCGCCCAGCTCACGGCGGTTGTCGGAGGCGGTGTGCGTGCCGGTGCCGGAGCGCGGCGACCCCGTCGTGGTCGAGCTGGGGCCGGGCACCGGTCCCTTCACCGCCGAGATCCAGCGCCGCATCGGCGGGCGGGGGCGGCACCTGGCGGTCGAGATCAATCCGCGGCTGGCCGGCCACCTCGGCGCCCGCTACCCGGGGGTCGAGCTCGTGGTCGACAACGCCGCACGGCTGCCCGAGCTGCTCGCCGGCCGGGGCGTGGCCGCCGCCGACGTGATCGTGAGCGGGCTGCCCTGGGCGGCGTTCCCCCCCAGCCACCAGGCGGAGCTGCTGCGGGCCGTGGTCGCCTCGCTCGCGCCCGGAGGCGCGTTCACGACGTTCTCCTACGTCCACGCCCGCGCCCTGCCCGCGGCCCTGCGGTTCCGCCGCAGGCTGGGCGAGGCGTTCGAGGAGGTGGTGGCCGGGCGCACGGTGTGGCGGAACCTGCCGCCCGCCTTCGTCTACCACGCGCGCCGCCCCCGCCGGTGATCTCGCAGCCCGCCGAATGGCGTTCTAGAGTGGCGGGCATGGACTTCACGCTGCCGGAGAGCGCGCAGGCGGTACGCCGGGGCATCGCGGACATCTGCTCGCGATACGACATGGACTACTGGCAGCGCTGCGAATCGGACAAGCGCTGGCCCGAGGAGGTGTGGGCCGAGCTGGCCAAGGGCGGCTGGCTCGGCCTGGCCGTGCCCGAGGAGTACGGCGGGGCCGGACAGGGCCTGCTGGAGCTGGCCGTGGCCACCGAGACCCTGTCGGCCTCCGGCTCCGCCGGCGGTTCGGCGTTCATGTACGTGCTGACGCCGGGGTTCGGGGCGCTCACGCTGGCCAGGCACGGCTCGGCCGAGCAGAAGGCCGCGCTGCTGCCGAAGCTGGCGACGGGAGAGATCGAGACCTGCTTCGCGCTGACCGAGCCCGACGCCGGGTCCAACTCCCTGGCGATCTCGACCTTCGCCCGCAGGGACGGCGACGACTTCGTCGTGAACGGCCAGAAGGTCTGGATCACCGGGGTCCAGCGGGCCGCCTGGATGCTGCTCGTCACCCGGACGATCCCGGCGGCCCAGGCCAAGCCGCGCAGCGACGGGCTGACGGTGTTCCTGGTGAACGTGCCGGAGGCCGTGGCGGCGGGGCGGCTGTCCTACCGGCCGATCCCCAAGATGGGCGCGAACACCACGCCGTCCAACATGGTCTTCATCGACGACCTGCGACTGCCCGCCTCCAGCGTGCTCGGCGAGGTGGACCGGGGGGTGGCCGTGCTGTGGGACGTGCTGAACCCCGAGCGGATCCTGCTGGCGGCCAGTGCGCTCGGCGGGGCCGAGGTGGCGCTGCGGGTGGGCGTGGACTACGCCAAGCAGCGGGAGGTCTTCGGCCGGCCCATCGGGGCCAACCAGGCCATCGCGTTCCCGCTGGCGCAGGTCAAGGCCAAGATCGAACTGGCCAGGCTGATGCTGTACAAGGCGGCATGGTCGTTCGACAACGGTCTGCCCTGCGGCACGGAGGCCAACATCGCCAAGCTGACGGCCTCGCAGGCCGCCTGGGAGGCCGCCGACGCCGCCTTCCAGACCCACGGGGGCATGGCGTACTCGCTGGAGTACCCCGTCGCGCGGCTGCTGGCCGACGCCAGGATCGGCCGGATCGCGCCGGTGACCGAGGAACTGCTGCTCAACTACCTGGCCACTCAGGTGCTCGGCCTGCCCAGGAGCTTCTGACCGCTTCCGGCCGCTTGCGCGCCGCCCCGGCGGGGCACGTACTTGAGGCAGCGGAAGGAGTCACACATGCGCGGTCCGTACGCCAGCACGATGATCAGCGCGGACGCCGGGGACGTCTGGGGGTATGTGCGCGAGTTCGGCAACCTCCACGAGTGGCTGCCGGGCGTGTCCGCCTGCGCGATCGAGGACGGCGCGCCGCTCGCCCCGGGGGTCGTGCGGCGGGTCGAGGGGTCGGGCGGGGTGTTCCGCGAGCGGTTGCTGACCCTCGACGACGAGGCCCGCACGCTGACGTACACCACCATCGAGTCCCCGCTGCCCATGCGCGACTACCACGCGACCTGCCGGGTCGCCCCGGTGACCGACTCCGGGCAGGCGTTCGTGGAGTGGTACGCGAGCTTCGAGGCCGACGACCCGGAGAAGATCGCCAAGATCCTCACCCGGGGCGTCTTCGTCCCCGGCCTGGAGTCGCTGCGCAAGCGCTTCAGCTAGGCCTGAACCGGGGCGGGCGCTTCTCCCGCAGGGCCAGCACGCCCTCGGCGGCGTCGGGGCCGGTGAAGCCGAGGAACTCCATGGCCAGCGAGGCGTCGAACGACGGCCCCGCCATGCGCAGCCAGTTGTTCAGCGCGTACTTGGTCAGCCGGATCGCCTCGGCCGACCCGGCGGCCAGCCGCGTCGCGACGTCCAGCGCCCTGTCGTGGACCTGGTCGTCGTCGACGCACAGGCTCACGAGCCCCATCGCCTCGGCCTGCTCGCCGGTGACCGGCTCGCACAGCAGGAGGTGATACTTGGCCTTGGCCATCCCGCACAGCAGCGGCCAGACGATCGCCGCGTGGTCGCCCGCCGCGACGCCGAGCCGGGTGTGGCCGTCGATGATGCGGGCCGTCCGCCCGGCCACCGAGATGTCGGCCAGCAGCGCGACGGCGAGCCCCGCCCCCACCGCGGGGCCCTGGATGGCCGAGACGACAGGCTTCGAGCAGTTGAGCACGTTGTAGACGATGTCGCGGGCCTCGGCGAAGACCTCCAGTCGGGTGGCGTGGTCGCGGGTCATCTCCTCGATCATCGACAGGTCGCCGCCCGCCGAGAACGCCTCGCCCTCTCCGCGCACGATCACCGCCCTGACGTCGTCGTCGCGGTCCACGTCGCGCCAGATCTCGGCCAGCTCACGGTGACCGGTGCGGTCCACGGCGTTGCGCCGGGACGGCTCGCTGATCACGACGCGCAGGACGCCGTCCGCCGCCCAGTCGATCTTCAGCTTCTCGTACTCCCTCACGACGCGGCCCACCGTCCGTCGGGCAGGCGCAGCGCGTCCCTGATCCTGGCGGCGAGGAAGTCGCGGCCCTCCAGCGCCTGGTCGAAGAACCCGGGCAGGCCGAGGAAGCCGTGCAGCGCGCCCTCGAAGCAGCGGTGCTCCACGGGGACGCCCGCCTCGGCGAGCGCGCGCGCGTAGGCCGCACCCTCGTCGCACAGCGGGTCGCACTCCGCCGTGATCACCGTCGCGGGCGCCAGGCCCGACTTGTCCGGCAGGTGGATCGGCGCGAGACGGGGGTCGCGGGGGTCGGCGCCGGCGGCGTACTGCTCGATGAACCACCTCATCTCCGCCGCGTCGAGCCCGAACCCCTTCCCGTACGCCTCGTAGCTGGGCGTGTCGGTGGCGACGTCGGTGACCGGGCAGATCAGCGCCTGGTGGGCGAGGCGGAGCCCGGCGTCCCTGGCCAGCCAGGCCGCCACCGCCGCGAGGTTGCCCCCGGCGCTGTCGCCGACGACCGCCACCCTGCGCGCGTCCGCGCCGTAGAACGCGGGGCGGGTGTGCACGTCGCGGACCACGCCGAAGGCGTCCTCGGCGGCCGCGGGGAACGGGTGCTCGGGCGCGAGGCGGTAGTCCACCGAGACGACGACCGCTCCGGTCCTGTGGGCGAGGTCGCGGCCCAGGGCGTCGTTGCGCTCGACGCTGCCGAAGACCCAGCCGCCGCCGTGGAAGTAGACGAGCGCCGGCAGCGGATGCTCGCCCGGCTCGGGGCGGTAGATCCGGACCGGCACCCCGGCCGCCGTCTCGTCCCTGACCACCGGCAGGCCGATCCTCGGCCCGCGCTGCTCGACCATCCCGTCCAGGGACCGCAGCTCGGCGATCCGCGCGCGGGTGAGGGAGGCGAGGTCGACGCCGAGATCCGAGGGGAACAGCTTGAGATAGGCCTCCGCCTGGGGATGCAACGCCATGCCCCGCACAGTAACAGCGGGCGCCGACACAACCGCCGAAGCGGCCGCACCGCGCTCTCCCGGCCGGCAAGCCGCCCGCGCCGCCTCCGGGACACCGGTCCGTACGGGGTCAGGGACGGGCCGCGTCCACCAGGGCCTCGACCAGGCGGTTGTCCGCGCCACGCTCGGGGTGCCACTGGACGCCGACCGCGAACCTGTGCCCCTGGAGTTCGACGGCCTCGACGATCTGGTCGTCCGCCCACGCAACCGCGATCAGGCCGGTGCCGAGCCGCCGGACGGCCCGGCGGTGCGCGCCGATCACCTCCGCGCGGTCGCCCACGGCCTTGCCGACCCTGCTCGACACACTGACGGTGACCACGTGCGCGGCCGTCTCGTGACGGTCGTGGCCGACGGCCTCCCGCAGGGACGTGATCAGCGTGCCGCCCTGGGCGACGTTGAGCACGTGCATGCCGCGCGAGATCGCCAGCAGCGGCACGTCCGCCTCCACCGCCGCCTGCGCCAGCGCGGTCTCGAACCGGTCGCGCTGGGGCTGCGGCCCGCCGAGCCCGTCGTCGTCCTGCTCCCCCGCCGGGGCCTCGCCGTACAGCGCCGGATCGATCTCGACGCCCCCGGCGAGGATGACCGCGTCCAGGCGGCGCACGTAGTCGCCGGCGGACACGGGGCTCAGCGGCGGCAGCAGGACGGGCGCGCCGCCCGCCTTCTCCACCGCGCGCGCGTACGCCTGGGGCGAGACCGCCGCCTCACGAACCCACGTGCCCCAGCGCGCGGCCTCGAGATAGGTGGTGATGCCGACGATGGGACGCGCCATGGCCATCTCCTGGGGGTGTGCGAGCAGGCAGGCCCATCATGGCGCAGATCGTTTTCCTTTTTGTCAATTTTCACATCAGTCACACCAGTCACAGCAGCAACATCACGAAAAATAACGAAGTGTTTACAGTCGGTTGCCTTGCGGGGAATCGGTTGTGACGCCCGAGAGCGAGTGGAACACTCCCCGTTGAGCGATCGGTTGAGCCGGGGCCGCCGGCGCTCGTCACCCGGAGCCGTCAGGGAGGTGGATCGACAGACCGGAGCACGATTCCGGTCCCTAGGGTGGGACACAACTGATGCCGCTGAATCCACGCCTCGTCAAGGAGAGCTTCTCGGTCGTCGAGCCCGTCGCCGAGAAGGCCGCGGGGTACTTCTACGGACGACTGTTCACGCAGTGCCCGCACATGCGGGGCATGTTCCCGCCGGGCATGGAGGTGCAGCGCGACCGGCTCTTCAACGCGCTCACGAGGGTCGTCTGGATGCTCGACAGCCCCGAGGGGCTGGCGTCCTATCTCGCCCAGCTCGGGCGGGATCATCGCAAGTACGGAGTGTCCCCCGAGCACTACACAGCCGTGGGAAGCGCACTCCTCGCCACGATCAGGCACTTCGCCGCCGAGATCTGGACCGACGAGATCGAGGCCGCCTGGACCGAGGCGTACGCCATGGCGGCGAAGATCATGATCGACGCCGCCGACGCGGAGACCACACCCCCATGGTGGCTGGCGGAGGTGACCGACCACGAGCCGCGCACCCGGGACATCGCGGTGCTCACGCTGCGGCCCTCGCAGCGCATGGACTTCGTCCCCGGGCAGTACGTCACGGTCCAGACGGCCAGATGGCCGCGCGTGTGGCGGAGGTTCTCCATCGCCAACGCGCCCCGCGCGGACGGCTCGCTGCGCCTGCACGTGCGCGCCGTGCCGGGCGGCTGGGTGAGCACGGCACTGGTCCGCCACACCCGCATCGGCGACCAGCTCCTGCTCGGCCCGCCGGTGGGCACGATGACGCCGCCCGAGTCCGACCGCGACCTCCTCTGCGTCGCCGGAGGAACCGGCCTCGCGCCGCTCAAGGCCCTCATCGAGCACGTCATCGCCTCCGGCGACCGCCCGAACATCCACCTGCTGTTCGGCGTCCGGCGCGCGTGCGACCTGTACGACATGCCGGACCTGGCGAGGATGGAGGCCGCCTTCCCCTGGCTGCGGGTCGTGCCGGTGGTCTCCGACGACCCGGCCTACGACGGAATGCGCGGCCGGCTCCCCGACGTGGTCGAGAGGTTCCACTCGTGGGCCGACCACGAGGCGTACGTCTGCGGGCCGCCCGCGATGGTGAACGAAACCGTACGGCGCCTGCAGAGCTCGGGGGTGCCGCTCGCGCGGATCCACCGGGATCCGGTGCAGAGCGAGGCTTGACCGGAACGGCGGGCGACGTCGAGAGTTTCCTGGCAGGATTCGAATCGAAAACATAATCGAAATCGGCACAGGGAGGACATATGACCGCACTGCTCGCGATCGGCACTCGCAAAGGATTGTTCCTCGCGCGTTCCTCGGACGGCGGCTCGTTCGAGGTCGAGCCCGTGCGGTTCTCCACGATCGCGGTCCACTCGGTCGCGATCGACACCCGCGGGACCACGCCCCGCCTCCTCGCCGGCATCGAGTACGGCCACTTCGGCCCGTCGGTGATGTGGTCCGACGACCTCGGCGAGACCTGGGAGGAGGCGACGACCCCGCCGGTCGCCTTTCCCGAGCGCACCGGGGCCGCGCTGGCCCGGGTCTGGCAGCTCCAGCCGTCACCGTCCGAGCCGGACGTGGTCTGGGCGGGCGCCGAGCCCGCCGCGCTGTTCCGGTCGGAGGACCGCGGGGCCACGTACACGATGGTCGACGGCCTGTGGGACCACCCCACCCGGCCCCAGTGGCAGCCCGGCGGCGGCGGCCTGTGCCTCCACACCGTGATCCCCCACCCCACCGACCCGCGGCGCATCGGGGTCGCCGCCTCCGCTGTGGGGTTCTTCCGCAGCGACGACGCGGGGGCCACCTGGCGGCCGTCCAACAAGAACATCCGCGCCCCCTTCCTGCCGGAGGGCGCGCAGTATCCCGAGTTCGGCCAGTGCGTGCACAAGGTGGCGCAGCATCCCGCGACCCCCGAGCGGCTCTACCTGCAGCACCACTTCGGGGTCTACCGGTCCGACGACTTCGGCGACTCCTGGACCGAGATCGGGTCCGGCCTGCCGTCCGACTTCGGGTTCCCGATCGCGGTGGACCCGGACCACCCCGACAGGCTGTACGTCTTCCCGCTGCACGGCGACGTCGACCGGACGCCGCTCGGCCACCGATACCAGGTGTTCCGCAGCGACGACGCCGGAGAGACCTGGCACGGACACTCCGCCGGGCTGCCCGAGGGCCCGGTGCACGCCTCGGTGCTCAGGGACGCGATGTCCGCGGGGCCCGCGGGGGTGTTCTTCGGCACCCGGGACGGCGAGGTGTACGGGTCGGCCGACGCGGGCGAGACCTGGTCACTGATCGCCCGTCACCTGCCCGACGTGCTGTCCGTACGGGCCGCCGTCCTCTGACCCGCCACCGCCGTCCCGCGGCGCCCTTCCGGGCGACCGCGGGGCGGCGGTTCACGACCTCCGCGGATCAGACCTCATTGGCCCTCGCGGCCCAGGCCTCGGCGGCTCAGACCTTGCGGTAGCCGGGAACCCAGGCGCCGTCCTCGACGACGTAGTCGCCGAACAGGGCCGGGGCCTCCTCCCGCATGATCTCCCCGATGCGGTTGAAGATGAGGCGGATCTCCTCCTCGGCTCCCGCGGCCGTACGGGCTTCGATCGTGTGCCGCAGGGTGCGCACGTTGGCCGTCCAGACCAGGCCGGTGGCGACGCCCTCAGGGGCGAAGCGGCGCATGAACGAGGTGCGGTGCTTCTTCTCCGCGAACGCCACGCCGTCCTCGTCCAGCCCGAAGTGGGTCGCCATCCAGTTCTGGAACTCCTCCATCCGGTCGAGCATCTCGGTCGCCCGCTTCATCAGCTCGGCGTCCCCGCGCGCCCACTCGGGGAACCAGAACGGGATGTCGCTCAGCCGGACGAACCGCAGCGACTCCTGCGAGATCGCCACCCCGGGCCGGTGCCGTACCAGCTCGTGGGTGAGCACCCGCGAGACGTTGTGCAGCACGAAGCTGAAGCTGAGGTGCTCCAGCACGCTGCCGTGCGCGCTGGCCAGGATGTTGCGCAGGTACGCCTCCTGGTCGGTGCGCACCCTCGTGACGTTGGGGTTCAGGCCGGGCTCGAACGACCGGTAGCACAGCCGACCGGCGAACTCGGCGAGGTTCTGGGCGTCGAACTCGCCCCGCTCCAGCCGCTCGAGCCAGCTCTCCCCGCCGATCTCGTGGAGGTAGCGGGCCAGCTCGTCGTAGTCGACAGACGGTTTGGCGACGAGGAAGACCTCGGGCTCGACGCTGCGCATTCACATTCCCCGTGAAGTGGTGCCGATGGGTGACCGTCCAAGCAAACCAGCTCGGGCCCACGATCGCGACCCGGCCCCCGCCCTCGGGGCCCTGGCGGAGTCCGGGGGTCGTCCCCGGGTGTGGACCATCAGGTGATGTCGCGGCGCACCGTGGTGGCGGTGGCGACGGCGGCGAACAGCAGGCCGTAACCGACCAGGACGAGAGCGCCCGCCCAGGCGGGCAGCCATTCTGGCCTGCCCAGGCCGGTGTCGACGTCGATGCTCATCAGCGCCTGCGCGGCCCCGCCCGGCAGCCACTTGCCCACGGAGTGCAGGGCCGGGATTCCCGTGAAGATGCTCTCGATCACGTACGCCCAGGCGACCGCCGCGACGATCCCGGCGATCTGGTTGCGGACGAGCGCCCCCAGCCCGATGCCGAACACCGCGTACAGCGCCAGGGTGACCAGGATGCCGAGGCTGATCTGCGGGACGCGCGAGGCGGACAGTGCGAACTCGCCCCCGGAGAGCATCACGGCCGGGATCACCGTGACCGCCTGGAAGACCAGCACGGCCAGGGCGAACAATGCGCCCACGAGCAGCCCGGCCACCAGTTTGGCGACGATCACCAGGCCTCGTCGAGGGGTGGCGAGGAAGGTCCCCGTGATCGTCTGGTAGCGATACTCGGAGGTCATCATGACGACGCCGAGGATCATCACGAAGATCCCGCCGCTGGACCCGCTCGACCAGGCGATCTCGGCCCACTCCGCGGTGTCCCGCGCGGGCAGCGCGCCGCCGTTCTGCTCCACCCCCGCCAACGCGATGAGGAAGCCGAGGCCCACCCCGACCAGCACCAGCATGACGAGCAGCATGATCCACCACAGCCGGGTGGTGAACAGCTTGCGCAGCTCCGCCCTGACGAGCCCGCTCATCGCCCCTCCGTCAGATCGAGGAAGACCTTGTGCAGCCCGGATCGCTCCTGCGCCACCTCGGTGAGCACGACGCGCCGGTCCAAGGCGATCCGGCCGACGGCCTCCGGGTCCAGCCCGCGCACGCGCAGCAGGCCGTCCTCGACGCGTTCGACCATCCCGCCGGCCGCTTCGAGCGCGGGGGCGAGGTCGGCGGCCTTGGCGGCCCGCACCCGGACCGCGTCCGCGCCGTCGCTGGTGAGCTCGGCCAGGCTTCCCTGACGCACCAGGCGGCCCTTGGCGATGATCACGACGTCGTCGACGGTCTGCTCGACCTCGGCCAGGACGTGGCTGGAGACGAGCACCGCCGCGCCCTGGTCATGGGCGAGGTGGCGCAGGAACCCGCGCAGCCACTCGATGCCCGAAGGGTCGAGACCGTTGGCCGGTTCGTCGAGGATGTACACCCGGGGCCGGCCGAGCAGGGCGGAGGCGAGCGCGAGCCGCTGCCGCATGCCCAGCGAGAAGCCGCCCACGCGCTTGCCGGCGGCGTCCGCGAGGCCGACCTGCTCCAGCGCCTCGTCCGCGCGGGCGTCGGGCAGCCCGGCCGCCGTGCACAGGATGCGCAGGTGGTTGCGGGCGGTGCGGCCGGGGTGGAAGCTCGTGGCCTCGAGCACGGCGCCGACCTCGGCAGCCGGATTGGCGAGCGTGACGTAGCGCTCGCCGTTCACCAGCGCCTCACCCGAGCCGGGCGTGACCAGGCCGAGCAGGCAGCGGAGCGTGGTCGTCTTACCGGCTCCGTTGGGGCCGAGATATCCGGTGACGGATCCGGCCTCCACGCTGAACGAGACGCCGTCCACGGCCTTCACGGGCCCGAACGACTTCACCAGATTTCTAATCTCAATGGCAGACATCGGGCGCGATTATTCCGCGCGATAAATCGAGAATCATCCTCTTAAAGGAGGATCGTTTCGGCTCGGACAAATTCCGAATTTCAGAGGCGGTAAACGCGGCGGGCGTTACCCGAGCCGATCATGTGAGCGATCCGGGCGGCGTCGGCCGGGCTCCACTCGCCCTCGGCGATCCGGTCGGCGAGCACGCGGGCCAGGCCGCGGCGATGGCAGAGCGCGGCCAGGAAACACAGCTCGGCGGCGCCGTGGCAGCCGGAACCGTACATCTGCTTGTGGAACGGGACGAGTTCGAGCAGCTCGCGCAGAACCTGCCCGGAGCCGGCTGCGGTGTGGGCGACGGCGGGCCCGGCGTCCACGTAGACGTGCGGGAAAACGCCCGCCAGGTACGCCGCCTGGCGGTGGTAGGGATAGCAGTGCAGCAGGACGACCGGCACCCCGAGCGGGACGAGGGCGCGGACGAACCCGGTCAGCAGCGCGGGATCGGCCAGGTGGCCCACACCGAGACCCGACGGACCACCACCGGACGGGCCCCAGCCCGACGGACCACCGCCGGACAAGCCACCGCCGGACAAGCCACAGTGGAACTGCAGCGGCAGGCCCCGCTCCCGCGCGACGTCGACCGCCGCCCACAGCAGGTGCCGTACGAGGACGGGGTCGTCCAGGCGTGACTTGGGGTCGGCCAGCCTGTGGCCGGCCGCCGCGATCACGCTGCCGCGCGAGGGCCGGGAGGGGTCGAAGCCGAGGCCGCAGCGGTGCGCCGCGACCGATTTGAGCGCGGCGGCGCGGGCCGCGCGGGCCGCGAGCTCGTCCCGCAGCGTCCCGGCGTAGTCGGCGGCGGGCAGCCCGGCCTCGGCGACGTCCTGCTCGACCTGCTCCAGCCGGACGATCTCGTCGGCGGCGGCCGAACCGAGACGTCCCATCTCGGCGGGTGAGAGCAGCCCAGGGACGTCGAGCCCGGTGTCGACCAGGAAGGCCGACACCCCGGCGCCGCGCAGCAGCCGCCGGTTGACCTCGGCCGCGCCGAGCTCGGCCCGGCGCGACAGGTAGACGGTGGCCGAGGCGTGCGGCTCCAGGCCGAGGACCGGCGCGCACCAGCGGCGGATGGCGGCGCCCGCCGGGGTGTCGAAGTGCGTGGTGCCGGGCGGCGCGGGCGTGCCGCCTTCGCCGATGAGCTGCTCGAACCCCGACCTGGTGGTGTCGTCGCGGCGCACGCCGTGGCAGTGCTGGTCGACCACGGGCGCGAGCAGAGCCGCCCGCACCGCGTCGGGAAGGGGTACGGGCAGCATGTCGTGGGATCTCGGCTCCGGCACGGCAGTGGACTCTACGGCTCCCCCGCCGCGCCGGCGCCGCCCCAGACGGCCTCTTTACTCAGCCATGACGCGCGCAAAGCCGCAGGACGTTGGCGATGATCCGCGCCCCGGCGCCGCCCTGCGTGGTCAGGATCGACTCGGGGTGGAACTGCACGCCGAAGCGCAGGTTCTCGGCGTCCTCGATCGCCATGGCCGCGCCGTCCGGCGTGTACGCGGTGACCCGGAAGCCCTTGACCCCAGGCTCCTTGGCGTGCACGGAGTGGTAGCGTGCCGCGACGAACTCGCCGGGCAGCCCGTCGAGCAGCGCGCTGTCGCCCTCGCGGCGGACCCGGCCGCGCTTGCCGTGCTCCGGGTAGGGCAGCAGTTCGAGCGTGCCGCCCGCCTGCTCGACCATGGCCTGCAGGCCCAGGCACACCCCGAACACCGGCAGCCTCCGGGAGTACAGCGCCTCGATCAGCGCCGAGCAGCCGAAGTCGGACGGCCAGCCGGGGCCGGGCGACAGCACGACGAGCGTGGGCGCGATCTCGTCCAGCTTCTCCAGCGGGAAGCCGTGCCGCAGCGTGACCACCGACGCGCCCTGCTGCCGGAAGTAGTCGGCGAGCGTGTTGACGAAGGAGTCCTCGTGGTCCACGAGCAGCACGCGGTGGCCCTCGCCCGGCAGGTCGGCCCGGGGCTCGGTCCGGGCCTCCTCCCGGGGGCGAGCGGACGCGGCGAGCGCGCCGAGGAGGGCGCTGGCCTTGAGCTCGGTCTCCCGCTCCTCGGCCTCGGGGTCGGAGTCGTACAACAGCGTGGCCCCGGCGCGCACGGTGGCGACACCGTCGCGGATCTGCGCGGTGCGCAGGGTCAGGCCGGTGTTCATCGAGCCGTCGAAACCGATGAAGCCGACCGCGCCGCCGTACCAGCGCCGGGTGGTCTCCTCGTGGTCCTCGATGAACTGCATGGCCCACGTCTTGGGAGCGCCGGTGACGGTGACGGCCCACATGTGGGTGAGGAACGCGTCGAGGGCGTCGAACTCGGGACGCAGGCGGCCCTCGATGTGGTCGACGGTGTGGATCAGCCGGGAGTACATCTCGATCTGGCGGCGGCCGATCACCCGGACGCTGCCGGGGACGCAGATCCGCGACTTGTCGTTGCGGTCCACGTCCGTGCACATGGTCAGCTCCGACTCCTCCTTCACGCTGGACAGGAGCGTGCGGATGGCCTCGGCGTCCTCGACGGGGTTGGCCCCGCGGGCGATGGTGCCCGAGATCGGGCAGGTCTCGACGCGGTCACCGGCCACCCGGACGTACATTTCGGGCGAGGCGCCGACCAGGTGCTCGCCGTCGCCGAGGTTGAGCAGGAACTCGTACGGCGCGGGGTTCTCGGTGCGCAGCGAGCGGTAGAAGGCGGACGGGTCGGCGCAGGCGCCGTGGAAGACCTGGCCGGGGACGACCTCGAACAGGTCGCCGCGCTGGAACTTCTCCTTGGCCTTGGCGACGACCTCGGCGTAGGTCCCCCTCACCGGGTTCGGCGGGATCTCCCGGGGCGCGACCAGGGGGATCGTCTCCCCGGCGCGCTCCAGGCCGCTGGTGGAGGTGCCGTCCACGGTGAACTCGTAGCAGTGCTCCACACTGGTCTCGCGGACCCGGTCGATCACGACGAGCCGGTCGGGCAGGTGCAGCACCAGGTCACGCTGGTCGCCGGGGCGGGTGAGCCGGTAGCGGATCGGCTCGAACTGGAAGGCCAGGTCGTAGCCGAAGGCGCCGTACAGGCCGAGGTGCGGGTCGTCGGACCGGAAGGCCGCGATGATCTCGCGGATGGCGGTGAAGACGGTGGGCCTGCGGCTGCGCATCTCCTCCGGCAGCAGGTCCTCGGACTCGGGGACGTGCACCTCGACGTAGCCGTGGGTCGGCTCGGACACCGGCTTGCCGGCCGCCAGCAGGCAGGAGGCGACGACCGGCAGCACGACCTGGCCGCGCTCGTTGAGCGCGCGGGCGGAGATCCGCCGTCCCTTCGCCACGATCTCCAGGCAGGGATCGACGTAGCCGAACGCCCATCTGCTGTAACGGCCCGGGTAATCCATGCCGGACGAGAAGGCCCCGCCGCGCCGCTCCCCCAGCGACGTGACGATCTCCTCCAGCGCCTCCTCGGGCACCTCGCGCACCCGGCGCTCGACCGCGATGCCGCCGGCCGTGGTATATCCGCTGATCTCCACTGTCCACGCCCCTTTTTTCGTATGCCCCGGGGCGGACACACAGAAGGCCGCCACTCATGGGGCGGCCGGTCTATTCGACGCGAATGCGAAAACGCCGCCTGTCAGCGGCGCCACCACTGGGAGGGTGCATGAGTTCGCATGCGTCAAGGGTAGCGGCGGGAGCCGCGATCATGCAACGCGGCATGACTGGAAGGGCGAATAGCGGATAGATATTCTGTTACTGGTCGGGAAACCTCACTCTCGGCGCGGGGCCGTGGGCCCGAGGCCGGGGAAGGAGGGGCCATGGTCCGCGTGCCGGTGCACCGCCGCCGCCCGGGAGAGCCGGGCGGGCCGAGAGGTACGAACGGGGGTTCGAGCGGGCCGCAGGGCCGCCGGGTCCGGGTCCGCCGCGACGTTCCCGTGCCCATGCCGGACGGCGTGACCCTCCTGGCCGATCACTATGCGCCCATCGGCGCCGACCGGCCGCCGACGATCCTGATCCGCACGCCGTACGGCAGGGGCGGGGTGGTCGGCTGGATGTACGGCTGGACCTTCGCCCGGCACGGGTTCCAGGTGCTGCTGCAGAGCTGCCGGGGCGGCTTCGGCTCCGGCGGCCGGCTCGATCCCCTGGTCCACGAGCAGGAGGACGGCCTGGCGACGGTCGAGTGGATGCGCGCGCAGGCGTGGTATGGCGGCAGCTTCGCCATGCACGGGCCCTCCTACCTCGGCTACACGCAGTGGGCGATCGCGGCGGAGACCCCCGACCTGCGGGCGATGTCCATCCAGGTGACCGCCTCGTGCTTCCGCGACGCGGCGTACGTCGGGGGGTCGTTCGCGCTGGAGTCGACGCTGATCTGGACGACGCTCACCGCGCACCTGGAGGGCAGGCTGGGCGGCGTGGCCGCGTTCATCGCGCCCCGGCGCACGCGGCGGGCCGTGCTGTCGGGCCGCCCGCTGCACGAGCTCGACCTGCTGTCGGCGGGCAGGCCGCTGCCGTTCTTCCGCGAACTGCTGGCCCACCACGGCGAGACCCTCTGCACGTACTGGGACAGAGCGGACTTCTCCGCTTCGGTTGGGCAGGTCGGCGCGGAGATCACGATGACCGGCGGCTGGTACGACGTGTTCCTGCCCTGGCAGCTCAAGGACTACGCGGCGCTGCGGGCGGCCGGGCGGCGGCCCTACCTGACGATCGGGCCGTGGTATCACGCCGACATCCGCCACGGGCGGGCCGCCAACGCCGACGCCCTGGCCTGGTTCCGTGCCCACCTGCTCGGCGACCCGTCGGGGCTGCGCCCCTCCCCCGTCCGGCTGTACGTCACCGGCGCGGGCGAGTGGCGGGACGAGCCCGACTGGCCGCCGCCCGGGATGCGGCGCGAGCGCTGGCACCTACAGCCGGGCTTCGCCCTGTCGCGGGACAATCCGGCGGGCGGCGAGCCGGACCGCTACCGCTACGACCCCGCGCACCCCACGCCGGTGGTCGGCGGCCCGGTGCTGATCGGCAACTCCGAGCCGAGGGACAACCGGCGTCTCGAGGCCCGGCGTGACGTGCTCGTCTACACCTCGGACGTGCTCGGCCGGGACACCGACATGATCGGCCCGGTGAGCGCCGAACTGTTCGTCCGCACCGGCAGGGAGCACACCGACTTCGTCGTACGGGTGTGCGACGTGCATCCCGACGGCTCGTCGATGAACGTCTGCGAGGGCGTGCGGCGCCTGACCCCCGCGGACCGCGGCGACGAGGACGGCGTGCGCCGGGTGGAGATCGACCTGTGGCCGATGGGCCACCGGTTCCGCCGCGGTCACCGCGTCCGGGTGCAGGTGGCGAGCGGGGCCTACCCGCGCATCGCGCGCAACCCGGGGACCGGCGCGCCGCTGACGGCGGGCACCCCCATGGTCGCCTCCGACCAGGAGATCCTGCACGACCCCCGCCATCCCTCGGCGGTGATCCTCCCCACACTGCTCTGACTGATCGTCACACAATGAGTCGAGCCGCACGTGGCGAGCGGCTCCTCCCGTCGTCACGGCACCGGCCCGCGGTGGCGGAGGAGGTCGGTGACGGCCTTGCCGGTCGCCGGGCCGAGCGGGCCGGTGTGCTCCAGGCCCAGGTCACCTGCCAGGGCGGCGGTGCGCAGGCGCACTGTCGCCTCGACCAGCTCGGCGTAGGCGTCGACGGCCGTACGGGCGCGGCGCCATCCCGTGGCGAAGACGGCGGCCGCGATGAGCAGGCCCGGCCACCACAGCGCCCCCACCGTCGCATAGAGCAGCCCCCACCCGGCCAGCGTGGTGGCCCGGCCGAGAGTCTCGCGGGCCGCGGTGATCTCGGCGCGGACGGTCTCCGGTACGGTCAGCCACAGGTAGGGCCAGACCGTGGCCAGGTCGAGGTCCAGCTGCCGGTCCAGACGGGTCGCGACCGCCTGCATCCGGTCGCCCATCCACGTGGGCCGCTCCGGTTCCTCCGTGCCGATGTGCCGCAGCCGCCGCCGTGCGGCGTCGAGCCCCGACGGGGGCGCCGCGCGGCCCGGTGCGCCGGAGACCGGGTCCTCTTCCAGGCGAGCGCGGGCCAGAGCGGCGGCGGCGTCCTCCCTGGCCTGGTGGTACCGCTTCACGGCACGGGACCAGTGGGAGCGCCGGCGCCGGGTGAGCCGGGCGGCGGCCTGCCGCAGCGGTGGCGGCCAGGAACCCCATCCCTCGGCCAGCCAGAACCGTTCGACCACGGCGGCCAGGGCCTGTGCGGCCACCCCGGCCGCGGCCGACCCCAGCAGGAACGTGGTGAGGAGCACCGCGGCACGCCCCGTGCCGTACGGCACGGTCCACTGGTCCAGCCGGGTCGTCATGAGACGTTCGTCGAACGGATGCGCGTGCCCGAGCGTCGCCGCGGCGACCAGGGCGGCGAGGTACAGCGCCCCGGGTAGGACGAGCAGGGTCAGCCAGCGCTCGGCCAGCTTCTTCCCGAGCTCGGCCAGCAGGCCGCCCATGTCAGCGCAGCCGTTCGCGGGTCATCGGCGTCCCGCCGATCTCGCAGGACGGCGCGGCGCCGGACCCGGGAGAGGGCCAGCGATACCGCGCGCACCGCCGCTGCGGGCACAGGTAGACGAACTCGCCCGGGTCGGGTTCGACGGCGAGAGCGCGCAGGCCACGCCCGGCGTTGCCGTACACCCCGAGCACGTCGCCGCCCGCCACCAGCGCCCCGTGCAGCCGGTCCAGCGGTCCGGCGACCTCCTCCCCGGAGCGTACGGCGGCCAGCAGCCGGTCGAGCGGCCCGGTGTCTCCGAGTGCTTCCAGGTGCTCGCGGATGTCGGCCAGGTGACCGCAGACATAGCCGATCGCGGCGGCCGTCCGATCGCTCATTCTCACCTCCGGGCGAGTCCCGGCGGAGCCGATGACCTACCAATCTGTAAGCGGCTCGGCCCGCACGGACGTTACGCTCGCATGGGTCCGACGCCGGGACAGGGGTCGTCATGCGGGAACAGCACCTCGCCGCCGTCCAGGCGCATCTGGCGCGCATCCGGACACCCCGGGACGCATTGGCTCCCGAGGTGACGGCGGACATCCGCCGGCTGACGGAGGCGCTCGGCGACGACGAGGACCTCGACGCCGGGTTCGCGCTCGGCTGGCTGCACTGGTATCGCTACAGCGCCCTGCCCGAAGGCCAGGACCGCGACGAGCTGCGGGCCGCCCTGCGTGCCTTCGTCGGCTGTTTCGTGGCCGGCGCCGAACCGCTGCCCGAACCGCTGCTGCCCGTTCTCGCCGACGTCGCGGAGCCCGTGGCGATCGCGATGACCCAGCAGGGGCTGCAGACGCGGGGGCCGGACGGCCTGGAGACCGCCGCCCTCGTCTGGCAGCGCATCGTGGCCGCGGCCTCGCCCGACGACGCCGCCCGGGCCCGGTACATCGGCGGCTGGGGCGTCGCCCTGCAGATGCTGGCCGAGCGGACCGGCTCTGCCGGGCTCTTGGACGAGGCCGTCGAGACGCTGAGTCTCGCGGTCACCGTGGCCCTGTCGCGGGGCGGCGACGTGCCCGAGCAGCAGCACCGGCTCGGCCGCGCCCTTCTGGACAGGTTCCGCCGCACAGGCGCGCCGGGTGATCTGAGCGCGGCGATCGAGGCCGCACGGCTCGCGGCCGACGCCGTCCCCGGGAACGGCACCTACCAATGGCTGCTCGGCGCGGCGCTGTGCGCCAGGTTCGACGTCACACAGGCGCCCGCCGACCTGGACGAGGTCGTCGAGGCGAATCGCCGGGCCGTGGCCGCCGCCACGCCCGGCCACCCCGACCACGCCGGCTTCCTGGGCAACCTGGCAGGCGCGCTGAACACGAGGTTCGAGCGCACTGGCGACGCCGCGGACCTCGACGAGGCGATCGCCGCCTTCCAGACCGCCGGGTTCTGGTACAACGCGGGCGTCCTGCTCGTCACACGGTTCCGCCGTACGGGCGACGTCGCCGACCTGGACCTCGCGATCGAGGCGTGCCGACGGGCCCTGACGACGCGGGACGGGCCGGCCCACCACGTCCTCGGCAACCTCGCTGTGGCCCTGCGGAGCAGGTTCGACCAGACGGGAGACGCGGGCGATCTCGAGGCCGCCATCGAAGCGGGCGGGGAGTCCCTGGCCCGCACCCCCGCCGACGACCGCGGCACGCCGCTCACCAATCTCGGCATCTCCCTGCTCGACCGCTTCGGTGTCACGGGCGGACGAGAGGACCTGGAGCGAGCGCTCGCCCTCAGCGAGGAAGCCGTACGCGCCGTCCCGCCGGGCCGGCCGGAGCGCGCCGCCGCGTTGAACAATCTGAGCCTCGCGCTCCTGCGGCGCCATGAGACCGACGGCGCATCCGGCGACATCGAGCGAGCCGTGTCGGTCGGCCGGGAGGCCGTCGACGCCACCCCGCCCGGTGATCCCGAGCGCCCGGCCCGGATGAGCAACCTGGCCCTCGCCCTCCGCCTGCGGTTCGAACTCCGCCGCTCGTCGGCCGACCTCGACGCGGCCGTCGAGATGGGCACGCAGGCCGTCGGCGCGGTCCCCGCCGGCCACCCGCGCCGCGCGACCCTGCTGTCGGACCTGGGCACGGCACATCACGTGCGCTACCGGCGTACCGGCGATTTCCACGACCTTCAGGCCGCCGTCGAGGCCTTCCAGGACGCCGTGGACGCGATGCCGGCAGGGCGCCCGTTCCGGGCGGGCGTGCTGCACAACCTCGGCGTGGCATTGCGGGACCGGTTCACGCTCACCGGCGATGTGTCGGACCTCGACAGGGCGATCAGAGCGGGACGCGAGGCGGTGAACGCGACCCCGCCCGGCTCGCCGACGCGCTCGATCTTCCTGGCGACGCTCGCCGAGGCCCACGGCGACCGCTCCAGGGCGACGGGCGCACCCGATGACCTGCACGCCGCCGTCGCCGTCGCCCGGAAGGCCGTCGAGGCGACCCCTGACGGTTCACCACAGCGAGCCGTGCACGTCGCCTTCCTCGGCAATGCGCTGCGCGCCCTGGCCGAGCGTTCGGGCGAAGGCGCCGGGGAGGCGCTGGCCGCCTACCGGAGCGCGCTCGGCGACCCGTCTGGCCCGCTGGACCTCCGGATCTCCGCCGCCCGGGCGGCGGCGGACCTGGTACACGACACGCGGCCGGCACTCGCCGCGGACCTGCTGGAGTCCGCGGTCGCCCTGCTGCCCGAGACGATTCCGGCGGGCCCGAGCTGGAGCGACAGGCAGCACGAGCTGAAAACCTACGCACGGCTGGCCGCCGACGCCGCCGCGCTCGCCCTGTCCGTCCCCTCCGCATTGCCGCCGCGGCGGCGGGACGGGTCCGAACCACCCGCGCTGCGGGCCCTGCGCCTGCTGGAATCCGGCCGGTCGATCCTGCTGGGCCGCATCCGGCAGAGCCCGCCGCTGCCCGGCCTGGCCGAGTTGTGCGCCGCCGCGGAAGACGGCCCGATCGTGGTGTTCAACGTCAGCCGCTACCGCAGCGACGCGATCCTGCTCACCCCCGACGGCGTCGACCACCTTCCGCTACCCGACCTCGCCGCCGCGCCCGAGCGGTTCCATGCCTTTCTCACCGCGTTGCGCGGTGCCGACGACCCGGAGGCGGGATGGCGGGAGAGGGTGGCGGCGCAGGACGACATCAACGCCACCCTGGAATGGCTGTGGGACGCCGCCGCGGCTCCGGTGCTGGACGCGCTCGGTTGCCCGGCGCCGCCGCCCGACTCCGGCACCCCGTTGCCGCGGGTCTGGTGGGTGCCCGGCGGCATGCTGAGCGTGTTCCCGCTCCACGCGGCCGGCCACCACCGCGCCGCCGACGGCCGTACGGCCCTGGACCGGGTTGTCTCGTCGTACGCTCCGACGGTCCGTGCCCTCCTCGACGCACGACGTCCGCCCCCGGCCGCCGGGGCGCGCGGCGCCGGCCGGGCCCTGGTCGTCGCGATGCCGCAGACCCCGGGCGCCGCGCCGCTGCCCTATGCCGCGGAGGAGGCCGAGCTGCTCCGGGGCGCGTTGCCCGGCTCGCTCGTGCTGACCTCCCCTGCCCGCGACGCGGTGCTGGCCGCGATGGCGGACGCGCCGATCGCCCACTTCGCATGTCACGGCGTCAGCGAGGCCCTCGATCCGGCGAGGAGCAGGCTGCTGCTGGCGGACCACGAGACGGCCCCGTTGACCGTGGCCGATCTCGCCGCCGCCGGTCTGAGCGCCGCCGAGCTGGTCTACCTGTCGGCCTGCAGCACCGCGCAGATGAACGTCGTCACGCTGGGCACGGTCGAGCTCGCCCAACCGGCCCGGACCGAGCTGCCGCACCTCGCCGCCCTCGTCGGGCGGCTGAACCGCGGACGTGACCTGCTCGACGAGGCCATCACGCTCGCCGCGGCGTTCCAGGCCATCGGCGTCCGCCACGTCGTCGGCACCCTGTGGGAGATCGACGACGCGGTCACCCTGGAGCTCGCCGGCGCCTTCTACCAGGGCCTTCGCACCGAGAACGGAGCCCTGGACCTCGGCCGGTCCGCGGAGGCCCTGCACCGCGCGGTGCGCGCCGTACGCGACCGGTTCCCGCAGACACCCTCGCTGTGGGCCCCCTACCTGCACGCCGGAGCCTGACGGGCGGAAAGTCGCCGTGCCCGAGGGCGAGTTCCTGGACTATTCCTAGAGGTCCTCGGCGAGCGCGAGCAGGCGGGTGACGGTGTTCCAGTTGCGCATGGTCGCCGGGCCGGCCGAATGCTTCTCCATGAGCGGCGGCAGCTTGGGACGCCGCAGCCCGTCGGGGAAGTAGATGTAGAGCTCCCGCTCGCCTATCCGCATCTCCTCGGGGGCGTACGCCGCCGGATCAATGCTCGCCAGCCCCTCCCGGTCCGGCGGCCGGGCCAGGAAGACCACGGCGAACCGGGCGGGGTCCCGGACCTCCAGGGGGTTGCGCTCCACCACGCCGCGAAGCTGCTCGGCCGTACGGACGATCACCGCTACGGACAGGCCGAACTCCTCCTGGAGCCCGCGCTCGATCGCGGTGGCGATCGACTCGGCGTCCCCGTCCGCGGTGAACAAAGCGTTCCCGCTGCGCAGGTGCGTGCGGACGTTCCCATACCCGAGCCGTTCCAGCAATGCCTTGAGATCGGCCATCGCCAGCGTTGTGGCGGGGTTGACGTTGATGCCGCGCAGCAGCGCCACGTACCGCATCGCATCGCCTCCTTCCCGGGGGAGGCTACCGCCCGTTCCTGTCAGGCGGCGTCAGGTATCGGGCCGGCATGTGGCCGGCGGCGCGGGCCGGGTGACGGCCGCTTCCCTCGCGAGTGCCGCCATGGGCACCCGGGTCGTCGTCGCCACTCCCTCATCGTCGCTGGGCGCGTCAACACGACCGTTCGGCGATTGGTGATCCCCCTGTTACCCGTGAGTCCTTACGCTGCCGCCGAGTAACCGTCCCGCTGGTCCGCGCGACGGCCCCGTCACGCGGATCTGCCGGGCACGCCTGGTCCGTGTCCGATTGGAGAACGTGTGACGACCCCCCGCGCCGACCGCGGCCGAAACCCCGACCGGAGCCCGCTGAACTGGCTGCTCCTGCTGCCGATCGTGATCCCGCTCATCCCGCCCCTGTTCAACGCCGACGAACCGCGGCTGTTCGGCATCCCGATGTTCTACTGGCTGCAACTCGCCTTCATCATCCTCGGCGTGACCACGACCACCCTCGTCTACCGCGCGACGAGGAGGAGCCGGTGAAGACCACCGAGATCGTCATCTTCACGCTCCTGTTCCTGGTCGTCAGCGGCCTGGGATTCGTGGCCGCCCGCTGGCGCCGTCCCGGCGACCTCGCCACCCTCGACGAGTGGGGCCTCGGCGGGCGCAGCTTCGGCAGCTGGATCACCTGGTTCCTGATCGGCGGTGACCTCTACACGGCCTACACCTTCGTGGCCGTGCCCGCCCTGATCTTCGGCGCGGGCGCCATGGGCTTCTACGCCGTGCCGTACACGGTGGTCGTCTATCCGATGGTGATGCTCGTGCTGGTCCGGCTGTGGTCGGTCTCGCACGTGCACAACCTCGTCACGCCGGCCGACTTCGTCCGCGTGCGCTTCGGCTCCCCCACGCTGGCGCTGCTCGTGGCGATCACCGGCATCGTCGCGACCATGCCGTACATCGCCCTGCAGCTCGTCGGCATCGAGGCGGTGCTGAAGACGATGGGGCTGACGGGCGACCTGCCGCTGATCATCGCGTTCGCGATCCTCGCGGCCTACACCTACCAGTCCGGGCTGCGCGCCCCCGCGCTGATCGCGTTCGTCAAGGACTCGCTGATCTACCTGGTGATCCTGGTCGCGATCATCTACATCCCGGCCAAGCTCGGCGGCTGGGATACGATCTTCGGCGCCGTGAAGGAGAAGTTCGACGCGACCCCGAACCAGGCCGACGGCCCCCTGCTGAACGCCAACAATCAGCTCCAGTACGTCACGCTCGCCTTCGGCTCGGCGCTGGCGCTGTTCCTCTACCCGCACAGCGTCACCGGCATCCTGGCCTCGCGGAACCGCAACGTGATCAAGCGGAACATGTCGGCCCTGCCGGCCTACAGCCTGCTGCTCGGCCTGATCGCGCTGCTCGGCTACATGGCGATCGCGGCGGGGGTCAAGCCGATCGGCAAGGACAACAACACGATCGTGCCGCAACTGTTCGACAACGTGTTCCCCGACTGGTTCGCGGGGGTCGCCTTCGCCGCCGTCGGCATCGGCGCGCTCGTGCCCGCCGCCATCATGTCGATCGCGGCGGCCAACCTGTTCGCCCGTAACATCTACCGGGAGTACATCAACCGGAACGCCACCGCCGCCCAGGAGGCCACGGTCAGCAAGGTCGCGTCGCTGGTCGTGAAGATCGGCGCGGTGCTGGTCATCCTGCTCATCGACCCGCAGTTCTCGATCGACCTCCAGCTCATCGGCGGCGTGATCATCCTGCAGACCCTCCCGTCGGTCGGCCTCGGCCTCTACACCCGGTGGTTCCACCGGGGCGGCCTCATCGCGGGCTGGGCCGCGGGCATGGCGGCCGGGATGCTGCTGCTGTACAACATCGCCAACCCGGCCACCAACCACGCCCACTTCGGCGGTTCGGCCTTCCCGTTGTCGCAGCTCGGGCTCGACACCAAGATCACGATGTACGCCGGGTTCCTCGCGCTGATCGTCAACCTGGTCGTCGCCGTGCTCGGGACCTTCGTGGCCCGCGCGTTCAAGAGCGCCGACGGCCCGGACGGCACCCGGCCCGAGGACTACTTCGCCGACCAGGGCGACCCGCGCGTCCACGAACTGGAGACGACCGCGCCCGCGTCCTGAGGATTCGTACGGACTTGTGGCCGGCTTGACGGGGCGGCGCGCGCCGCGTCAAGACGGCCACAAGCGTGCGGTGGCGCAAAGAGGCATCACCCCGACCATCGAAGGAGCGAAGGATGCCTCTCACCAATGACCTGATCGTCACCGGCGGCCACGTGATCGGCATGGACCCGGCGGCGCCGGACGGCCCGGCCGACGTCCGCCGGGTCAGGGGCGTGCTCGGCGACGACACCGCCCGCGTGACGATGGCCCTGGCGGCGCGCGGCCCCCAGATGTCGCCGTGGCCGACGCGGTGCGCTGGGCGTCGGCCACGGCGGTGCAGGCGGCCGGACGGCACGCGTACGAGGACGCCGCGCAGTGGTGGCGCCGGGCGGCCGAGGCGCACGGGACGCTGCCCGGCGCGGACCCCCGCGAGCATGTCGAGCTCCTGCTCCAACTGGTCCGCGCGCAGCTCGCCGCCGGTCACGGCTTCTCGGCCCGGCAGACCCGGGCGGAGGCGGTGCTCGCGGCCGACAGGTCGGGCGACCCCGCTGCTCGCCGCGCGGGCGCTGACCAGTCTGGACGCCCCGGGGTTGTGGAAGTTCTACACCTACGGCGACATCGAGCTGCACACCGTGCGGCGCATCGAGGACGCCCTCGCCGCGCTGCCGGAGGGGGACTCGGAACTGCGCTGCAGGCTGCTCGGGTGCCTGGGGATGGAACGTTACGACGGCTCGGCCGACCCCCGCTGCGACACCGCCACGGCCGAGGCGCTGGCGATGGCCCGCCGTCTGGTGGTCTCCGGGGAGGCCGGCCCGGAACTGCTGGCGATCACTCTGAATGCGCGGTATCTGGGCGTGCAGCTCCCCGAGTACATGGCGGAGCTCGACGCGATCGGCGAGGAGCTCACCGGGCTCGGGCTGCCCGGGTTCGAGCTGCTCGGCTACATGATCAGAGAGCGGACCCGGATCGACCTGTTCGACAAGGCCGGCGCCGACCGGGCCGCCGAGCGGGCGGGAGTGCTGGTCGAGCGGCTCGACCTGCCCTGGCCCCGGTTCCAGCACCTGATCTGGACCGGGACCCGGCGCCTGCTCGACGGCGACTTCGAGGGCGCGGGCAACGCGTACGCCGCGGCGGCCGAGGCCGGGGAGCGGCTCAACCTGTGGCACACGAGCAGCACGCTCTCGTCGGCGCTGCTCACCCGGCACTTCGCGATGGGGGACTTCGACGGCGCCGAGGAGCTGATGGCGCACCACTCCCCCTTTCCCGCCCACCGCCAGGTGATGGGCGTGCTCATCGGCGACTGGCGGGGCGACCGAACGGCGGCCGAGGCGGCGCGTGAGCAGGGCTGGCACCCGCTGCCGCGCGACTTCGGCGAGCTGCCGGGACTGTGCCTGCAGGGCGAGGCCCAGATCGTCGCGGGCGACCACGAGGCGTGCGCCCGCACCTACCGCAGGCTCCTGCCGTACGAGGACAGGATCGCCTTCGGGGCGGGGACGTTCTGCGCCGGGCCCGTCGGCTACTACCTGGGCCGGATGGCGCACCTGGGGCCGGGCGGCGGGGCCGGAGACGGCGCGGGCGCATCTGGAGGCGGCGCAGAAGCGCTGCGCGGCGAACGGGCTCACCTGGTGGGCCGTCCGCATCGCCCGCGAACGCGACCGGCTCGCGCCCTGACCCGGCGCGTCCGGCCTCAGCCCGTGGCCGGGGACGCCGCAGGCCGCGCCGCGACCACACCGCCGCCGCGCCACAGCATCGTGGCGAACGCGACCAGGGCGACGGCGAGCGGCGCGTGCCCGGCGGCACCGGCGACCCCGCCGGCCGGAGCGCCGAATGCCGCGACCGCCGCGACGACGAGCAGGACGGGCTGCCAGAGCGGAGTCGCACGGGTGCGGATCAGCGCGGCGGCGAGCACCAGCATCCCCACGGTGAACAGGGGGGCCAGGTAGAAGGGCACGCCGATGAAGGCGTCGTCCGAGGCCATGTCGTAGACCTTCCGTGCGAGCACCGGGTCGTGCGCCGTGAGCATGCCCATGGTGAACCCGATGGTGGAGGCGCCGACGGCGAGACCGGCCGCGCCGACGGCCGCGAGCGTCGCGCCGACGGCGGCGAGGCGGGGGCTGCGCTCGCCGGCGAGCCGGCCGATCCCGTACGCCGAGGGCGCCAGCAGCACCGCGGCGATCGAGGTGAGCAGGGTGGCGGCGGCGAACCGGCCGTGGGCCCGGGTGACCTCGTTGACATAGTCGGCCGCCGACAGCGTCGAGGGCGTGTTCCACAGATGCCCGAGCACGAGGCAGACCGCCGCCGCGGTCATCGAGCCCGCCAGCAGCCGGGGGCTCGTCTCACTGGTGGTCACGTGCGTGTCCTTTCGGTTCGTCCGGCTGGTGATGGCCGAACCGTAGGAGCGCGCGGGTCCTCGGCGGATCGACCTCGACGCGCAGATCCCCGGGGCCCGGCTACGACCTTCGATCGATGGCGGGGACCGACCTTGTGCCGATGTGGCGGCGCCACCGGCCTGCCTAGACTGACGGGCGTGTGGCGTGATCGGGTGCGTGGCCGGCCCGCGGACGCGGCGCTGGCGCTGGCGCTGGTCGTCGTGGGTCAGGTCGAGGTGCGGTACGGCAGCGTCGGCTACCTGGGCAGCGCGCCGTACGCCGTCAGCGCCGTGCTGGCCGCGCTGATCCCGCTGCCGCTGGTCTGGCGGCGTCGCGCCCCCCTGACGGTCCTGGTGCTGGTCGGGCTGGCGATGGCCCTGCCGACCCTCGTCGTCGACCGCAGCATCCCGTTCTGGGGCGGGCCGATGACCCTCGACGTGGCGGTCTACAGCGCCTCCCGTCACGCCGCTCCGCCACGGGACCGTTGGGCGCTGCCGGTGCCGGCCGTGACCGTCGCGCTGGTCGCCACCGCGCTCCCGGTCTTCCGCAGTCTCAACGAGGTGGCGTTCTCCACGGGTGTGTTCGGCGTCGGATGGGCGGCCGGGCAGGTGATGCGGGGCTGGCAGCGCCGGCACGAGCTGCTCGGGGACGACCTGCTGACCCTGGCCGAGTCGGCGGCGCTGCGCGAACAGGCCGCCGCGGCCGCCGAGCGGGCCCGGATCGCCCGTGAACTCCATGACGTCGTCGCGCACAGCGTGAGCGTGATGGTGGTGCAGGCCGGGTCGGCCCGGCTGCGGTTGCGGCGCGATCCCGCCGCCGCGGAGGAGGCGCTGCGTGTGGTGGAGAACAGCGGGCGGGAGGCGCTGGGCGAGCTCAGGCAGCTGCTCGGGGTGCTCCGCGCCGGCGACGAGGCGACCGCCGTGGACCCGCAGCCGGGCCTGGCCGGGATCGACGACCTGCTCGCGCAGCTGCGGGCGTCCGGTCTCGACGTGCGTCTGGAGGTCCACGGCGCACGACGCGACCTGCCGCCGGGCCTGGACCTGTCGGCGTACCGGATCGTGCAGGAGGCGCTGACCAACGCGCTCAAGCACGCCGGGCCGACCACGGCCACGGTCCGCATCGGCTACGGCCAGGGCCGGCTGGACCTGCAGGTGTCCAACGCCGGCGGACGGCGGCCCGTGCTGGCCCGGGCGGGCGCGGGGCACGGGCTCGTCGGGATGCGGGAACGGGTCGCGCTGTTCGGCGGGCGGCTCGAGGCGGGCCCCCGGGCCGGCGGCGGCTACCTCGTGCGCGCCACCCTCCCGCTGCCGGAGCCTGCCGCATGATCCGCGTCGTCATCGCCGACGATCAGGCGCTCGTCCGCGGCGGGTTCCGTGCCATTCTCGAGAACGACGGCGACATCGAGGTGGTCGCCGAGGCGAACGACGGGCTCGAGGCGGTCGAAGCGTGCCGGCGGCTTCGGCCGGAGGTCGTGCTGATGGACGTCCGGATGCCGCACCTCGACGGGCTCGCCGCCACCCGTCGGCTGCTCGCCGACGACTCCACCCCGCTGCGGGTCCTGATGCTCACCACGTTCGACCTCGACGAGTACGTCTACGCCGCGCTGCGCGCGGGGGCCAGTGGGTTCCTGCTCAAGGACACGCCCGCCGACCGGCTCGCCCCCGCCGTCCGCACCGTCGCCGCCGGGCAGGCCCTGCTCGCCCCCTCGGTGACCCGGCGGTTGATCGAGCGATTCGCCCAGCAACCCGCCGCCACGCGAGTGCCCGGCGAGCGGCTGGCTCGGCTCACCGAACGCGAGACCGACGTGCTCCGCGCCATGGCCAGGGCCCTGTCGAACGCGGAGATCGCGCGTGAGCTGCACCTGTCCGAGGCGACGGTGAAGACGCACATCACCCACCTGCTCGCCAAGCTCGGCCTGCGCGATCGCGTCCAGGCCGTCGTCCTCGCGTACGAGGAGGGCCTCGTGCGTCCCGGCGCGTCCGACATCCCCTTCACGACACGCTGACGCCGCCGGGGGTGGGCCGCAAGTGGGCGTTGAGTGGCGGTGAAGGCGGCTCGCGCATCGTGCGGCCATGACAACACCGACGCAGACCCGGCGCCGGCCGGGCGACCCCGCTCCCGACCTCGTCACGTTCCTCGTCTTCCACGCCGGCCTGCGGCGCGAGTTCGGCAGGCTGGCCGAGGTCCTCGACCGCTGCGACCCCCGCGACGAGCGGCGCCGCGCGGTCGTCGACGAGCACCACGCGCTGCTGCAGCGCGTGCACCACCACCACACCGAGGAGGACGAGGCGATCTGGCCGCTGCTCCGCGGTCTCGTCCCGGAAGCCGCCGCGACGCTGGACCGGCTGGAGGCCGACCACCAGGAGATGGACACCGTCACCGGCAGGCTCTCCGGCGGTGGCAGGCCGGCCCGCGAGGTCGCGGCCGACCTGCGCGCGCTCGACCGGCTGCTGAACACCCACCTCGACCTGGAGGAGTCCGAGGTCGTCCCGCTGATCAGGGAGCACGTCAGCGCGGCCTGGTAGGAGGAGTCGGGCAAGAAGGTCACCAAGAGCCACGGCCGCGACCTGCCGATGCTCGCCGCCTGGCTGCTCGACGTGGCCACCCCCGCCGACCGCGACCCCATCTTCGGGACCGCTCCGGCCATCATGTGGATCCTCTACCGGCTCTCCTGGCGCCGCTCCTACGAGCGCCGGGTCTCGCACGTGTATGAGTGACAGGTGTACGGGTGACCCGGCCGGCGGCCTCCGCCACGGCGGTGCGGAGGCCGCATCCAGGGAGCCCGGGGAGCCCGGTCAGTCGCCGGGCAGGCAGACGGTGCCGCGCGGGGGCAGCGTCAGGTCCGTGAGATACCGCGTGGCGTGCCCGATCGCGCACCGGTTGCCGGACAGATAGAGGACGTGGCCGGGTCCCTCGTACTGGATCGTGGCCGAGCCGGGGACCCGCCGGACCAGGCTGTCGGTCCACGCGAAGTCGCCCCAGGTGCCCGCGCCGAGCAGCGGCGGCAGGCCGCGGACCGGCAGGGGACGGGACGGGTTCGCGACCGGCAGCGGCCACCCCGCGCAGCCGAGCTGGTCGAAGGTCGCGCCGCCGAGGTTCGGGGAGATCCTGCGCGCCTCGCGGCGGACCCTGACGTACTCCTCGTACCCGTGGTAGCCCCGGTCGTCGCCGCAGGTCATGCCGAGCAGGAGGGGCATCGTCCAGACGCGGGAGTTGCCCAGGGCGGCGTCGGCGAAGCCCGAGCCGTCGCCGTGCCGGGCCTTGTCGACCGCCTCCGCGAAGGTCGGCCATCGGGAGTTCCCCGGCCCGGGGTCGGCGGGGAACCCGAACCAGCGCAGGGAGGAGCCGGTCAGCTTCCCCGGGCCGAACCGCTCGGAGGTGACCGGGATCGGCGACCTGTCGGCCCGCGCGGTGAGGTCGCGCCAGACCTTCCCGGCGTCCTCCCCGTGCAGGGCGCAGGCGGTGGTCTCCGCGCACCAGGCGGTGAAGCGGCCGAACATCCGCTCCAGGCCCGGGTAGGCCAGCAGATACTGGTTCGCCCAGCCGGCGGTCTGGTTGATCACGCCGTCGAGGTACATGGCGCGGACGTGTTCCGGGAACAGCCGGAGGTAGGCCTCGGCCGGCACCCCTCCGGCGGAGTTGGCCATGAAGCTGAGCCGCCGCTCGCCCAGGGCCGCGCGGATCGCCTCCATGTCGCGGGCCACCGACACCGAGTCGAGCCTGCCGTACAGCCCGCTGCGGTCCTCGGCCAGGCACCTGCGCATGGCCGCGGCGATCGCCCCGGCCTGGGCGTCGTACTCGGCCCGGTCGCGGGGCTCGGTCAGGGCCGGCACCGCCGGCTGCGCGCAGGACTCGGGCAGCGTGGCGGCGAGCCCGGTGTTGCGCGGATCGTAGGCGATGAGGTCGAAGCGCTCCCTGATCTCGGCGAGGTCCCCCGCCGCCCGTTTGATGTCCTCGATCCCGCTGTTGCCGGGGCCGCCGGGGATGTGCAGCACTCCGCCGATCCGGTGTGCGGGATCGGTGGCCGGCACCCGCGCGATGCGCAGGGTCGTCGTTCTCCCGTCCGGGTGCGCCCAGTCGAGCGGCACGTCGATCGTGCCGCACCGCGTTCCCGCCGGGAGCCCGCCATCGGCGCAGGCCGTCCACTCGATCGCCGGCCGCTCCCCCGCGGCCCGGGCCTGCGCCGGGACGAGCCCGGCCGTCATCGCCGCCGTCGCGAGCCCGGCGGCCACGAGTCGTGTTCTGCCACGCATGCGTCGTGTCCTCCTTCGGGTTGTGCCGCTGTCTCTCACGCTCGTCGAGACGCATGCGCGGCGAAATCCGAGAGGCCCCCCGATCGGACGTGGGGATGCCCCCCGCCGCCAGGAGGGTGTGCCGGAACGTGCGGTGCGTGACCACTGGGCGCCCGCCCGAGCGGACCGGCCTCCGCGGTACGGCTACCGCCCGGTCGCCGGCCCCACGAGGAAGCGTGTGATCGCGTCGTCGACGAGCGCCTCGCCCTGGGACATCGTGATCCGCCGGGACGTGACGAGCGCCGAGATGCCCTGAACGGTCGCGGCCAGCAGCAGCGTCAGCCGGCCGGCGTCGTCTGCGTCGTCTGCGCCCGCTCCGACACCCGCGCTCATGATGCCGGTCATGATGTCGAACAGGCGCTCCGCGGCGTTTCGGACCGCCTGCGACGGGGCGTCCACCTTCGCCGCGAACATGAGATCGAGCAGTGCCGGCTCCTTCACGGCGAACCTCACGTACGCCGAGGCCGCCGCGTGAAGGGCGCGTGCATAGTCGTCGGGCTCGCTCGCAGCCGCCTCGCGGATCTCGTCGGCGAGCCGGACGAAGCCCCGTTCCGCCAAAGCGTCGAGGAGCGCGCTCCGATCGATGAAATGACTCCGGGGGGCTCCATGACTGACGCCCGCCTCACGCGCCAGTTCCCGGAGGGACAGGGCGTCGATCCCACGCTCGCGAAGCACCGCCTCCGCCCGGTCGAGCAGCACGGCCCGGAGATTGCCATGGTGGAAAGGCCGAGCGGTCACGACCTCATGATACTGAAAGTAGACGTTGACTAGATACTAGACAGTGTCTAGTCTGCGGATGCGGCTCGCGTGGTCCGACGACGCAGCCCAGCGATCACACGAGGAAAGAGACCTTGAGATGAGCGAGCAGAACATCGCACTGTGGCTGCCGAAGCGAGGCGCGCGCTTCGAGGTGGGGCCCGCCCCCTACACACCCCCGGCGGCGAACGAGGTCGTCGTCCGAGTGCGGGCGGTCGCCGTGAACTTCATCGACGGCATACCGGGCTTCCTGTATCGCGTGGTCCTGCCCTGGCTGACCTTCCCGGCCGTGGTGGGCTCGGACGTCGCCGGCGAGGTCGTCGAGGTCGGCACAGGCGTCACGCGGCTGCGACCGGGCGATCGCGTTCTCGGGCACGCGTTCGGCGTCGAGAAGTCGCGAAACCGCGCTGCGGAGGGCGCCTTCCAGCACTATGTCGTGCTCATGCAGCACATGGTCTCCCCGATTCCCGACTCGCTGTCCTTCGAGCGGGCCGCCGTGCTGCCGCTGGCGCTTTCGACCGCGGCGACCGGCATGTTCCAGCAGGACCACCTCGGGCTGGCGATGCCCGTCTCCGACCCCGTCGAGCGGCCGGAGACGGTGCTCGTGTGGGGCGGTTCGACGAGCGTCGGGAGCAACGCGATCCAGCTCGCCCGCAACGCCGGCTACCGCGTGGTGGCGACCGCCTCACCGCGCAACTTCGACTACGTCCGGTCTCTGGGCGCGGCCGAGGCGGTCGACCGCCGCAGCCCCGCCGCGGTCGACGAGATCGTGGACCGGATCGGCGACAGCCCGCTCGCCGGCACGCTCGCCATCGGATCCGGGTCACTCGCACCGGCGGTCGCGATCGCATCCCGCACCACGGGCAGCAAGCGCGTCGCGTCGGCGCAGCCCGGGTGGCTCGTACGCATACGGTCCCCGCGGGCACGGCGACTCGGGGTGCGGGTGACCGGGATCTGGGGCGGCACTCTGAAGGACAACGAGGTCGGACCGGCGATCTACGCCGGTTTCCTCCCGACCGCGCTCGCCACCGGCGCCTACCGGGCCGCACCGGACGCCACCGTCGTCGGCCACGGACTCGCCCGCGTCCCCGACGCGCTGCGGCAGCTTCGAGGCGGCATCTCGGCGACCAAGCTCGTCGTCGCCGTCTGAGCGCGCCACCGGCCCGGGCGTGGCGCGGTCCGCCGGTCCCGAGCCGGAGCGGGCCGCGCGTCGATCTGCGGATGCGGATCTATACCAGGCATGGGAACGGTCCCTATGCTCTCCTGGAAATGGTGCGTTTATGGGTTCTCGGGCAGTTCCGGGCCGAGGTGGGCGGGCGTCCTGTCGATCTGGGGCCGCCGCTGCAGCGGGCGGTGCTGGCGCGGCTGATCTGTGCCGGCGGGCACGTGGTCTCGACCGACCGGTTCATCGACGACCTGTGGCAAGGCCAGCCCCCGCCGAAGGCGCTGGGGGCGCTGCAGGTCTACGTGTCCAACCTGCGCCGTCTCCTCGAACCTGGCCGCGCGCCGCGGACCCCGGCGAAGGTCCTGGTGACCGCCCCGCCCGGATACGCGCTGCACCTCGACGCCGACGCCGTCGACGCCTGGCGTCTCCCCACGCTCGTGAACACGGCGTCCGCCCTCCTCGCCGAGGGAGATCCGCCGGGGGCACTGCGCGTGATCGACGAGGCCCTGTCGCTGTGGAGGGGGGCCGCCTTCGCCGAGTTCGGCGACGAGGACTGGGCGGTGCCGGAGGCGGCGCGGCTGGAGGAGCTGCGGGTCCTGGCCGCCGAGTATCGCGCGGAGGCGAAGCTCGCCCTCGGGCGGCATGCCGAGGTCGTGCCGGAGCTGGAGCGGCACGTCGCCGACCACCCGTTGCGCGAGGACGCCGTACGGCTCCTGGCCCTCGCCTACTACCGCTCGGGACGGCAGGCCGACGCCCTGGCGGCGCTGCGCAGGACCCGGGCCAGGCTCGCGGAAGAGCTGGGCATGGACCCGGGCCCCGCCCTGCGGGCGCTCGAAGCCGGCATTCTCGCGCACAGCGAGGCCCTCGACGCGCCGAAGACCGTCACCGCGCCCGCGTCTGTCGCCCCGCCACCTGCCGCACAGTCAGCGGCCGCGCAGTCACGGGCCGCGCAGTCACGGGCCGCGCAGTCGCCGACCGCACCGTCACTGCGCGCTCCGTCGCCGGCCGCGCCGCCGCCCCGGATGATCAGCCGTACGGCGGAGCTCGCCCGCCTGGTCTCCGCCGCGGAGCAGGCCGGGCGCGGGTTCCGCGTGGCCTGGGTCGGCGGGGATCCCGGCGCGGGCAAGAGCACGCTGGCCGACGCCCTGCTGCGGCGTCTCGGCGACGAGGGCTGGCGGGTCGCGGTCGGCCGGTGCCCCGAGACGCTCGGCGGAGTGCCTCCCGCGTGGGCGTGGAGCGAGGTCCTGCGGACCCTGTTCGCCGCCCATCCCCCGGATCCCGCGACGGAGGCGCGGCTCGCGCCCCTGCTGAAGGAGGACTCCCCCGGTGCCGGTCAGTTCCGGCTGGCTCAGGCGGTGGGCGACTACCTGGAGAGCGTGCCGGGGCCGCTGCTGCTCGTGCTTGAGGACGCGCACCGCGCCGACGACGCGACCCTCGAGCTGCTCCGCCATCTGGCGGCCAGGCTGGCGGGCACCCCGGTCCTGGTGGTCCTCACCCACCGGCCGTCCGAGGCGGGCGACGACCTGACGGCGGCCGGAGCCGCCCTGGCCGTGCAGACGGCCGAGAACGTGACCCTGCAGGGGCTCGGCGAGGACGACGTCCGGCGCCTGCTGGTGGAACGGTCCGGCATGGAGGTGGACCCCGGCACCGTCCGGACGGTCGCCGAGCGCACCGGAGGCAATCCGCTGTTCGTGGCCGAGACCGCCCGGCTGCTGGCGACCGAGGGCGTGTCGGCGGCGCGCTCGCTGCCGCCCGGGGTCCGCGACCTCATCCGCAGGCGGATCGCCCGCCTCCCCGCGACGGCGCAGACGACCCTGCGCAACGCCGCCGTCATGGGCAGGGACGCCGACGTCGACGTGCTGGTCGCCGTCCAGGACGCCGTCGAGGAGACCGTCCTCGACGGCCTGGAGGCGGGGGTGCTCGCCGGGCTGCTCACCGAGCCGACCCCCGGCAGGGTCCGGTTCACGCACGTCCTGGTCCGCGAGACCCTCTACGAGGACATCCCCCGGCTGCGCCGTACGCGGCTGCACGCGAGGGTGCTCACCGCACTGGAGCGGGTGCACCCGGGCGACGTCGGCGCGCTCGGCTACCACGCGCTCGCCGCCGCCACGCCGGCCACGGCGCGCGCGGCCGCGGAGTACGCATGCCGGGCGGCCGAGCAGGCGTCCGGCGTGTACGCCCACAGGGAGGCGGCGACCCTGCTCGAGGGCGCACTCGAGGCCCTGGATCTCGCGACCGAGCCCGCGGACGATCTCCGGCTGGACCTGTTGTGCCGCCTGGTCTCCGCGCAGGCGAGCGCGGGCGATCTCGTACGGGCGACGGCCACGCGCACGCGTGCCCTGGCGACGGCCCGGCGGCTCGGCGACCCCCTCGCCGTCGCCCGCGCCGCGGTCGCCAACGACGCGCCCATGATCTGGAAGAACGATCCCACCGCCGACCCGGACCTCGTGGACGCCATCCGCTCCTGTCTGCCGGTCGTGGCCGGCGAACTCCGCTGCCGGCTGCTCGCCGCCCTGGCCTACGAGATGGGCGGTCACGACGAAGAGCTCGTCGGGGTCGCGAGCGCCGAGGCCGTCGAGATCGCCCGGGGCCTCGGCGACCCCCGCCTGCTGTGCCTGGCGCTCGGCGCACGCTACTGGTCGACGTTCGTGCCGGGCCACCGCGACGAGCTGGAGGCGATCGGGCACGAACTGCTGGAGATCTCCGCACGGGACGGGCTGCTCGGCTACCAGACCGTCGCCCACCACGCGCTGACCATGGTCGCGCTGGGGCGAAACGATTGGGCCACGGCCCAGACGCACGCCGCGCGGGCGGTGGAATACTCCACCAGCGGCCAGCTGGGCCTCGTCCTGGCCATCATCGCGTTCCTCGACGCCCTCCGCCTCCTGGTTGAGGGAGAGTTCGAGCAGGCCGAGGCGGCCTACACGGTGCTGTCCGACCGGATGGGAGAGGCGGGGGGCCAGAACGACATGGTCTTCGGGAGCCTGGCCCGGTTCGTCGTACGCCTCGCCTGTGGCCGTGCGCACGAGTCGGTGGCCGAACTCGCCGCCGCCCGCGAGGCCATCCCCGACGAGATCGACGAGTTCTACGTCGGCGCGCTGGTCGCCGCCGGGCGTCTTGAGGAAGCCCGGTCCGCCTGGCCGGACCGCTGGCCGACCCGGTGGGTCTATCACACGATCAACGTGGCGCTCCGCGCCGGCACCGCGATGGCCCTCGGCGCCCGGGAGGTGGCCGAGGAGTGCTACCGGCTTCTCCTTCCGTTCCGGGGAGAGATGGCCGGCCTGCACACCGTCGCGATCACGCTCGGCCCCACCGGCCTCGTACTCGGGCGGCTGGCGGAGTTCCTGGGCGATCCCGCCGCGGCGGCGGAGCACTACGCCACGGCGGCGGGCGTCGCCGGACGGCTCGGCTCGCCGCACTGGCGTGAGGAGGCGACGCGGGCGCTCGACATGCTGAAATCGTGAGGACAACACCGCCAAGTGGCCGCCAAACAGGCGTTTAGCGGGCGGGGCCACCGTGGTTCCGAGACCGATTCGGACATCATGGAGGCTCACGTTGGACACGCCCGACCTCACCGGGATCCGCATCATCCACCGCGCCATGCGCGGCGACCTGCACCGGCTCCGCGCGCTCGCCGAGGACCTCGACGCGGGACGCGGACGGGCCGACTCCGCCCGCGCCGCCGCCGTCGCCCGCTACGCGGAGGACGTCTGCGCGGCGATCCATCACCACCACAGCAGGGAGGACGAGGTCGTCTGGCCGGTGATCGAACGGTCGGCGGGCGCCGCCGTGGACCTCGCCGACCTCTCCGACGACCACTCCGAACTCGACCCCCTGCTCGACCGGGTCCGCGCGACGGCACGGGCCTTCGCGGGCGGCCGGGGCGTCGGCGACCTGGCGGCCGCGCTGCGCACGCTGTCGGAGCTCATCGACGAGCACATCGAGGAGGAGGAGCGCAGGATCTTCCCGGTCATCGAGAAGTACGTGCCGGCGGCCGACTGGAAGGAGATGGAGAAATCGCTCAGGGGCGGCGACCCGCGTTTCGAGCTCGCCTGGGTCGACCGGTACGCGAGCCCGGACGAGATGGCGCACATCCGCAAGCTCGCCGGGCCGGTCCTCAGCCTGCTGCTGATACTGCTCCGCCCCGGACACCGGCGCCGCCGGCGGATCGTCTTCGGGAGCTGAGCGGACATGGCACGACGCTCCCGCCTGTTCAACCTGGCGATCAAGTGCATCTGCGACTGGCAGGTGCGCACCTACCGCAGGACCGGCGGGCGAAGGCCCGCCACCATGCGCGGCATCCCCGTCCTGCTCCTCACCACCCGGGGCCGCAGGACCGGCCTGCCCCGGACCCGGCCGGTCGGCTACGGCAGGGACGGCCGGCGCTTCGTCGTGATCGCCTCCAACGGCGGCGACGACACCACTCCCGCCTGGTGGCTCAACCTGCGGGACGACCCCGTCGCCGAGATCGAGGTGGGCGGCGACGCCGGGCTCACCGCGCTCAGGGTGCGCGCCGTCGAGGCCACGGGCGAGGAGTACGAGCGCCTGTGGCGGACGATGAGCCGGCGGCACCCCGTCTACGAGGTTTACAAGGGCATGACGCCGCGCCGCATCCCGGTCGTGGTGCTCGACCCCCTCGACGCCCTCCCGGCGTGATCCGGCCCGCCGGTACGGCGGGCCGCCACCCCGCCGGTACGGCGTGATCCGGCCCGCCGAGGTGCCGGCCCGACCCGCCGCGCCCCGGCCCCGTGAGGACGAGCCGGGGACGCGGCGGGAACGTCAGGGCTTCGTCGTGTCCGGTGCGGCGCGCCGGGCGCCGAACTCCTCGTCCGGGATGACCAGCTCGTTGCCGGCCAGGCCGGCCTCGCCGGAGACCGCGGCGAGCTCGGAGCCGAGCGACTCGTGGGCGGCGGCGCGGTGCCTGCGGCCGACGCGGCCGGTCAGCAGCGACGACAGGGCGGCCACCAGACACGCGGCCACGGCGAACCAGAAGGCGATGACCAGGCCCTGATGGAAGGGGCCCGCGATGAGGTGCGGGAAGAACTCCTTGCTCGTCAGGTGGGCGCCGCCGTCGGGCAGCCGGTCCAGGATGCCGCCGAGGAGCTGCCGGAACGGGTTGTACCCGAGGAACGCCGCGAACAGCACGGCGATCGGCGGCAGCTGGGCGATGCCCTCGGCCTGCGCGGCGGGCACGCCCTGGGCGACCAGCTCGTCGTGCATCGTGTGCGGCAGCGACTGCGCCAGACCCGCGATCATCAGGCTGAAGAACACGCCGATGGACAGGACCATCGAGGAGTTCTGGAAGGTGGCGGTCATGCCCGCGCCGACACCGCGGGACTCCGCCGGGACCGAGTTCATGATCTCCGCCCGGTTGGGCGAGGAGAACAGGCCGGACCCGACGCCGTTGATCAGGATGAGCAGCGCGAAGACGCCGTAGCCGAAGTCCGTCGGCAGGGTCATCAGGGCGTAGAAGCTCGCCGCGGTGACCAGGGCGCCGCCGACCGTGAACATCCTCGGCCCGAACCGGTCCGACAGCCAGCCGGAGACCGGAGCCGACAGCAGGAAGCCCACGGTCAGCGGGATCATGTAGATGCCCGCCCACAGGGGCGTCTCCTCGAAGCTGTAGCCGTGCAGCGGCAGCCAGATGCCCTGCAGCCAGATGATCAGCATGAACTGCAGGCCGCCGCGCCCGAGGGCGGTCAGCAGGCTGGCGACGTTGCCCGCGAGGAAGGCGCGGTTGCGGAACAGCGCGAGCCGGAACAGCGGCTCGTCCACCCTGGTCTCGATCCAGGCGAACAGCGCGAGCAGCAGGACGCCTCCGCCGAGCGCGGCGATCACCCAGGGGTTGCCCCAGCCCATCACGCCGGTCCCGTACGGCTGGATGCCGTAGGTGATGCCGACCAGCAGCGCGATGAGGCCGACGGCGAAGGTCGCGTTGCCCCACCAGTCCATCCGCGCCCGGCGCCGCACGCCGTTGTCCTTGAGCTTGACGTACGCCCAGATGGTGCCGAAGACGCCGAACGGCACGGAGACGAGGAAGATCGCCTTCCAGTTCACCGGGGCGAGGACCCCTCCGATGACCAGGCCGAGGAAGGAGCCCGCGATGGCGGCGATCGAGTTGATGCCGAGCGCGGTGCCGCGCTGGCGTACGGGGAAGGCGTCGGTGAGGATCGCGGTGGAGTTGGCGAACAGCAACGCGCCGCCGATGCCCTGCACGATCCGCCATCCGATCAGCCACATCGCCCCGGCGTCGCCGTCCATCCAGGTCAGCGACAGCATGATCGAGCACAGGCTGAAGACCGCGAACCCGAGGTTGTACATGCGGACCCGGCCGAACATGTCGCCCAGGCGGCCGAACATCACCACCAGCACGGCCGTGACGACCATGAAGCCCATCATCATCCACAGCAGGTAGCCCGTGTTGCCGGGGTCGAGCGGGTTCAGGTGGATGCCGCGGAAGACGTCCGGAAGGGCGATCAGCACGATGGACTGGTTGATCGTCACCATCAGGACGCCGAGGGTGGTGTTGGACAGCGCGATCCATTTGTACCGCGAGGACGGCGCCGAGTGCGGCGACGCCCCCGCCAGGGACTGGTTCGCTACGGCCACGGAGTGGTTCCCCTCCTCTTGGTCCGTACAGCGCACGGCCTGTTTCCGCGCGGCGCGACGGACGGACAGTTAGTTAGCGCAACTAAATTACCCCGACCGGGTGACATCGATGTTTCGCGGGCATGCGCAATGAAGGCCCCTATGGGGCCCTTAAACGGATTTGGGCGTTATCTGACCTGATTGAGGGCGACGGAGGAGGCCGCGTCAGGACGTGAGCGCCCCGGCGATCACGTCGACGAGGCTGTCCACCACCGTGTCCCGGTCGAGCCCGGGGTTCTCCAGCCACCAGTCGCCGATCGCCCGCACCATGCCGACGAACGCGTGGCCGAGCACCCGGGCGCGTACGGGGTCGGCGACGCCCTCCTCCGCGAGCACCGCGCCCAGCTCCTCGCCGACGCTGCGCACGATGGCCGCCATCTGCGTGCGGGTGCGGCTGTCCTCGGCGCTGGCCCGGTGGAACAGGAAGCGATAGAGGTTGGGGTTGGCCGAGATGGTCTCCAGGTACGCCTCTATGGTGCCCCGGGCGCGGACCCGGGGGTCGGCCATGGCCCTGGCGAACTCCGGGCGCAGCAGGTCGATCACGACGCGCGTGTGGCGTTCCGCGAGCGCCTGGTAAAGGCCGCTCTTGTCCCCGAAGTGGCGGTAGAGGATCGGCTTGGTGATCCCCGCCTCCGCCGCGATCGCGGCCATCGACGCCTGCGGGCCCTCCCTGCGGATCACCCGGTCGGCCGCGTCGAGCAGGTCCCTGCGCCGCTCCGGGCTCCGGCCGCCCGTGCTGGTGCCTCCCGTCGTGAGCCCCGTCATGAGCACAGCATAGGTGCCGATTCCGCGTCTCCTGGATCAAGACAGGGCCCTATGGGCGATCACTCCGGTAATGTGCCGGACGCGGGTTTTCTGGTCCGGGTTTTTGTGGTGTCACGGTTGTGGTGTCACGGTTGTGGTGTCCCGGTTCCGCCGGGTCCTCTGGAGGTGCGGGGTGGGCGAGGCGGGCGGGCCGCTGGTGCCGGGCTACGAGGTGCTCGGCATCCTCGGCCAGGGAGGCTTCGGGGTCGTGTACCGGGCCAGGCAGCTCGCGGTGGGCCGCGAGGTCGCGCTCAAGGTCGACAACCGCGTGCTCGTCTCCGACCGCGACCGGCGCAGGTTCATGCGCGAGGTGACCTCCGCCGGCGCCCTGTCCGGCCACCCCCACGTGGCCGACGTGTACGACGCGGGCGTGCTGCCCGACGGCCGGCCGTACATGGTGCTTGAGCTGTGCCCGAACGGCTCGCTGGCCGACCGGCTGCGCGACGCCGGCCCGCTCGGCCCCCGCGAGGTGCGCGACATCGGCATCAAGATCGCCGACGCGCTGGCCGCCGCCCACGCCGTGGGCGTCCTCCACCGCGACGTCAAGCCCGCCAACATCCTGGTCAACTCGTACGGCATGGTGGCCCTGTCGGACTTCGGGCTGGCCACGATGCCGGGGCAGGGCGGCGCGGCGCGGGGCGAGGTGTCGGTCACGCGCGAGTCGCTCACGCCCGCCTACGCCCCGCCGGAGGCGTTCGACCTCACCGAGCCCACGGCCGCCGGGGACGTGTACGCGCTCGCGGCCACGTTGTACGCCCTGCTCCAGGGCAGGCCGCCGCGCTTCCCGGACAGCGGCGTGGTGAACATCGCCGCCATCATGGCGCTGCATCGCCTGCCGATCCCCGACATCCCCGGCGTGCCCGCCGCGCTCACCGCCGTCCTGCGCCATGGCATGGCGACCGATCCGGCCCAGCGGATCGGGACGGCCGCCGGGCTGCGGGACGCGCTCGCCGCCCTGGCGCCAGACGGCTCCGCCTCCGCGGATCACGGGCGCTCCGGCACACCCGGGGGCCCGGCCGGCGACACCCCGGGGTGGAGCGCTCCGTCCCCCTCCGGGCCGGTCGCGGCGCCCAGTCAGCACCCCGGGGAGCGGCGGCCTGTCGAGACCCGAGCCCCGGCCGCAGCGGGGCACTCGCTCACCGGCCCGGCCGGAGGCGTTCCCGCGAGCGGTCAGGACCTGCGCCGCGCGGCGACCGCGCCGAACGCGGCGCCGGGCCCCCGGCCACGTGGTCACCGGTCAGATGGTGACCGGCCGAAGGGCCCCCGGCAGGGGTCGGCTCCCGCGCTCCCGCCGCGCACCGGCATGTCCCGGCAGTCGATCGTGTTCGCCGTGATCGCCGCCGTCTTCGCGCTGCTGCTCACCGCCGGGATCGCGGCGCTGGCCCTGGGAGACGGCGGCCAGGGGACATGGCCTGGGACACGGCCCCCTACCGTCCCCGGCTCCACGTCCGGCCTCGGCGCGGACCACACCGGACCGCACACGACGGACGACGCCCACTCCTGACCGACGGGCCGGTCATGGGCCGGGACGTGCCAACGGACCTCAGGCGGGCGGCGCCTCCGGAGGCTTGCGCGTCCGCCTCGGCTTCGGCGCCGTAGCCGGCTCCTGCTGCGGCCCCTCTGCCGCCCGCGCGCCGCGGGCCGCCGCCGCGCCGGCCTTCGCCGTCCTCCGGGGCTTCGCGGGCTTTCCCGGCTCTGCGCGCTTTCCCGGGCCCGCCGTACCCGGCTCGGCGGAGGCCGCCAGCGCGCCGTACTCGGCCAGGGAGTCCCGCAGGTAGTCGATGAGATCCCACACGTCGGGCACCATGTCGCGGTCGGTGACGATCCCGAAGCCGAGCCTGCCGTCGTAGGAGAACACCGTGATGTTGATCCCCCCGCTGACGTCCGTGATCACGGACATCGGGTAGAGCGCGGTGACCCGCGCCCCGCACACGTAGAGCGGCGTCTGGGGCCCCGGCACGTTGGAGACCAGCAGGTTCATGGCGGGAGCCGCACGCGAGGCGATCCGGAAGGCGGACCTGGCCGCCAGTGCGCTCAGCGCGGCCGGCATCGCCTGGCTGAACTCCAGGAGCCAGGCCGCCGGCGCCGCGGCGAGCCGTTCCTTGATCAGGCCCATCGAGCGGTTCACCGACAGCAGCCGGTCACGCGAGTCGGCCACGTCCGTCGGCAGGGTGGTCATGGTCAGCATGACCTCGTTGGCGGCCGAGCCGTTGGCGGCCTGTCCCCGAGTGGAGACCGGGATCCCGGCGACGAGCGGCTGACGGGGCAACTCGTCGCGCTTGGCCAGCCAGCGCCGCAGCGCCGTGGCGCACATCGCCATGACGACGTCGTTCACGGTGACGCCGAAGGCGTTCTTGATCCGCTTGACCTCGTCCAGGGGCAACTGGCCGAATGCGAATCGGCGGTGCCGCGAGATCGGCCCGGAGAACGGCGTGCGCGGCACCACCATGCGGGGCAGTTCGGGCAGAGGCTCGGCATCCCCGCCCCCGATGCCCCGGACGAACCGCGAGACCGGCCCCGCACCCGGGAGCTGCGCCACGAACGGCACCTCGTCCAGCCGCGGCACCGCCTCGGCGATGAATCGCAGCAGGGCGAACGGGTTGTCGAGCACCCGCGCGACGCCCCTGATCACCATCTCCACCGCGTCGGGGGCCGGCTGCGGCTCGGCCCCGGCCTCCGGGGCGGGAACGGCGGCGGGCTCGGGCTCGAAGTCCATCACGGCGGCAAGCACCTCGGCCCCGGTGACGCCGTCGACGGCGGCGTGGTGGACCTTCGTGTAGATGGCCACCCGGCCCCCGGCCAGGCCCTGGATCAGGTAGATCTCCCACAACGGCCGCCCCCGGTCGAGCCGTGCCCCGTGCAGCCGGGCCACCTGCTCGGCGAGCTTGTGGTCGTCGCCGGGAGGAGGCAGCGCCAGGTCCCGTACGTGGTAGTCGAAGTCGACCTCGCGGTCCTCCGCCCAGTAGGGGTGGTCGAGCCCGAAGGGCACCTCGACCAGCCGCCTGCGCAGCGGCGGCGCGAGATGGAGCCGCCGCTTGAGCAGCCCGATCAGGTCCTCGCGGGTCAGCACGCCGCCCGGCCTGCCGGAGGGGTCGAGAATCGTGAGCGCCGCGATGTGCGCGAGGTTGGTGCTCGTCTCGAAGTTGAGGAACTGCGCGTCGAAGGCGCTGACTTGCTGTGCCATGCCTACTCACGTGCCCCGAAACGCCGGGGTCGGACCGCCCGGGCCACCCCCGAACCGGAGATTTCGCTGGTCAGTGCCGGTGGTCGGCGTCGGGCTGGGCCGGGTCGGCCGGATGCTCGTGCCCCGGCGTGAGCACGACCGAGTCGGCGTTCCGTGCGTCGAGCCAGCGGGCGAAGGCCCGCTCCCCGCTCTCCTTCGCCAGCTCCGCGCGGATCCGCCCCCGCACGGCCGCGTACGGCTCCCGCCGCGCCGCCTCGATCCGCTCGACCACCAGGATCCAGGGGCCGCCGGGGCCCTCCACGGGCCCGACCGTCTCACCTTCCCGGGCGGCGAACACGGCGTCCTCGATCGGCCCGGCCATCTGCCCCCGCCGGACCGGCCCGAACGTGCGGACCCAGCGCGTCTCCGGCGTGGCGAACCGGTCGAGGTTGCGCCGGTAGTAGTCGCGCACCTCGTCCTCGGACGGCTCGCGGCCCGCGGCGAGCGCCCGGCACACCGCCCTGGCCGCAGGGCTCGTCGCCAGGACGGCGGCCGCGACGCCGCCCGTCCGGAGCGCGCCGGCCAGCGTGAGCGCCGCCTGCGGCCCCGGCGAGAGCGACTGTCCCGGCGGCGCCGAGTGCCCGGCCGGCAGACCGAGGCGGGCCGCCTCCTGCTCGGCCAGCGCCTCGGCCACCATGACCTGCACCAGCCAGCGGCGCAGGTTGCGGCCCTCGGCGGTCTCCGGGCGCGGCAGCCGGGCCGCGAGCGGGCCGCTGCGCATCAGACGCAGCCGCCGGTCCACCTCGGCGACCGTGATCACTCGATCCCCCACCGTCGCCGCGGTTCTCGTATCGGGGTGTGGGCGACCGTCGGAGCGCCGCCCGCCGTCCTCTCCACGGGACACCTGTGCGGAGCCGCCGGTCCGGGAAGCGCCCGGGCCGTTCACGGCTCGACCTCGACCTCGATCGTGTCGGTGTAGTGCAGCCACCCGGCGCAGGCGATCTTCACGAGCGCCCACCAGCGGCCCGGACGAGTGCCCGGTGGCACGCGCACCGGGAAGCGCACCTCCGCCTCGCCCTCGGGCGGCACGACGGCCCCGCCGTTCCACTCGGGGAACATCTCGAACGTCTGCCATGGGCTGACGACCTGTGCCTGCGCCGAAACCGGCGACCGCGCCTCGGACCGCAGCCGGACCACGACCTCCGCCCGGCCGCCGGGCGTCAGCCGCAGGTGTGGCGGGTGGCCGAGACCCTCCAGCGTCACCTCCAGGCCCGGCGACCGCCGTCCGCCCTCGCCCGGCCGGAACACGTGCAGCCGGGTCACGTCCTCGTACGCCTGGCCGCCGAACTCGGTGCGCGCGGTGAACAGGTGGAGGCCGCCCTCGGCGCCGGGAGGCGGCGTGAGCCGCACCGGCACGGTGGCGTGGCCCCCCGGAGGCAGCACGTACGGCCGGACGGCGGGCGCCACCGACCAGCCGTCGGGGGCGGTGAGCGTGACCACGCCCTCCGCCCGCTCCTCCGTGAGGCCGGAGGCGATGGTCAGGGTCAGGTCCACCGGCCCCGCGACGTCGAGGTCGGGCGGGGACAGGTGCACGGCGACCGGCAGGTCGCCCATCGGGGCGGGCCCGGTGTTGTTCAACCAGTAGCGTGTGTGGACCGGCTGGTGCGGCTCGGTCTCCGGCACCGGCGGCGCGCTCCCGCGGGCCACCGCCCGGCCGCCCGCCGCGACGCCCGCCTCAAGGCCGCCGGCCCGCCCCCCGCCCACGTCCGCGGCGTCCGATGCGGTGCCGCGGGCCGCCTGCGTGCCGTCCGTGGTCGCGGGCGGGGGACGGAGCGGGGCGACCAGCGTGACGATCTCCATGCCGTCGAGCGTGCCGGGGGCGTCCCCGGTGGCGTTCTCCAGGAGGTCGGCCCGCCGCCACGATGCCGCTCCCCCGGAGCCCGTGCCCAGGGGCAGTGTCGTGGCGATCGACAGCGGGACGGTCCGGCCGCCGGCCTCGTACACGCGGGCGGTCAGCGCGGTCACCGCGCCGGGCGTCCGGCCCGAGGCGATCGGGTTCCCGGCCGCCTTGAGCGCGGTGAGGACCAGGCCGGGCCCGGTCTCCAGGAACGACCGCGACTCACCGGCCGGCCCGTCCTGCCCCACGGTCGCCGCCAGCGGGTGGTTGACGTCGTGGCCGAGCCGCACGAGGTCGGCCGCGCGCCAGTCGCCGGGGGCGGCCACCAGGGAGCACTCGAACGTGTGGGTCCAGTGCTGGAGCTGGAAGCCGGAGCCGTCGGGCGCGGTGCGGCGCGGCGGGTCGATCCACACGCCGGACGGCCAGCCGGTGCACGACCGCATCAGCGACACGTGCAACGCCCCCGACGGATCGACCGCGAAGCCCGGGATGCCGCGGTTCACCAGCCCGATCGTGTAGTCGTCGAGAATCGCGTCGGCAGGCTCGGCGTCCGTCACCACCTCCACGGCCGCGTCGGCGAGGTCCGCGACCAGTTCCTCGACCGCGCCCTCGCCGCAGACGACGAGCACCGGAAGGTCGCGGAGGCCGGTCAGGTCGGCGCCCGGCACCCAGACCTTCTCCAGCGGCTCGTCGGCAGGCACCCACAGGCGGGCCCGGCCCTCGGCGTCGAGGCGCACGCGCAGCTCCGCGGCCTCCGCGTCGTCGAGCAGCGCCGCGACGAACGGGTTCTCCTCGGGCGTGCCGACCGCGATGCGCACGTCGGGCAGGTTGGAGTCCACGGCGAGGTTCCCGTATCGGGGGCCGGGCCCGGTGGAGCACGTCGAGGTCACGCCCTGCCGTACGAGCGCCACGGCGAGGTCTCTCAGGTCGTCGGCGGCCGCGTCCGGCGGCGCGATGATCTCGGCGACGCCGACGGCCCGCGCGCCGAGGAGGCGTCCGGCGGGCGAGCGCAGCACGACGCGGGCCGTGGACGACAGCGCGAACCAGTTGTGCGCCGGGTTGTCCAGCGTCCACGGGTGCTGCCCGGAGTCCACGTCGATCAGGCCGAACCCCCGGCCGACGACGGCGCCGGCGACCTCGCTGACCGGCAGCGCCCCCGGCACCCGCACCGGCCAGCGCAGCCGCACCAGCACGTCGGAGCCGTGGAACTCGTCCACGTGGGTGGTGAGGTCGACTCGCGGCAGCCCGTCCCAGAGCGTGATCTCCTGCGTGTAGACGACCGGGCCGACCCTGCCGCCGACGGTGATCCGCCGCCCCGCCGGGCACTCTGCGACGGCGACCTCGGCGGGGGCCGCGGCCGAGCCGCTCACCCCGCCGCTCGGCACCAGGTGCCAGGGGCCCTCGCCGAACCGGGGGTGCGCCGGGTGCTCGTCGTAGACGAGCAGTTCGTTGCCCACCCGGTCCTGCTGCAGCAGTTCGCGGCCCTCGACCGTGAGGCTCGACACCGTCCCGCCGCGTTCGGGGTCGACCTCCACCGCGTGTGTGGCGTTCCCGATGCGGGTCCCCTCGCGTACGGCCCAGCCGATCGGGGCGGGCGCGGCGGTGGGCACCAGCCGGAAGGTGCGATACCCGAGCGCGGGCACGTCGTCGGCGACGAAGACCGCGTCCACGGCCGCGAGGCTGCCGTCGGGGTGCCGCTCGGGATGCTCCAGCAGCAGACCGCGCGCGGGCGGGTCGAGCGCGACGCCGTACGATCCCGGCTCGGGCAGCGTCAGCCGTACGCGGACGAGGTCGGTCCTGGGCCAGGAGGAGGGGTTCCAGACGGCGACGCCGGTCAGCCCCTCACCGAGGCGGCGCAGCGACGCGTCGAGGACCCGCCCGCCCAGGTCGTACGCCTCCCGCCAGCCCGTCATCAGGTCCAGGTAGACCTGGTCGGACTCCGATCCGGTGATGCCGTCGTGGTGCGCGCCGTACGCGATCTGGCGCCAGGCCTTGTCGAGGGCGGCGTGCGGGTAGGGCGCGCCGAGGGTCGCCGCGGCGACGGCGGCGAACTTCTCGGCGTCGGCGAGCCGCGTCTCGGCGTGCCGCTGCGCCTGCTTGGTGTCGATGTACGACACGTCCTTGCCGGTGTAGATGGGGTTCATGTCCCGCGTCTGCGGCGTCAGGCGGACGCCCTCGTCCCGCACGGCGGCGAAGAACTGCCTGGGCAGCCCGCAGACGAACCGGGGCGAGACGTAGCGCCGGTTCCAGTCGCGCTGGATCTCCATGACCCACTTGTTGGGCGGGGTGTAGTCGGTGCCGACGGGCAGCAGCACGTTGCGGGTCGCGGCGACCTTCTTGAGCAGCGTGAACAGCTCGTAGACGGCGGCCTCGGCCTGCTCCAGGTCCGGCGCGGAGTCCATCCACCACCCGGCGCTGTAGTGGGCCGGCATGTAGTGGGTGGTGACCCCGCGTCCCGACGGCGACAGCCACTCGAACTCCGAGGGGAACTGCATGACCGACGGGTCGCCCCAGCCGCCGCCGGCGAGCATCGGGCCCCACTGGTGGTAGGGCCCGCGCGCCCACGAGCTGGAGGTCAGCCCCGCCTCGGCGATCAGCCCGGGAAACTGCGGGTCGTGCCCGAACGCGTCGAGCTGCCAGGCCGTCGCCGGATCCCCGCCGAGCACGTCGCGCTGGAAGCCGATCCCGTGGACGATGTTGCGGATCGTCGCCTCGGGGCCGGTCAGGTTGCTGTTCGGCTCGTTGTAGGTGCCGCCCATGATCTCCAGCCGGCCCTCCGCGAGCAGGCGGCGCAGGTATGCCCGGTCCTCGGGGTGGGCGTTCCAGTACGGCTTGAGGTAGTCGACCTCCGCGAGGACGAACGTGTAGCCGGGCTCCCTCCTGGCGGTGTCCAGGTGGAGCCGGACGAGGTCGAATCCCGCGTGCTGGAACTCCTGCCGGTTCGCCTGCGCCAGGCCGCCCGCGTGGTCCCAGGTGGCGGTGTAGGCGGCCTGGGTGTTCCACCAGACCGGGTCGTAGTGGAAGTGGGGAATCATCCAGACCGTCCACCCCGGCTCGGCCACGAGAAGTTCGCCCTCGGCCGTGCACCGCTCCCGGCCCGCGGCGGCGCGCACGTCGATCGGGACGCGCGCGCCCGGGACCGCGGCGGGCGCGGCGGCCTCCACGGGCACCTCCACCACCAGGCTGGAGGACCGGCCGTCCTCCGGGTGCTCGCCCCGCACCCCGGGACCGGTGACCTCGACTACCGGGGACGCGCCGTCCGGCACCTCGTCGAGTACGACGCGGACCACCTGGCGAGGGCCGTCGCCGGTGACCGTGCGGACGAACAGCTCGGTGGATTCGACGGCGGTGATGCGCATGGCGCCCCTCTGGTCGCGGCCGGCACCCCGGCACACACGGTCAGGCTCGGACGATCGGGCTCGGCTGGCTCGGACAGGCTGGGGGACGGGACCGGCAGGGTTCATGCCCCTGCGGCGGCCCGTTCACTCGGGATCCGGTGACATCCGCAGGGCGGCGGCCCGCAGGAGGCCGGACGCGCCCTCCGTGACGGGTTCCCCGTGGCCGAAACAGGCGATCTCGACGTCGAGGGCCGCCTGCCGCGCGAACGAGGCGACGGCCGCGGGCGGGTCGGCGTTGAACACGCCGAGGATGACCTGCCCGTCGGGAGCGCGGGCGATGGTGTCGCCGGTGAACAGCACGCCCGGCCCGGGCAGGTGCACCGCGAGGCTGCCGGGGGTGTGACCGGGCACGGCCAGCACCCGGGCCCCGCCGCCGAAGTCCAGGGTGTCGCCGTCGCCCAGTTCGCGGTCCACGCGCACGGGCGGCGCGGGCACGTGCGGCATGCCGGCGTGGACCGCGTCCCACAGCTCCCGCTCTCACCCGGACAGGACCGGCGGGGGCCCGGCCGCCTCGCCCCGGACGAAGGGCGCATCGTCGCGGTGGGCGTACACGGTCACTTCGCCCCAGGAGACGATGTCGGCGGCCGAGCCGGTGTGGTCCTCGTGGAAGTGCGTCAGCACCAGGCGCCGTACGTCGGACGGAGCGTGCCCGAGCGAACGGACGGCATCCTCGATGAGCGGCGCGGAGCCGGGAACCCCGGAGTCGATCAGCGTGAGCCCGTCCGGGTCACGCCACACGTAGACGTGCCCGACGGGAAACCGCAGGAAATACAGGCTGGGCAGAAGTTCGACGACGTCCATGCCGCGACGCTAGAACCGGCGGAACGGCCGTAGGCGGAAACTTCGCCGGCAGCGGATCCGCCAGGAGCGCAAAACCGGGATGCGTGCGTGAAAGTTTCGTGGTGCGCGGCTGGTGGCGACTGTCCGGGAGTCACATCGTTTGACCCGAATTCGCGGCGATTCCTACGGTCGGCGGGAACATCGAGGAGGACCTGATGACATCCCGCCTGAGACCCGTCTGGGTCACCGCGCTCGTGGCGCTGCTCGCCGTGGCGCTGGGCGCCGTCTTCACCGCCGACCGCGGGGTCGCGCGGGCGGCCGACGCCCCCTACAAGGATCCGAGCCTTCCGGTGGCGGCGCGAGTGGACGACCTGCTGTCCAGGATGTCGCTGGACGACAAGGTCGGGCAGATGACCCAGGCCGACCGGTCGGTCCTGACGACGGCCTCCGACGTGGCGACCTACCGGCTGGGGTCGATCCTGTCTGGCGGCGGCTCGGCGCCCTCACCGAACACCCCGTCGTCCTGGGCCGACATGTACGACAACTTCCAGCGGCAGGCGCTGTCCACCCCGCTCGGCATTCCGATGATCTACGGGATCGACGCCGTGCACGGGAACAACAACGTCGTCGGCGCGACGATCTTCCCGCACAACATCGGGCTGGGGGCGACCCGCGACCCCGACCTGGTGGAGCGGGTCGGGCGGGCGGCGGCCGAGGAGGTGTCGGGCACCGGGATCGACTGGACCTTCGCCCCCTGCCTGTGCGTGGCCCGCAACGACCGCTGGGGCCGCACGTACGAGTCCTTCAGCGAGGACCCGCAGCTCGTCACCCAGATGACGACGATCGTGGACGGCTTCCAGAAGGCCGGGAACGCCTCCATCCTCGCCACCGCAAAGCACTACGTGGGCGACGGCGGCACCACGGGCGGAAAGGACCAGGGCAACACCGAGCTCAGCGAGGCCGACCTGCGGGCCATCCACCTCGCGCCGTTCAAGGCCGCCGTGCAGCGCGGCGTGGGCTCCGTCATGGTGTCCTACAGCTCCTGGAACGGCGTCAAGATGCACGGCAACAAGTACCTGCTCACCGACGTGCTGAAGGGCGAGCTGGGCTTCACGGGCTTCGTGGTCACCGACTGGGCGGGCATCGACCAGCTCGACGGCCAGACCGGCTTCACCGCGAACGAGATCACCACGGCGATCAACGCGGGCGTGGACATGGTGATGGTGCCGACCGACTACAAGAAGTTCATCTCGCTGCTCAAGCAGGAGGTGCAGGCCGGGCGCATCGCGATGTCGCGGATCGACGACGCCAACCGGCGCATCCTGGCCAAGAAGTTCGAGCTGGGGCTGTTCGAGAGGCCGCTGACCGACCGGTCCTACACGTCCACCGTGGGCAGCGCGGCGCACCGCGCCATCGCCCGCGAGGCCGTGCGCAAGTCGCTGGTCCTGCTGAAGAACGCGGGCAACGTGCTCCCGCTCGGCAAGAGCGGCGGCAAGATCTTCGTGGCCGGCAAGAGCGCCGACGACATCGGCAACCAGAGCGGTGGCTGGACGATCAGCTGGCAGGGCTCGTCCGGGAACATCACGCAGGGGACCACGATCCTGCAGGGCATCCGCGACGCCGTCGGCTCCGGCACGCAGGTCACCTACAACCGCGACGGCAGCGGCATCGACTCCTCCTACCGCGCGGCGATCGCCGTCGTGGGCGAGACGCCGTACGCCGAGGGCCAGGGCGACCGGACCGGGTCGATGGGCCTCGACTCGACCGACCTGGCCACGCTGCAGCGGCTCAAGGCGTCCGGCGTGCCGCTGGTCGTGGTGCTCGTCTCCGGCCGGCCGCTGGACATCGCCGGCCAGATCGACCAGTGGAACGCGCTGGTGGCGGCCTGGCTTCCGGGCACCGAGGGCCGCGGCGTGGCCGACGTGCTGTTCGGCGACTACGCCCCCACCGCGAAGCTGCCGATGACCTGGATGCGCAGCGCCGACCAGCAGCCGATCAACGCCGGGGACGGCAAGCAGGCGCTGTTCGAGTACGGCTTCGGGCTGACCTACACAGGCTCCAGCCCGTCCCCCTCCCCTTCGCCCTCGCCGTCGTCCTCGCCATCGCCGTCGCCGTCCCCGTCTCCGTCGGTCTCTCCGTCCCCCAGCCCCTCGCCCAGCGCCAGCCCGTCGCCGTCGCCGTCGCCGTCCTCCGGCGGGTGCGTGGTGACGTACAAGGTGAACGACTGGGGCAGCGGGTTCACCGCCGACGTGACGATCACCAACAGGTCGTCGAGCCCGGTCGACGGCTGGCGGCTGCAGTGGACCTACGCCGGCAACCAGAAGGTCACCGGCTACTGGAACTCGACGATCACGCAGTCGGGCCAGCAGGTCACCGCGTCCAACGCCACCTGGAACGGAACCATCGGCGCGGGCGGCGGCACGGCGAGCTTCGGCTTCCAGGGGTCCTACAGCGGCGCCAACCCCGCCCCCACCGCGTTCACCCTGAACGGGACGGCCTGCGCGACCGGATGACCATGCGCCGGAGGGGGCGGGGACGCCCGGGCCCTCGAGACGTCTGGGCTCAGAACGACTGTGCTCAGAACATCTGGGCCAGCGCGACCCCCGCCCCCGCGGTGAACAGGACGATGCCGACCGCGAGGAAGATGCCACCGAGGAGGGTGCCGCTCCCCGCCGCGCTGTCGATGCGGATCCGCGTCGGCTTGGCCGGGTCGTACAGCACCGTGACCTCCTCACCCGGGCGGGCGGGCGGCGGGTTGCTCCCGTAGGTGGTCTCGGCCTCGACCTGCTGGCCGTAAATGGTGGTGAAGCGAATGGTCGGGTAGTACGAGGTGCCGTCGTCGGACCGGCTCGCCCGCAGTCCTACGACCAGGCCGCGGGTGCGCTGCGCCCGGCGGCGGAACTCCCGGGCGTTCATGGTGATGCCACCGCCGATGAGGCCGAAGACGAGTCCGAGACCCGACAGAATCAGTGTGATGAGAGCGCTTTGTGACACGATCGGACCTTAGGGCCCGGCGCTTGCGATCTGCTTGCACGGTTCCCGAATCGCGGCTCCCGAACCGCGACGCGCGCCCGGCTCAGGGGCGCATCCGCATGAGCGTCTCGGCCACGTCGACGACCGGCTCGCCGAGGTCGAAACGGCTGAACAGGTGGATCTGCTCGCCGGCGTCGATCTCCAGCAGCTCGGTCGTCAGGCCGTAGCGGCGGTGGGAGTCCACCCGGATGCGGTCCACGTCGTTCCAGGAGATGCGTTCCCGGCCGGCCAGCCCGGTGACGACCAGCCCGTCCTGCCCCGCCGCGAGCCGCACCGGCGCGACCAGGTCGCGGCCGGTCAGCAGGCCGAACCCCAGAGTGGCGACGCCGGCGAGGAAGAGCTGCGCGCCGTCGCCTGCGACGGCCAGCACACCGCACAGCACCGTGCCGACGGCCTTCAGCGCAACGATCCCGCGCGGCACCCGCCATTCGTGCCGCGGCTCCTCAACTCCCGCCATCGAGGCAGCGTAACGAATGCGAGGACGTCTCGCGGCTCCTTCCCGGCCCTCCACGCCACGCGGCGGCGGCCCGGTCGCACGGCCGCCGCCGTCTCCCCCTGTGGCGTCCCGTCCTACGGCGTCTCGTCCTCCACGCGCATCGCCTGCTCCTCGGCCGTGTAGCCGCCGAAATCCGGCCCCACGTCCTCGGCGATCATGTCCTTCTCGGTGTCCACGCCCATGCCGCCGTCCGGATCGACGAGCCGGCCGGCCTGGCCGGGCTCCGCGGTGCCGTACCTGCCGGGCTGGGCCGGGTTGACCGTCGCGTAATCGGCCGGATCGCCGGACCCGTAGCCGCCGGCCTCGTCGCCGGTGCCGGTCCCGTACCTCTCGTACGGCTGGTCGCCGCTCTCGCCGAGGACGTCGGCCTCGGCTCTGGAGGAGTAGGCAAGCTCGTCCTCGGAGGAGTCGAGCAACTCGTCGTCGGCCTCGCCGGCCTTCTCCTCGCGGCGGCCACCCGCGGTGCCGGGCTCCGTGCCGAACCGGACGTCCACGTCGGGGACCTCACGGGACAGGCGACGGCCGAGGGACTCGCCCTCGCGCATCTCGTTGGGCGTGGTGCCGTACTCGTCGAGGCCCAGGGGCCGGTCGCCGGGCAGCGGCATCTCCTGCGGGTCCTCGGCCCACTGCTGCTCGGGCGTGCCCTCCTGCAGGTCCGGAATGCCTTCGTCCTCGAACCGCGAACGCGGGTCGGGCTGTGGTCTGTTCTCTCTCATACCGGCCCCATGCCCCGCCGTACGGCCCTTAGGCAGGTCAGGTGACGGGGACGATCTCGGCCCGCCGCAGTACGCCGCCCTCGACGTCGAGGATTCCGATGGTGCCGTGCGGCTGGCGGCGGCGGTCGGTGGGCGAGCCGGGGTTGAACACCCGCACCCCGTCGCCGGTCAGGTCCATGGGGATGTGCGAGTGGCCGAAGACGACCATGTCGGCCTCGGGGAAGCGGCGCCGCATCCGCGCGGTCCGCCCGGCGGCCTGCCCGCTGTCGTGGATCATCGCCACCCGGAGCCCGCCGAAGTCGAGTTCGAGCGTCTCGGGGGCACCCCAGGCCGCGACGTCCGGGCCGTCGTTGTTGCCGAGCACCGCGTGGACCGGAGCGTACGCGGACAGCTCCACCAGGACGTCCGCGGTGCAGACGTCGCCGGCGTGCAGGATCAGGTCCGCCCCCCGCAGGTGCTCGGCGACCGCGGGCGGGCAGGACTTCCAGCGCCGGGGAGCGTGGGTGTCCGCGAGCACGACGACCTTCACCGTTCCATCTTCCCCGCAGAGAAGAGGTGCCAAATCACGTATTCGGGGAATAGGGATTCAGGACTCGCACGACCCTCATGCCCTGCACCCCTACACCGGTCTCCCCCGGCCGGTCCCGCTCGGGAGGAACGATGAGCAGGCAGATCGCCGACGGCTACCAGGCCCCCACCCTGTCCGAGCTCGAGGCACGCGTACGCGGGCTGGAGACTCAGGTCGCCCACCTCACCGAGCTGGTCAAGTCGCTGTCCGGCCAGGGCAGGGAGAGCCGCTGACGGCGCCCCCGTCCGGCCGCGAGGCGCCAGAACGACGGCGTCCCCGCCAGGGAAGACCTGACGGGGACGCTGACGCCGGTGTGGGCCTCGCTAGCGACGTGCGGAGGCGGCGACGGCCCGGACCTGCCGGTCCGCGCCCCTGCCCGCGGCGCGCCCGTTCACGTGGCCGTTGCCGGACGCGTTGACGGACGCTTTCCCGGGTGCCTTGCCGGACCCGTTGACGAGCCCGATCGCGGGTGCCTTGCCGGATCCGCCGGCGGGCGCACCGGTCTCCCCGGCCAGGGAGTTCCGCGCGCGCCCGTCCGTGCCCGTGCCCACCGGGACGGGTGCCGCCCGCCCGTAGGACTCGCGCCCGGTGCTCACCGCCATCGCGCCCAGCCAGAGCAGGGTCACGATCGCGATCACCACCACGGCTCCGAGCACCAGCACCGCCACCGCCGCCAGGGAGACCACGGCTCCCAGCAGCTCCACCATTTAGATTCCTCCAGAGGTCGACCCCGATTACGGCACTCCGGTGGCCGGTGGAACATCACCCGCCACGTAGAGGAACGGAATTTGCCGGTTATTGGTGCCTTGCCCCGTTTGGATGACCCTCATACCTTACTGATCGGCCAGCGGGGGCCCACCCATGGGCAGGCCGTCGAGCCTGCGCAGGATCACTCCCTCCCGCAGCGCCCACGGGCAGATCTCCAGCACCGGCAGCTCGAACAGGTCCATCGCGGCGTCCGCGACGACCGCGCCGGCGAGAAGCTGTGCGGCCCGCCCCGCGGACACGCCGGGAAGCTCCGCCCGGCGGGCCGCCGGCATCGTGGCCAGCCGGGCCGTCCACTCGACCAGGTCCTCGTGCGTCAGCGTCCGCTTGACGTACGGGCCCTCGCCGGACGACGCCGCCCCGGCGATGCGCGCGAGCTGGCGGAAGGTCTTGGACGTGGCGACCGCGTGGTCCGGCCTGCCGTACCTGGCGACCGCCCCGACCGTCCGCGCGATCTCGGTGCGTACGTGCCGTCGCAGCGCGCGTACCTCCTCGGGGTCGGGCGGGTCGGCGGTGAACCAGTCGCGGGTGAGCCGCCCCGCGCCGAGCGGGAGGGAGACGGCGACATCGGGCTCCTCGTCGATGCCGGAGGCGATCTCCAGCGAGCCGCCCCCGATGTCAGTCACCAGCAACCGCCCGGAGGACCAGCCGAACCAGCGGCGTACGGCCAGGAACGTCAGCCTGGCCTCGTCGTCCCCCGACAGCACCTGGATGTCCACCCGGGTGTCGGCCTTGATCTGAGCCAGCACGTCCTCGCCGTTGACCGCGTCGCGGACGGCCGAGGTGGCGAAGGCGACCAGGTCCTCCACGCCCTTGTCCTCGGCGATGCGGGCCGCCTCGCGGACGAAGGCCCCAAGCCGCGCCGCGCCCTCCCCGCTGAGCCTGTCGCCGTCGACGAGATGCTCGGCCAGCCGCAGCTCCTCCTTGTGGGAGAACGCGGGCAGAGGCCGGGCACCCTGATGCGCGTCCATCACCAGCAGGTGCACCGTGTTGGAACCGACGTCCAGGACTCCGAGTCGCATGCCCTCGACGCTACCGCCCGCGCGGAAAAGATCCATGGCCCCTCCCGGCCCCGGACCCACCTGTGGCTCACTCCGGCGCGACGTCCACGAGCACCTTGCCGACCACGCCCGACTCGACCGCGTCGTGGGCGTCCGCCGTACGCTCCAGCGGGAAGTGGTGGAGGGGCAGCCCGGCCTCCTCTCCCGCCCGCAGCGCCCCCGCCTCGACCGCGGCGCGCACGTCCGCCACCGCGGCGTCCTTGGCGGCCGCGGTGACCGTATAGACGAGCACGAAGTGGTAGCGGACGTTGCGGGTGAGCAGCGCGCGCACCGGCAGCGTTACCTCGTCTCCCCCGTTGTTCGCGTACACCGCGACGACCCCCTGCGGCGCGGTGACCGCCGCGTCGAGGGCGGCGTTCGGCCCCGGCGCGACCTCAACCACGATGTCGGCGCCATCCGGGGCCACGGCGCGGATCTCCGCCGCCGGATCCCCGGTGCGATAGTTGACCACGTGGTGCGCCCCCGCGGCCCTGGCCAGCGCCGCCTTCTCCGGCCCGCTGACCGTGGCCACCACGGTCGCCCCGGCCCAGCGGGCGAGCTGGATCGCCGCGTTGCCCACGGCCCCGGCGCCGCCCGCGACGAGGACGGTCCGGCCGTCGAGGGCGCCGGGGGCGAGCCGGTCCGGCCCGCCCTCGGCCACGGTCAGGCAGCGATGCGCGGTCAGCGCGGGGATGCCGAGGCTCGCGCCGAGGTCCAGGGAGGCTCCGTCCGGCAGCGGCACGACCTGCCGCTCGGGCAGCACGACGTACTCCTGGGCGGTGCCGTCCGGCCGCCCCCAGGCGGCCTCCCACAGCCACACCCGGTCTCCCGGGGCCACCCCCGTCACGCCCGGCCCGGTGGCGTCCACGATTCCCGCGCCGTCCTGGTTGGGCACGGCCTCCGGATGGCTCAGCGCGCCGCGCCGCGCCTTCCAGTCGGTGGGATTGACGCCCGACCGCACCACTCGCACTCGTACCTCGCCGGGCCCCGGCTCGGGCACCGGCCGGTCGGTCAGGCGCAGGACGCCGCTGTCACCGGTCTCGGAATACACGATCGCTCTCATACCGGCTCTAAGCCGCCGGGTCGGCGACGCTATTCCGGTTCGGCCCTTTCCGCTCGGGTAGTTGCAGGCCGATCGGGCGAGGGGGTGCGGTGGAATGAGCGTCAGGCAGAGGTATGGGGGCCTGTCCGGTGGAAGGCCCGGTGACAGGCTCGGCGGCACGGGGGGCGGCTGGTCGAGGGACTGGTCGGGAAGCTGGGCCAGGGGCTGGGCGGGGGGCCGCTTCGGACGGCATTTCGGACGCAGGGGCAGGCGCCTGCGGGCCACGGCCAGGGAGGCGTTCGGCTGGCAGCAGCTGCGTCCGGGCCAGCAGGAGGCGATGGAGCTCCTGCTCGCGGGGCGCGACGTGCTGCTGGTGATGCCGACGGGCGGCGGGAAGTCGGCCGTCTACCAGGTGCCCGGATTGCTCCTGGAGGGCCCGACGGTCGTCGTCTCTCCGCTCATCGCCCTGCAGCGGGACCAGGTCATGGGCCTGCTGAAGGCGGGGGCCGCGGGCGCGGTGGCGGTCAACTCGGCCGGCTCGGTCGAGGCGGGGCTCGACCAGGTCACGGCGGGCGACGCCGAGTACGTGTTCCTGTCGCCGGAGCAGCTCGCCAAGCCCGAGGTGGTCGAGCGGCTGGCCCAGGCCCGGCCCTCGCTGATCGCCGTGGACGAGGCACACTGCGTGTCCGCCTGGGGCCACGACTTCCGGCCGGAATACCTGCGGCTCGGCAAGGTCATCGAGCGTCTGGGCCATCCCCCGGTGATCGCGATGACGGCCACGGCCGCGCCGACCGTGCGCGAGGAGATCGTCGAGTCGCTCGGCCTGGTCGGGGCGCAGCAGATCGTGCGGGGATTCGACCGGCCCAACCTGCACCTCGAGGTCCACCGGTTCACGAGCGACGACGACAAGCGCAGGGCCCTGGCCGACCACGCCGCCGGGCTGGACGGCGTGGGGCTGATCTACGTGGCGACGCGGCGCCAGGCCGAGGAGTACGCGGAGCTGCTGAAGGAGCGGGGCCGCCGGGCCGAGGCGTACCACGCGGGGATGAAGGCGAAGGAACGCCGCCGCATCCACGAGCGGTTCCAGGACGACGACCTCGACACCGTCGTGGCGACCTCGGCCTTCGGGATGGGCATCGACAAGCACGACGTGCGCTACGTGCTGCACGCCGCGCCCCCCGAGTCGCTCGACGCGTACTACCAGGAGATCGGCCGGGCGGGCCGGGACGGCAACCCGGCCGACGCCGTGCTGTTCTACCGGCCCGAGGACCTGGGGCTGCGCAAGTTCTTCGCCGCGGGCCGCGCGGACGAGTCCCTGATGCGGCGCGTCGCGACGCTGGTCCACGAGCACGGCGGGGAGGTGGCCCCCGCCGACCTGCGCGAACTCCTCGACATCGGGGCCGCCAGGCTGACCTCGCACGTCAACCTGCTGGAACGGGCGGGCGCGGTCGAGGTCACCCACGGCGGCGCCCTGCGTTACGCGCCGGACGGCCCGCCGCCGGACGAGGCCGCCGCCCACGCGGTGGAGATCGACGACCTCCGGCACCGGATGGAGGACTCCCGGCTGGAGATGATGCGCGGCTACGCGGAGACGACCGGCTGCCGGCGCCGCTTCCTGCTGGAGTACTTCGGCGAGCCGTACGAGCGGTCGTGCGGCGACTGCGACACCTGCCGCTCGGGGACGGCGACCGCGCCGGAGACCGGCGACGGGCGGTTCCCCATGCACGCGGACGTACGGCACGCCGAGTGGGGGCACGGGATCGTGATGAGCCGCGAGCAGGACCGGATCACCGTGCTGTTCGACTCCGTGGGCTACAAGACGCTGGCGCTCGGCCTGGTCGACGAGCTGCTCGAAGTGGTCTGACGGATCACGAGAAGCACTCACCCCGGCTGGGCAATCATTACCGATCGTGGCCTTAGCACCACTTGCAGTGGTTTCACCCTGTGTTGAGACTCATAGGCGGGGGGCGTGAATTCGGGGGTGGTACCGGTGCGGGAGGGAATCAGCAGCAGGGAGACGTGGCCGTTCGAGTGCCTGCACTGCCTGCGGGTCTGGGAGGAGGAGTATGTCGTCCACCGCGCACGCGACGAGCAGGGCATCGACGTCGTGGTGTGGATCCGGGACGACGTGACCGTCGAGCCGCCCTGGTCCGGGACGACCTGCCCCGGGTGCGGCTGCGGGACCGTGACCACGTTCCCCACCGGCTACCTGGCGCACCACCCGGAGATCACGCTGGGCCGGCCCGCGCTGCGGGCCCCGGCCGGCGAGAGCCCCACCCGGGGCGCGCCGTTCGCGCCGCACGCGCTGATCACCCTCACACTCCTGCTGCTGACCGGCGCCGGCCTGTACGAGCGGCTCCACGCCCGCTGAGTCCCGTGCCGGGCACTCCCGGCGCCGGATCGCCGCTGTCGGTCAGCTCACGTGGACCTGGGGACGCCGGGCGAGATCGGGTTCGGCCTTGCGAATGACCTCACGAGTCAGCGGCGGCACGTCCCCGCCGCCGAAGACGAGGTAACGCAGCAGGGCCCCGACCGGATTGCCCTCGGCCCAGTGGAAGTACACGTGCGGCCGTTTGCCCGTGAGGTCGCGCAGGTGGAACAGGATCGCCGCGATCGTGTTCGCCACGGCGGGGCTCCGCACGGTGAGCACCCGGTAGCCGTGCCGCTCCTCCCCCTCGACGCGCAACTCCGACTCGAACTCCGAGGCGTCGTCGAGGGTGACCTCCAGGAAGATCATCGGCTCGTCCTCGGGGAGGTGGTGGTACTCCCGCGTCTCCCGGTCCTTGTCGGCGTACTCGGCCGGATCGCGTGCGTCCGGCTCGTTGGCGATCAGCCGCAGCTCTCCCTTGACGCCCAGCACGATCGCGCGTGCGGTCTCGTCGAGCTCGACCCGGGTGGCGCGCAGCTCGGTCGAGCGGGTCGCCCTGGAGATGAGCGAGGTGACGACGATGGCGACGACGAAGAACAGCGCGATCTTCAGGCCGTCGGGCCGTTCCCTGATGTTCTCCACGGCCGCGTACAGGACCACGACGGAGATCACGCCGAAGGCGATCGCCGGCCCCTTCCTGCCCTCCTGGGCGACGTTGATCGTGACGGCCACCGCCGCCGAGAGGATCAGCGCGAGCACCCCCGTCGCGTACGCGCCGCCCTGCGCCTCCACCCCGGCCCGGAACAGGATCGTGATGCCGAACGCGATCGCGGTGAACACCAGCACCAGGGGCCGTACGGCGCGGGCCCAGTCGGGCGCCATGCCGTATCGGGGCAGGTAGCGCGGCACGATGTTGAGCAGGCCGGTCAGCGCCGAGGCCCCGGCGAACCACAGGATGGCGATCGTGCTCAGGTCGTAGGCGCTGCCGAACCAGTCGCCCAGATACTGGTGCGCCAGGTAGGCCAGCGCACGCCCGTTGGCACTGCCGCCCTCCCGGAACTCGGCGGCCGGGATGAGCACGCTGGTCGCCACGCTGCTGGCGAGCAGGAAGACGCTCATGACCAGCGCGGCGGTGGTGAGCAGGCGCCGGGTGCCGCGGACGCGCTCGTCCAGTTCGCCCCTGATCTGCGGCATCACCGCGACGCCTGTCTCGAAGCCCGACAGTCCGAGGGCCAGTTTGGGCAGCACCAGCAGCGACATGCCGATCATCGCGAGCGGGCCGGAGTGATCGGCGCTCAACGCGCCCCGCCAGTTCGCCAGCAGGTCCGGGTGGGTGACCACCTCGCGCAGCGCCACCACCACGACCACGGTGTTGAGGGCGAGGTAGACCCCCACGAGGACCACGGCCAGCCCGATCGCCTCGCTGAACCCCCGCAGGAAGATCACCCCGAGGATCGCGATCAGCAGCAGCGTGATGGGCACCCGCTGCCCCGACAGGACGTCGGGGAAGAACGGGTTCTCGATCAGATGCGCGGTCGCGTCGGACGCCGACAGCGTGATGGTGAAGACGAACGCGGTGGCGACGAAGCCGAGCAGCACGAGCACCAGGAGCTTGCCCCACCAGTGCGGCAGCAGCCGCTCCAGCATCGCGATCGACCCCATGCCGTGCGGGCTGCGCGCCGCGACCGCGCGGTAGGTGGGCAGGGCGCCGAACAGCGTGAGCGCCACCAGCATCGCCGTCGCGATCGGCGACAGCGCCCCGGCGGCCAGGGCGGCGATGCCCGGCTGGTAGCCGAGCGTGGAGAAGTAGTCGACACCGGTGAGGCACATCACCTGCCACCACGGGTGGCGTGTGCCCGGCTGGCCGGCGTGCGGCCCCGTCGCGCCCGGGTCGCGCTGGAGGCCCTCGAGCAACCAGGCCCGAAGTGCCCCGGTCCCGCCGCTCCGGGCTCGGTCGTCCCCGGTTCTGTCGCCCGCGGACTGCCGCCGTGTGGACGTCGTCACCCCGGCTCACTCTCCTCGTCGGCCCTCGTCTCTTCGAGGGCGGCGGGACAGACGATAGCGGTGGCGGCCGACATCGGGGCCGCACGGGGTTATCCACAGGTGGGGCGAGGGGGCCCGGCGGATCCGGCAGAATGAGAGCCCCCGGAGAGGGCGGCCCCGCGGAGAGGGCGGACTCGGAAGAAGGCGGATCAGGATCGTGACGACGTCCATTCAGCAGCGGATCGCCGAAGAGCTCGGCGTGCGCGAGAGTCAGGTCACCGCGGCCGTCGACCTGCTCGACGGCGGGGCGACGGTGCCGTTCATCGCCCGCTACCGCAAGGAGGCCACGGGCGCGCTCGACGACGCCCAGCTGCGCACGCTGGAGGAGCGGCTGCGCTACCTGCGCGAGCTGGAGGAGCGGCGGGCCGCCATCCTCGACTCGATCCGTTCCCAGGGCAAGCTCGACGAGGCCCTGGAAGCGCGGATCATGGAGGCCGACTCGAAGGCCCGGCTGGAGGACATCTACCTGCCCTTCAAGCCCAAGCGCCGCACCAAGGCGCAGATCGCCAGGGAGCTGGGGCTGGAGCCGCTGGCGGACGCGCTGCTCGCCGACCCGTCGCTGGACCCCCAGGCGACCGCGGAGGGCTACGTGCGCGAGGGCGTGGCCGACGCCGCCGCCGCGCTGGAGGGCGCCAGGGCCATCCTGGTCGAGCGCTTCGCCGAGGACGCCGACCTCATCGGCGACCTGCGGGAGCGGATGTGGTCCCGCGGGCGTCTGATCTCCCAGGTGCGGGAGGACAAGCAGGAGTCCGGGGCCAAGTTCTCCGACTACTTCGACTTCTCCGAGCCCTTCACCCGGCTCCCCTCGCACCGCATCCTCGCGATGTTCCGGGGCGAGAAGGAGGAGGTGCTCACGCTCACCCTCGACCCGGAGGCCGAGGAGCCGAACGACTACGAGGCGCGGATCGCCCGGCGCTTCGGCATCGCCGACCTCGGCCGCCCGGCCGACAAGTGGCTGCTCGACACCGTGCGCTGGGCCTGGCGGACACGCGTCCTCGTTCACCTGGGCATCGACCTGCGCACCCGGCTGTGGCAGGCGGCCGAGGAGGAGGCCGTGCGCGTGTTCGCGGCCAACCTGCGCGACCTGCTGCTGGCCGCTCCCGCCGGGACGAGGCCGACCATGGGCCTCGACCCGGGGCTGCGCACCGGTGTGAAGGTCGCGGTCGTGGACGGCACCGGCAAGGTCGTGGCCACCGAGACGATCTACCCGCACGAGCCCAAGCGGCAGTGGGACCAGTCGCTCGCGGTGCTGGCCCGGCTGGCGACCGAGCACAAGGTGGAGCTGATCGCCATCGGCAACGGCACCGCGTCGCGGGAGACCGACAAGCTCGCCGGTGAGCTGGTCAAGCACATGCCGCACCTCACCAAGATCGTGGTTTCGGAGGCCGGGGCCTCGGTGTATTCGGCCTCGGCCTACGCCTCACAGGAGCTGCCCGGCCTGGACGTCTCGCTGCGCGGCGCGGTGTCGATCGCACGGCGCCTGCAGGACCCGCTGGCCGAGCTGGTCAAGATCGACCCCAAGTCCATCGGCGTCGGCCAGTACCAGCACGACGTGTCCGAGGTGAAGCTGTCGCGCTCGCTTGACGCGGTGGTGGAGGACTGCGTGAACGCGGTGGGCGTGGACGTCAACACCGCGTCCGCCCCGCTGCTGACCCGCGTCTCCGGCATCAGCGCCGGACTCGCGGAGAACATCGTCGCGCACCGGGACTCCAACGGGCCGTTCCGCTCCCGGACCGGGCTGAAGGAGGTGCCGCGGCTCGGCCCGAAGGCGTTCGAGCAGTGCGCGGGCTTCCTGCGCATCCCGGGCGGCGACGACCCACTCGACGCCTCCAGCGTGCACCCGGAGGCCTACCCGGTGGTGCGCCGCATCCTCGACTTCACCAAGAGCGACCTGCGCACGCTGATCGGCAACACCTCCGCGCTCCGCTCGCTGAAGCCGTCGAACTTCGTCGACGAGACCTTCGGCCTGCCGACCGTCACCGACATCCTCAAGGAACTGGAGAAGCCGGGCCGCGACCCCCGCCCGGCGTTCAAGACCGCCACGTTCAAGGAGGGCGTCGAGAAGCCCTCCGACCTGTCGCCCGGCATGATCCTCGAGGGCGTTGTCACCAACGTCGCCGCGTTCGGAGCGTTCGTCGACGTCGGCGTGCACCAGGACGGCCTGGTCCACGTGTCCGCGATGTCCAACTCGTTCGTGAAGGACCCGCGCGAGGTGGTCAAGCCCGGCGACATCGTCCGCGTCAAGGTGCTCGACGTGGACCTCCAGCGCAAGCGCATCTCCCTCACGCTGCGCCTGGAGGACGAGACGTCGGGCAACGGCCGCAGGGGCGGGCCGAACGGCGAGGCCCGCGACGACCGGCAGGGCGGCCGGCGCGGCCAGCCGCGCCAGAACCAGTCCCGCCAGAACCAGGGTGGTCAGAACCAGAACGGCAGGGGCGGATCGGGCCGCGGCAACGGCCGGGGCTCGGGCGGCGCCGCCGGCGGGGCCATGGCAGAGGCCCTGCGCCGGGCCGGTCTGGCCGATCCCGGTTCCGGCGACCGCCGCTCCCGCTGACGCGCCCATCCCGATCAGCCGGCCGCTCGCGCCCGGCGCCCCCTTCGGTGCGCCGGGCCCGTGTCCGGTAACAGAAAATGCCCCGCGAGGCAGCGGACGCGGGGCGACCGTCCCATCCCGCCCGCGCGCTCAGCGAGCCGCGCCGGGGCCGGCGGCGGCCGTCGCGAGCAGGTCCTCGAGAACGGCGGCGAGGGCGGCGACCCCGGCGAGGCAGTCGGCCTCCTCGGCGTGCTCGTACGGCGAGTGCGAGACGCCCGTGGGGTTGCGCACGAACAGCATGGCCGCGGGAACCTCGCCGGCGAGGATGCCCGCGTCGTGCCCCGCCCCCGTGGGCAGCACCGGCGCGCCACCGAGGGCACGCGCGACGCGGTCACGCAGGGGCACGTCGAAGTTCACGACCGCCGTGTAGGACTCCCGGGTCACCTCGGCCCCCTCGGCCGCCTGGGCCGTCTCCTCGACGAGCCTGTCCAGCAGGGCGGCCTCCGGCGCCCGGCAGTCGAGCCAGGCGCTGACCAGCGAGGCGATGGCGTTGGTGCCGTTGGGCTCGACCCTGATCCTGCCGAAGGTGGCCAGGGCCCCCAGGCGCTCGGCGTTCGCCCGCGCGGCCAGCACCGCCGCCGCGTACGCCGGCATGGGATCGCGCCGGTCCTCCAGCCGGGTGGTCCCGGCGTGGTTGGCCTCTCCCCGGAAGTCGAAGCGCCAGCGGCCGTGCGGCCAGATCGCGGAGGCGACGCCGACCGGGTGCGGCGTGGCGGCGAGGTGGCGGCCCTGCTCCACGTGCAGTTCCACGAACGCGCCGATCCGCGCGAGGCGCTCGTCGTCACGCCCGGCGGCCCCCGGGTCGCGTCCCGCCCGTTCCATCGCCGCCGCCAGGGTGACGCCGTCCGTGTCGCGCAGCGCCCCCGCCGTCTCGGGGCGGACGGCGCCGGTCATCAGCCGCGATCCCAGGCAGGCCAGGCCGAACCTGGCGCCCTCCTCCTCGGTGAAGTTCACCACCGCCAGCGGCCGCTCCGGCCGGAACCCGCGCGCCAGCAGCGCGTCGAGCGCGGCGAACGCCCCCACCACGCCCAGCGGGCCGTCGTACGCGCCGCCGTCGGGCACCGAGTCCAGGTGGGAGCCGGTCACCACGGCGTTCCCGGCCCGGGGATCGCCCAGCCAGGCCCACTGGTTGCCGTTGCGGTCGGTCTCGTACGTCAGGCCGCGCTCCCGGGCCTGTTCGGCGAACCAGGCCCGGCACTCCGCGTCCGCCGCCGTCCAGGCGTGCCTGCGGTATCCGCCCGTCGCGTCGTGCCGACCCACGGGGAGCAGGTCGCGCCACATGCGGCGGAAGCCGTCCGCCACCTCCTCAGGCAGGACCCGCGCCGCCCCCTCAGACATCGGCGTCGGAGCCGGCGGGCTCCGCCCCGGCCATCGGAACCCGTACGCCGCGCTCACCGGCGACCTCGGCGGCCCGGTCGTATCCGGCGTCCACGTGCCGGATGACGCCCATGCCGGGGTCGTTGGTCAGCACCCGCCGGATCTTCTCCCCCGCCAGCGGCGTGCCGTCGGCGACGGTGACCTGTCCGGCGTGGATGGAACGGCCGATGCCGACCCCGCCACCGTGGTGGATCGACACCCAGGACGCGCCGGAGGCGACGTTGACCATGGCGTTGAGCAGCGGCCAGTCGGCGATCGCGTCGGAGCCGTCCAGCATGCCCTCCGTCTCCCGGTAGGGCGAGGCGACCGAGCCGCAGTCGAGGTGGTCGCGCCCGATCACGATGGGCGCGGAGATCTCCCCCGAGGCCACGAGGTCGTTGAACCGCTCGCCGGCCCGGTCGCGCTCGCCGTACCCCAGCCAGCAGATCCGCGCGGGCAGGCCCTGGAACCGCACCCGCTCCCCCGCCATCCTGATCCAGCGGGCGAGCGGCTCGTTGTCGGGGAACAGATCGAGGATCGCGCGGTCGGTCGTCGCGATGTCGGCCGGGTCGCCGGACAGCGCCGCCCACCGGAACGGACCCTTCCCCTCACAGAACAGCGGCCGGATGTAGGCCGGCACGAACCCCGGGAAGTCGAACGCCCGCGCGTACCCGGCGAGGCTCGCCTCGCCCCTGATCGAGTTGCCGTAGTCGAACACCTCCGCGCCCGCGTCCTGGAAGCCGACCATCGCCTCGACATGCCGGGCCATCGACTCGCGGGCCCGGCGGGTGAACCCCTCGGGGTCCTTGCGCGCCAGTGCGGCCATGTCCTCGAACGCGACGCCCAGCGGCAGGTACGCCAGCGGGTCGTGCGCGCTCGTCTGATCGGTCACGATGTCGATCTCCGCGCCCCCGGCCAGCAGCGCGGGCACGGCCTCGGCGGCGTTGGCCACGATCCCGATGGACAGCGGGCGGCGCGCGTCCCTGGCCTCGTACGCCAGGCGCAGCGCCTCGTCCAGGCTCTCGGCCCGCACGTCGAGATAGCGGTGGTCGATGCGGCGCTCGACGCTGCGCGGGTCGCAGTCGACGCAGATCGCCACGCCGCCGTTCATCGTGACCGCGAGGGGCTGGGCGCCGCCCATGCCGCCGAGCCCGGCGGTGAGGGTGATCGTCCCTGCGAGAGTGCCGCCGAACCGCTTGGCGGCGACCGCCGCGAACGTCTCGTACGTCCCCTGCAGGATGCCCTGGGTGCCGATGTAGATCCACGAACCGGCCGTCATCTGGCCGTACATCGTGAGTCCGAGCCGCTCCAGCCGCCGGAACTCGGGCCACGTCGCCCAGTCGCCGACGAGGTTGGAGTTGGCGATCAGCACCCTGGGGGCCCACTCGTGGGTGGTCATCACGCCGACCGGCCGCCCCGACTGCACCAGCAGCGTCTCGTCGGCCCGCAGGGTGGTGAGCTCGCGCACGATGGCGTCGTACGACGGCCAGTCGCGGGCCGCCTTGCCGCTGCCGCCGTAGACGACGAGCCGCTCCGGATGCTCGGCGACCTCGGGGTCGAGGTTGTTCATCAGCATGCGCAGGGCGGCCTCCTGCTGCCAGCCGCGCGTGTTCAGCGTGCCGCCGCGCGGGGCCCGGACGGGAGCCCTGTCGCCGGAAGCCTGGCCGTGGTGAGCCCGGTCGTTGAGGGCGCTGCCGCCGTCGTCAGCCACGAGTCCTCCTTCCACCCGCGCCCGCGGCGCATGGTCCCATTCAGTGAGTCCCATCCATCCTGGGTGAATGAATAGATTCAGTCAATGAGGAACACCCCACGGGCGGCGGCCGACGTCTCGAACGCCTCCAGGCGTGCCTGCGCCCCCGGCAGTTCGTCGCACATCGCCTCGAGCAGCACCCGGCCGAGCATCATCGGCGCGCACGCCGTGTCGAACACCAGGTGCGTGCCCACCGCGGCGATGAGCAGAACGTGCGACAGGCCGGCGAGGGACGGCACCCGCCGGTCCGCGACCGTGACGACGGTCAGTCCGGCCATGTGGGCGGCCCGGAGGGCGTCCACCAGTTCGGCCGGGTAGCGGGGCAGGGCGAAGCACAGCAGGGCCGTCGCCCCGGCCGCCGCCGCCTGCTCGATACGGTCGGCCAGGAGCGACCCCGCCTCGTGCAGGGGCCGTACGTCGGGGTGAACCTTCGCCGCGAAGTAGGCGAACCCGGCGGCCTGGGCCGCGGCGGCCCGCAGGCCCAGCACCGGCAGCGGCCGCGAGGCGGCGAGCAGGCGGGCGGCCTCGGCGACGGGCCCGGGGTCGTCCAGCGACCGGGCGAGGGCGCGCAGGTTCTCGATCTCCGCCAGCACGGCCCGCCGGTATTCGCCGCCCGGTCCCGTCGCCCGTTCCAGGCCAGGATCGGGATCCTCAGGCGCGGTGTCTTCGGGCGGGGTGTCTTCCGGCGGGGTGTCTTCCGGCGGGGTGTCTTCGGGCCCGGTGTCTACAGGCATGGGGCGCACGGGCGCGCCGGGTCGCGACGACGGGCGACGCGAGTCCTCCGGCGTGGCACGAAGCGTCTCCGCGGGCCCCTGCCCTCTGCCCCCGTCCTGCCCGGCCGTGTCGCCGTCGGAAAGCCGGCGGGCGGTCGTGGGCGCGGAAGCGCGGGCATCCGGTCCGGTGCCCTCCCCGTTCCGGCCGGGCCGTACGCCGAGCTCACGGAACCTGCGCCGGAGGCCGGGGTATCCGCTGTAGCCCAGCGCCATCGCGAAGCGGGTCACCGACGGCTGGCTGACCCCGGCCAGCTCGGCCACTTCGATGCTCGACAGGAACGGCGCGTCGGCGGCGTGCTGCGCGAGACAGTGGGCGATCCTGCGCTGCACGGGTGTCAGGCGGTGCCCCTCGAACAGCCGCAGCAGGCGGGACGCGGCGTCGCCGTCACGGTCGCCCCGATCGCCGAGGGCGTCACGGCCGCCGAAGTCGGCGGAGTCGTCGCGGTGGGCGGCCGGGCCGTCATCCGCGTTGTGGCCGGTGTTCATCATCCCCCACCTCGCCGGCCCGCGCCGGGCCGATCGCTTCTGCATGCTTTCATTCACCACGCAGTCTCCAGGGAGGGTTGTCCACAGACAAGGCGCCGTCGGCGCGACCGGCGCGGAGATTGCCTAGTCTGATCGGCAGAACTCAGCAAGGAGATTGCCGTTGAAGACCGGTGGTTTGAGAAGTAGTGACCTGGGCCGTCGTGTGGGGCTCGTCGCGGGAGCGGCCGCCCTGGCGGCGGCGGTGTGGGCGGTGCGGAACGTCCCCGCCGCGCTGGGGGCGCGGCCGTCGGGCGAGCGGGCGCTGCGGGTGCGGCGCTCCAGACAGTTCCGCGACGGCGCGTTCCGCAACACCACGCCCAGTCCCGTCCTCCCTCCGGGGACCAGGCAGCAGGTCGCCCGCGAGTTCCTCCGCCGGACGCAGCGCAAGCCCCGCCTGCCCGTTCCCCTGATGGCTCCCGGCTCGTTCCGGGGCGGCGACCTCGACGCCGTCTGGTACGGCCACTCTTCGGCGCTGATCGAGATCGAGGGGCGGCGGGTGCTGCTCGATCCCGTGTGGAGCGAGCGTTGCTCCCCGGCGTCGTTCACCGGGCCGCGCCGTCTGCACCCTCCGCCGGTGCCGCTGTACGAGCTGCCCGAACTCGACGCGATCGTCATCTCGCACGACCACTACGACCACCTCGACATGGACACGGTGCGCCTGCTGGCCCGCACGCAGTCCGCGCCGTTCCTGGTGCCGCTCGGGGTCGGCGCCCATCTCGAACGGTGGCGGGTGCCCGCGTCCCGGATCATCGAGCTGGACTGGAACGAGGAGGCCACGGTGTCCGGCCTCCGGTTCGCGGCGACCCCCGGCCGTCACTTCTCCGGCCGCGGGTTCCGCAGGGACCAGACCCTCTGGGCCTCGTGGGTCGTCGCGGGTGAGCGCAGGCGGGTCTTCTACAGCGGTGACTCCGGCTACTTCGACGGGTACGCGGCGATCGGCGAGGCACACGGGCCGTTCGACCTGTCGGTGATCCAGATCGGCGCCTACAGCAAGGGCTGGCCGGACATCCACATGACGCCGGAGGAGGCGATCCTCGCCCACCTCGACCTGCGCGCCCGGGTGCTGCTGCCGGTGCACTGGGGCACGTTCGCGCTCGCCCCGCACGCCTGGAACGACCCGATCGACCAGCTGTGGCGGGAGGCCAAGGCACGCGACGTGCGCCTCGTGGTGCCGCGACCGGGCGAACGCGTCACGGTCGACGACCCGCCGCCGGTGGACGGCTGGTGGCAGACGATTTTGTGAGAAGCCGGTTCCGCGCCGGCCGGTCAGTTCATCCGGGCCGTGTCGGAGGGCATGGCCGCCGGATGACGCAACGCGTCGGCGCGGGTCGGATACACGATGAGCCGCGAGATGAGGCCGAGCAGCGAGAACAGGTGACGCATCTGCGGGCTCATCCCGCAGACGGCGCCGTCACCGTCCTTCGGCGGGGTGCGGACGCAGGCGTCGATGAGCACCCTCATGCCGGCGCTGTCGATGAACCTCAGCTTCTCCACGTCGAACAGGATCCGTGTCGCGGGACAGGCCAGGAGGGGAGCCACCCGCTCACGCAGCTTGGGGACCGTGATCACATCGAGTTCGCCGCTGAGCGTGACGAGGGTGAAGGGAGGCGACTGCGCCACCGACACCTGGAAGTCGTGCAAGGGTCCCACCTCCGCTGGTGAGACGACCCTATCCGGACCGCTTCCGGCCTCGCCCATATTACGCGTGACGGGTGATTAATCCCATATAACCGACGAAAACTCTGTTCAGGTTTCACTTCCGCCGCCCGGGTAGTCGCGGTCCATGGGCATACGAGCAACGGCGGTCGTCTGCCTCGCGCTGGTCGCCCCCGCGCTGATCGTCACAGGGTGCGCCTCAGCGGAGGACACCTCGGTCGCCGGGACGGCGGAGCGGTTCCTGTCCGCGGCCGGGGAAGGCCGGGGAGGGGAGGCGTGTCTGCTCCTGGCACCCAGGGCCGCGCGGTCACTGGACGACTGCGAGAAACAGATCGTGTCGGCCGGACTGCGGGCGGGCGCGGTACGCGGTGTCGACGTCTGGGGCGACGAGGCACGCGTACGGGTGGACGGCGACACACTCTTCCTGCACCGGTTCCCCGACGGCTGGCGGGTGCGGGCCGCGGGCTGCGAGCCCCGCCCGGAGCAGCCGTACGAATGCGAGGTGGACACGTGAACGGTGCGCGCACGCTCTACGCGGTGCTGCTGGTCACGATCGCACTGGTCCTCGCGTACGTGATCGTCGTCGGCCTGGCGGGGAGGTGACGCCGATGAAGCGTCTGGTCAGGGAGAACGCGCTCGCGCTGTGCTTTCTGCTGCTGTTCCTGATCACCCTGGCCGGGCAGTCGGTCGCGGGCGCGGCGGCCTTCAACGAGGAACAGGTGGCCGACGGCGGCTCCCCCGTCACCTGGACCCAATACGTCACCTCGTCGAGCTTCGCCGTCGACGTGGCCGAGAACTGGCAGTCGGAGTATCTGCAGTTCTTCCTCTACATCCTCATCACCGTCTGGCTGATCCAGCGCGGCTCGCCGGAGTCGAAGAAGAGGGGCGAGGAGGGCCTGGAGTCCGATGCCGAGCAGAAGGTCGGCCCGTACGCCGGCCCCGGCTCCCCCGCCTGGGCGGCGGCGCCCGGCTGGCGGCGGACGGTCTTCAGTCATTCCCTGGGCATGGTGATGGGCCTGCTCTTCCTGCTGTCCTGGCTGGCCCAGTCGGTCGCCGGTCTCGCGGCCTACAACAACGAGCAGCTCGCCCGGCTGGAGGACCCCGTCGGCTGGGCCGGCTACGTGACCTCCCCCGACTTCTGGAACCGCACGCTGCAGAACTGGCAGTCGGAGTTCCTGGCGGTCGCCTCCATGGTCCTGCTGGCGATCTTCCTGCGCGAGCGGGGCTCACCGCAGTCGAAGAAGGTCGGCGATCCGCACTCCGAGACGGCGTCCACCGGCTGAGGGACCCCACGCCACCGGATGACAATCCCGGTCAAAGCCTCCGAATGTCCACGTTTGTCGCATTCCACGGTTTGGGTACGCCCAGCGCCAATCGTGGGGAGGAGCACCGAGATGACGTTCAATCCGCTGCAGGAGCGGGGAATCCCGCTGGATCGGCAGGTGCGCAACTGGCGCGAGCTGAATGTCACGCCGATCGATCCGGACCGCGCCGATCCCTACACCCGGTGCCGGATCATCACGATGAACGGCATCGAGATCGAAGCGATCATGTTCAGCCATCATTTCGCCAGGCGCTGCCCCGACCTGGAGGTGCGGCAGCGCCTGGCGGAGGTGCGCTACATCGAGGCCCAGCAGCAGAAGGCGGTCAACTGGCTGCTGCCGGGTCTGGCCTCGGTGCTGGAGACGACCCTCGCCTACGAGCAGGTGGCGGTGGACCTGACCGCCTGGGTGGCCCGGATGGAGCCCGATCCCTATCTCAAACAGGCCTACCAGTTCGGCGTGCTGGAGGACTTCGACCACTTGTACCGGTACGCCAACCTGTACGAGATGATCGAGCACCGCAAGGCCGAGAAGATCGTCGACCGGCTGACCGAGGTGATGCCGGGCCGGCCGACGAAGATGCACCACCGCCACCCGATCGACAACGTCCGCGAGCACTACGACCGGGAGAAGGCGAAGCCGATCTCGAAGCTGCACGCGTTGACGATCATGTCCGCGGAGCAGCAGACGATGAACTTCTACATGAACGTGGGCCCGATGTACATGGAGCCCATCGCGCGGCAGCTCTACCAGGAGATCGGGCTCATCGAGGAAGAGCACGTCACGCACTACGAGTCGTTGCTCGACCCAGGTGAGACGTGGTGGGAGCAGTGGCTCAACCACGAGTACAACGAGTGCTACCTGTACCACTCGTTCATGGAGACCGAGTCCGACCCGAGGATCAAGGCGATCTGGGAGCTGCATCTGAACATGGAGCTGGAGCACCTGCGGATCGCCGCGGACCTGTTCCGCCAGCACGACGGGCGCGATCCGGAGCAGCTGGTGGCCCGGGAGCTGCCGAAGCCGGTGACGTTCGAGCCGAACAAGGAGTACCTGCGCGAGCTGATCGCCACGCAGATCGACTACACGACGCTGGGCACCGGGTACGTCCAGGAGGCCCACGAGCGCTTCCAGCGCTGGCAGGAGCAGCTGATGGGCGGGGAGGAGCCGCCCAGCGAGCGCGTCATCGACGAGAACCGCGCCAGGTCGGGCGACGAGTACCGCATGGAGACCGAGGGCGCCCACCCCCTCTACAGCCTGCGCACCCGCTGAGGACGGGTCCCGGCCCGGGCCCGCACCCACGCGTACGGACCCGAGCCGGGGATCACGCTCCTACCTGCGCAGCGCCTGGCGGATCAGGTCGCGCGCCCGATCCATGATCGCCGCGGGCGGGCCCAGCAGCAGGTTCTTCGTCATCGACTCCACCCCCGGGTGCGGACGGGTCGGCGCCATCGCCTCGGCGGCCCGGACGCCGAGCGCCATCGCCCGCCGCTCCGCCGCCGTCGTCTCGGCTCGGAGCCTGGTGAACTCGTAGCGCTCCTCGGCCCGCGCGTGCGTGAGCACGGCCATCCGCAGCTTGTTCAGCTCGGGCATGAAGCCGGGGTGCTCCGGGCCCATCACGTCCAGCCTGCGGAGCATCTCCTTGGCCTCGTGCTCCTCCTTGAGCCGGTCGGCCACCACACCCGCTCCCCCGTCCACCCGCAGCCGGGTGTAGGGGTGGACGATCTCCTCCTCCGCCGTCTCGTGGACGGCCAGCATGCGCACCAGCCGCCGGAACGGCTCGTGGCGCCTGCCCGGCGCGGCCTGCTCCACCTCGTCGAACATGTCCCTGATCAGCGAGTGCTGGTGGACGAGCAGGTCGACGACGTCGCCTTCCTTCATCAGTTCGGGCACCGGGTGCTGCACGTCGGTCATGTCCCTCTCCCCTCGGATACGGCGCCCGGCCTCCCCGCGGGAGGCCGGGCGCCGGACGAAACGGGACCACGGTCGAGCCTGACCGCACATGGCGGACACCCGGCTATCTACCCCTGCCGTGGGGTGATCAGCAGCCGATCGGGCTCGACCCCAGCGCCACGTCGTCGTACCAGACGGTGTCCGAGTCACCGCCGTAGCTCTCCCAGCCCAGGCGGAACGTCGTGGGCCGCGGCGCGGTGGAGCGGCGCAGCCACTGGGCGTCCACGTCGGTGGTCGGCGTTCCGTCCACCCGCAGGCCGACGATCTCCTGGTCGTCCAGGTACGTACGCATGGCCTGCTGCGTGGTGTCGATCTGGAAGCGCAGGCAGACCCAGCGGTTGACGGGCAGCGGGGCGCTCAGCGCGACGCCGGAGGGGCTCTGCTCGGGCAGCGTGGCGTCGTCGGACTCCCGGTTCCACTGCAGCGCGCCGTTCTGGCCGCCGATCCGCAGGTCCTTGCCGCCGTCCCTGGAGTCCGCCATTGTGATCATCGCGACGTGGCCCGCCGGGAGCGCGGTCGTGTGGCGCACCCACATGCGCCCGTACACCACGGGCGAGACACCGGAGACGTTCTTGGTGGTCGCGGCGAAGATGTGGTTGCAGTAGTTGCCGCCGCCGTTGATCCGCAGCGACCTGCCGCCGCTGTGCGCGGTGGCGGTGTCGATCGTGGCGGTGCCGGTGCCCGAGCAGTTCGGGGTGGTCACCTGCCACTCACCCGACGGCGTGCCCGACTGGTCCTCGAAGCCGGAGCAGACGACCAGACCCGTCCCCGAGCAGCCGGACGGCGTGGGCGTCACCGAGGGCGAGGGCGACGGGTCGATGGACGGGGAGGGCGTCACCGAAGGTGAGGGCGACGGCGAGTGGTCCACCGTCGGTGACGGCGTGGGCGAGGGGGACGGCGACGGCGAGTGGTCCACCGTGGGCGACGGGGTCGGCGACGGCGAGGGAGAGGAGGTGCCGCCGCACGGCACGCCGTTCAGCGACCAGTCGGACGGCGTCGTGAGGCTGCCCGACCAGGTGCCCTGGAATCCGAAATCGGCGGCGCCGCCGGTGGCCAGCGAGCCGTTCCAGGCGACGTTGGTCGCGGTCACGGTCGTGCCCGACTGGCTGACCTGAGCGTTCCAGGCGTTGGTGATCTGCTGGCCGGTGCCCGCCGTCCAGCGCAGCGTCCATCCGCTGACCGCCGAGCCGAGGTTGGTGAGCCGCACCGACGCGGTGAAGCCGCCCGGCCACTGGTTGGTCGTGTAGTCCACCTTGCAGACGGGAGCCGCGGAGGCGGCGCCGGGCACCAGCACGACCACGAGGCCGGCGACCAGGGCGGCCAGGGCCGCGACCAGGCGCGCCGCCGGAGAGCCCGGCAGGCCGCGGGCGGCGGGGCGAAGCCCTCGGACGGGACGGAACTGCTTCATGCGTACCTCGATTTCTGCGCATCTGCTCGTTCGGCACGCCACCCGGCTCGCGCGCCCCGCCCCCTCCAGAAAACGAGCACGGACAGGCGAGGTCAGGCGCTCCCGCTCGGGGCCGCGGCCACTGGGACAGATGGGTCGCGACGCTGCGGCCCCCGGACGCAGATGTTTTCTCCGGGTCGCGGAACCGGTCAACGGACGCCGCCGCTCCCGGGCCGGACCCGCCCGCGCGGCGACGGCACCCGCGCAGCTCAGGGGCACGGCGGCGGCCGGAGACCGCCGGGCGCGGAGCACGGGGCGAACTGAATCTTTCACCCTGGGCACCCGCGCGCGCTCGCACGCGGAACGCGCCACGCCCGCCGCCCGCCGCCTGTTGTGCCCTGGCCGGTGCCCCGGGCGTCCGACTCTCGTAGTCTTCGCACTGACACGCGCGAACGCAAAGGACAACCCCCAATGGCAGATGCAGGGTCCTGGGTCGTCGTCGGGCTCGACAACGGCGGCACAAGCAACAACGCGACCGTTCTCGACGCCTCAGGGCGGTTCCTCGTGGACCGGATGGTCGAGACGCCCAGCCTCGTACGGGAGGGTCCCGAGGTCGCGGTCGAGCAGCTTCTGCTCGCCCTCGACAACGTGCTGGAGCTGACCGGCACGCCGCGCTCCACCGTACGGGCGGTGGGCCTGGACACCCCGGGCCCGGCCAGCGCCGACGGCGTGATCTCTTCGAAGGGCGCGACCAACTTCGTCGATCCCGGCTGGTTCGGCTTCGACTTCCGCGGGGCCCTGGAGTCCCGGCTTGGGCTGCCGGTCGTCTACAACAACGACGGCAACGCCGCCGCCCTCTACTCCCACCACGTACGCTTCGGGCCGGACGCCTGGCAGCACTCGTCGGTCTCGGCCATCGTCGGCACCGGCCTCGGCGGCGGGGTCATCCAGTCGGGACACGTGGTGAAGGGCGCCGCCGGGATGGCCGGCGAGCTCGGGCATGTCCACATCCCCCTGCAGGGCCTGCTGGAGGAGGGCCAGCCGCTGCCCGAGTGCAACTGCGGCTTCGTCGGGGACGCCGAGAGCGTCGCCTCGCTGACCGGCATCGAGAAGAACCTGCTGCCCTACTGGCTGACCCGCTTCCCCGGACACGAGCTCCACGGGGTCGAGCCCGTCGGGAAGGCCGCCAAGCTGCTGCGCGGCTACGCCGAGAACGGCGACCCGCTCGCGCTCAAGGTCTTCGAGCAGCAGGCCATGGCCATCGGCAGGCTGTTCACCATCGCGGCCAACTTCACCGACCCGGACGCGTACTTCCTCGGCGGAGGGGTGGTCGAGGCGGCCCCGCACTTCCGCGAGTGGTTCCTCGAGAAGGTCCGCGAGCACACCCTGCTGCGCGAGGAGCAGCGGCGGGTGGCCGCGGTGACTCTGGTAGAGGACCTCGACATGGCCGGCGCCCGGGGCGCGGCGCTCGCCGCTCTCGCCGAGATCGTCGGCCGCTGACACCTGTTCGCGATCGGGCCCGGCCGCGGCGGATGATCTGGACGGATCACACACCCGGCCTGGGTCCGGTGAACGGAACGTCCAGAACGGGTTGCGAATCTCGTTCGGTCCGGCACGATGCGGACTCGTGAACGACACAGACCTGCTCAACGGCCGCCGCTTCGTCATGATCAGCTCCACGGCCAGCGAGGTGGACGCCGACGCGCCCACCGAGTTCGCCTACGAGGAGTCGGGCGGCGTCATCTGGGGGCACTACACGGGCGACACCGTCGTCCACGGCCGGTTCGTCGGCACGCGGGACGCCGACCGCATCGAGCTGTCCTACGTCCACCTGCTGAAGACCGGCGAGCGCGCGAGCGGCCGCAGCACCAGCCGCATCGAGACGGCCGATGACGGCCGGCTGCGCCTAGTGGAGGAGTTCCAGTTCGAGGGCGACGACGCCACCCACGTCAGCGTCTGCGCCGAAGTGGTCTAGCTAGGTCGCGTCGCGCAGCGCGGCGCGGCCCTCGGCCGCGCCGACGAAACGCATCTTGCCGAGCGGCAGCCCCTGCCCCTGTCCCTGCTCGGGGTCCGGCGAGGGCGAGGGGCCGGGCCGCCGCGGGGCGCCGCGGCCCCGGTCCCGCTCCCGGTCGCTCGGCAGCACGTACGGCCGCCTGAGCACCTCGTCGAGGATGAACACGGTCTCGGTGGCCTTGACGGCCGGGATGTTGGCCAGGCGTTCGGTGACCATCGCGTGCACCTCGGCCACGTCGGCCATCCTGACCTGGATCATGGCGTCGTGCTGACCGGTGGTGATGGCGCAGTACTCCACCTCCGGCATCTGCGCGAGCTGGGCGCGGAACTGCCGCCACATCTGCTGGCGCACGGTCACGAAGATCAGCGCCACGATGCCGAGGCCGGCCCGCTGGTGGTCGATCTCGGCCGTGAAGCGCCTGATCACGCCGTCGGCGCGCAGCGCCTCGAAGCGCGTGTAGGCGTTGGCCCGGGAGATCCCCACCCGCTCGGCGAGGGCGGACACCGAGACCCGCCCGTTGTCCCTGAGCACCTCGAGGATCTTCAGATGGGTGGCGTCCAGCTCCAGGCCGATGCCGATCCGTCCAGTGGCACCGCCCCCGGACCCCGAGTTGCTTGACATTTCGGTCACTGGTTCATCCTCCGTGGGAGATTCGTCTCGGCTTGGCCGCAGGAGCTGGACTTTCTGCCGGACAATCCTGGACGATCGGCGACCAAACGTCCACACGGCCAAGGGTTGGCCAATTTTCGGAGGACCACAATGACGACCCGTTCGTGGCAGGCGAGGGCCGGCCTTCTGCCGGTCGCGCTGACCGGCGCACTCGCCCTCGCGGCCTGCTCCGGCGGCGGCTCGTCCAGCAGCACCCCAAGCGGCGCCGCGGGCAAGACGCTCGTGATAGACACCTCGTTCGACCTCAAGACGGCCGACCCGGGACGGACCTACGAGCCCACCGGTCTCATCGTCGACAAGGCGACCTACGACACGCTTCTCACGTTCGAAGGCTCCGACGTCACCAAGCCGGTGCCCGCGCTCGCCGAGTCGTACGAACTGTCGCCCGACGGCAAGGAGCTCACGCTCAAGCTGAGGCAGGGCGCCAAGTTCGCCGACGGCTCCCCGGTGACCGCCGACGACGTGGTGTTCTCCCTCACCCGCGTGCGCGACATGAAGGGCACCCCGTCGTTCCTGCTCGACGGCGTGGAGATCGCCAAGACCGACGACACGACCATCACGCTGACGTCGAAGACCCCCAACCCGGCGCTTCCGTACATCCTGCCGAACCCGGCTCTCGGCATCCTCAACTCGAAGGTGGCCAAGGAGCACGGCGCGACGAACGACCCGAACGACAAGGCCGAGCAGTACCTGAACTCCGCCTCGGCCGGCTCGGGTCCGTACACGATCGAGTCGTTCAACGTGAGCAGCCAGGTCGTGCTGAAGGCGAACGCGCAGTACTGGGGCGCGAAGAAGCCGTACTACGACAAGGTGGTCATCCGCAACGTCGAGTCGGCCACGCAGAAGCTCAACGTGCAGCGCGGCGACAGCCAGGTGGCGCTGAACCTGTCCGGCGACCAGGTGGCCGGCATCTCCGGCGGCCTGCAGGTCAAGCGGACCGCGTCGGCGTACGTGTTCTTCCTGCTCGCCAACCAGGACTCGGGCGTCAGCAAGGTCACCTCCAACCCCAAGTTCGTCGAGGCCGTGCGCAAGGGCATCGACTACCCGGGCCTGCTGGAGCTGGCCGGCGAGGGCTCGACGCAGGCGTCGGGCATCATCCCGTCGATGTTCCTCGGCGCGCTCCCGGCCGACCAGGCGGCCAAGCGCGACGTCGAGGGCGCCAAGGCGGCGCTCCAGCAGAGCGGCGTGACCGACCCCACGGTCAAGCTGGAGTACCCCAGCGAGCTGACCGTGAACGGCCTGTCCTTCCAGCCGCTGGCCGAGCGCATCCAGGCCAATCTCAAGGAGGTCGGCATCACGGTCGAGCTGACCCCCGCTCCGGTCACCACCGCGCTGGACAACTACCGCAACGGCAAGGAGGAGCTGGGCCTGTGGTACTGGGGCCCCGACTTCCCCGATCCCAGCAACTACCTGTCGTTCGCCCCGGGCAAGCTGGTCGGCCTGCGGGCCGGATGGAAGGCGGGCGCGGACAAGGACGTCGAGGCCGCGGCCGACAAGGCCGGCGCCGCGGTGATCGACGACGACCGCAAGCAGGCGTACACCGACTTCCAGCAGAAGCTCAATGCGACCGGTCCGTTCATGCCGCTGATCCAGCCCGGCCAGAACATCGTGACGGCGGCGTCCGTCACCGGTGTGGAGTACCACCCCGTGTGGACGATCAATGTCGCCGGCCTCGGCGCCAAGTAGCCGCCGTACGGGGAACCGGGCACTGCGCAGCCCGCTCGCCCGGTTCCTGGTCCGGCGGATCGTCACGGCGGTGCTGCTGGCGGTGGGGATCACGCTGGTCACCTTCGTGCTGACCAACCTGGTGCCGGGCGACCCGGTGTCGGCCAACCTCGGCCAGCGGGCTCTCGGCGACCCGGCGATCGTGGCCCAGTGGCGCGCCGATCACGGCCTCGACCGGCCGCTGCCGCAGCAATACCTGATGCACCTCGAAGGACTGCTGCACGGCGACCTCGGGACGAGCCAGCAGAGCCACCGCCCGGTGCTGGACGACCTCGCCGAGTCCGTGCCGGCCACGCTGGAGCTGGCCGGGGCGGCGATCCTCGTCTCGCTGGTCCTCGGCGTCGGATTCGGGGTGGTCGCGGCGCTGCGCCGCGACCGGCTCTCCGACCACGTGCTGCGGGTGCTGAGCCTGGTCGGCATCTCGGTGCCGACGTTCTGGCTCGCGCTGGTGGCGTTCTACGTGTTCTTCTTCCGGTTGCAGGTCACCCCGGGCAGCGGCCGCATCGATCCGGGGATGACCCCGCCGCCGCAGGTCACCGGCCTGTACACGGTCGACGCCCTGCTGTCGGGACGCTGGGACGCGTTCTCCTCTGCCGTCGGCCACCTGGCCGCGCCGGCGCTCGTGCTGGCCCTCTACACGATCGGCCTGCTGACGCGGTTCACCCGCTCGGCCGTGCTTGAGGTGCTCGGGCAGGACTACGTACGCGCCGCCCGCGCCAAGGGCCTGCCCGGCCGGGTGGTGCTGTTCCGTTACGTCCTGCGTCCTGCGCTCGTGCCCGTCATCACCGTCGCCGGCCTGGCGTTCGGCAGCCTGCTGTCCGGCACCGTGCTGGTGGAGGCCGTCTTCGCCTGGCCGGGGGTCGGCCAGTACGCCTACAAGAGCGCCACCACCCTCGACCTGCCCGCCGTCATGGGCGTCGGTCTCGTGGTGGGCGTGGTCTACCTCGTCATCAACCTGGTCGTCGACGTGCTCTACGGCGTCATCGACCCGAGGGTGAGGGTCTCATGAAGCGCGCCGGCCTGTTCGCGCGCACCCGCGTGAGCCGCCTCCCGCAGGCGTGGCGGCGGCCGCTGGCGATCGTCGGCACCGTCGTCGCGCTGGCCTGGATCATGGTCGCGCTGGCCGCGCCGGCGCTCGCGCCGCACGACCCGCTGGCGCAGGAGCTGCCCAGGCTCGCGCCGCCCGGCCCGGGCCACTGGCTCGGCACCGACCAGCTCGGCCGCGACATCCTCAGCCGGATCATGTACGGCGCGCGGGTGTCCATCCCGCTCACGCTGCTGCTCGTGGTGCTGTCGGTGCTGATCGGCGGCCTGCTCGGCGCCTGCGCCGGATACTTCGGCCGGTGGGTGGACGAGACGATCATGCGCCTGGCCGACCTCGTGTTCGCCTTCCCCACCGTCATCCTCGCGATGGTCGTCGCCGCCGCCCTCGGCGCGAGCCTCGGCAACGCGGTGCTCGCCGTGCTCGTCGTCGCCTGGCCGGCGTACGCGCGGGTGACCCGCGGGCTCGTGCTCGGCGTACGGGAGCGGGAGTTCGTGCTGAGCGGGCGGCTGCTGGGCTTTTCCGCCTGGCGCTCGCTGCGGGTGGACGTGCTGCCGAACGTCACCGGGCCCGTCCTGGTGCTGGCCACCCTCGACATCGGCACCGCGCTGCTGCTGCTGTCGGGCCTGTCGTTCCTCGGGCTCGGCGCCAAGCCGCCGTCGCCCGAGTGGGGCGCGATGGTCGCCGCCGGGGTGGATGTCTTCGACAGCTGGTGGGTCGCGACGTTCCCCGGGCTCGCGATCCTGACGGTCGTCCTCGCGTTCAACTTCCTCGGCGACACGCTGCGCGACGCGCTCGACCCGCGTACCGCCCGGGCGATCAAGGAGCGTGCCCTGTGACAGCCGAATCAGGGACGGCGACGTTGACGATCGAGGGGCTGCGGGTGTCGATCGGCGGCCACGACGTCCTGCACGGCGTCGACCTGAGCCTGGAGGCGGGCCGTGTGCACGGCCTCGCCGGCGAGAGCGGCTCGGGCAAGACCATGACCGGCCTCGCCGTGCTCGGCCTGCTCCCCCACGGCTCCCGCGCGTCGGGACGGATCGCCTTCGGCGGCCGGGACCTGCTGGGGATGCCGGCCCGTGAGCTCAACGAGGTGCGCGGCGCGAAGATCGCCATGGTCTTCCAGGACCCGGCGACCAGCCTGCACCCGATGCTGACGGTGGAGCGGCAGCTCACCGAGCACATGCGCCACCACCTGGGCATCGGCAGGAAGGAAGCGCGCGAGCGGGCCGCCGGCCTGCTCGCCAAGGTGCGCATCCCCGGCCCGGAGGAGGCGCTGAAGCGCTATCCGCACCAGTTCTCCGGCGGCATGCGGCAGCGGATCGCCATCGCCGTCGCGCTGGCCTGCGAGCCCGAGGTCCTCATCGCCGACGAGCCGACGACCGCGCTCGACGTGACCGTGCAGGCCGGGATCCTCCGCCTGCTGCGCGGCCTGTGCGACGACCTCGGCCTCGCCGTCCTCCTCGTCACCCACGACCTCGGCGTGATGTCGGCGGTCGCCGACGAAGTGAGCGTGATGAAGGACGGGCTGGTCGTGGAGACCGGCCCGCGCGGCCAGGTGCTGCGCGAGCCGCGCCACCCCTACACCCGTTCGCTGCTCGACGCCCTGCCCGTGCCTCCTGGGGAGAACTCGCCATGACCGTGCCTCTTACTGGGCCCCTGTTGTCCGTGGAGGACCTGGTCGTGGAGCATCGCACGCCGGGCCGCCCGGTCGTGAAGGCCGTGGCCGGGGCCAGCCTGCACGTCGCCGCCGGCGAGGTCGTCGGCCTGGTCGGCGAGTCGGGATGCGGCAAGTCCACCCTGGCCCGGGCGGTGTGCGGGCTGCACGGCGCGGCCTCGGGACGGATCCTCGTCGGCGGGCACCCGGTGACGCCCCTCGGGCTGCGCCGCAGGGACCCGGCGCTGACCGGCGTGCAGATGGTGTTCCAGGATCCGTACTCCTCGCTGAACCCGCGCCGCCGCGTCGGCGCGCAGATCGCCGACGGGCTGCGTACGGCGGGCGACACCGCGACCGAGCCCGACGACCTGCTCGAACGGGTCGGGCTTTCGCGCGCGTTCGCCGGCCGATACCCGCACGAGTTCTCCGGAGGACAGCGGCAGCGCGTCGCGATCGCGCGGGCGCTCGCCGCCCGGCCCTCGCTGCTGATCGGGGACGAGCCGATCTCCGCCCTGGACGCCTCCGCCCAGGCGCAGGTGGCCCGGCTGATGCGCGACCTCGCCGTGGAGTCCGGCGCGGGTCTGCTGTTCATCAGCCACGACCTGTCCGTCGTACGGCTGATCGCCGACCGGATCGCGGTCATGTACCTCGGCAAGGTCGTGGAGACAGGGCCGACCGCGGAGGTGTGGGCCGACCCGAAGCACCCGTACACGCGGGCGCTGCTCGCCGCGATCCCCTCCCCCGACGGCGCCGGGGTGCTGCCCGCCGAGCTGCCCGGGGACGTGCCCGACCCCGCCGATCCCCCGGCGGGCTGCCGGTTCCATCCCCGCTGCCCGTTCGTCATGGACGTGTGCCGGGAGCGGGAGCCGGACTTCGGGCCGGCGGCCTGCTGGCTGCACGCGCCGGAGCCGTCCTCCACGTCATGATCGACCCGCTCATGCTGGAGGACGTACGCGCCGGGATGGCCGGGGCGGGCATCGACGCCCTCGTGCTGCGGCCCTCCCCGGACTTCCGGTATCTGCGGGCGGCCCCGCCGTCGGCCGCGGGCGGCGAGGAGAGCTACCTCGTGGTGGCGCTCGACGGGCCGCCCGCTCCGGCCGACGACCCCGCGCAGGCGGCGGCCCTCGTGCCGCCGACGGCCCGCCGCGTGGCGGTGGACCCGCAGATGCACGCCGCCGAGCTGTTCGCGCTGCGCCTGGACGCGGAACTCGTGCTGGCCTCGGCCGTGCTCGCGCCGCTCCGCCTGCGCAAGCGGACCGACGAGGTGGCCGCGATGCGGCACGCCGCCGCGGCGGCCGACGCCGTGCTGCTCGCCGCGCGCGAACTGGCGTGGTTCGGCGCGACCGAGCAGGCGATGGCCCGCAGGCTGCGGGCGATGCTCGCCGAGACGGGCTGCGAAGGGGCGCCCTCCGTGCTCGTCGCCGCGGGCGAGCACTCCGCCGACGCGCGTCACCGGCCGTGCGAGCGGGTGATCAACCCCGGCGACGCGCTGCTCGTCTCGGTCGGCGGACGCTGGAACGGCTACTGCGCCGAGGTCGCCCGGGTCTTCGCGGTCGCCGAGCCGCCGGAGGACTTCGACGCCATGTACTCGGTCGTCCTCGCCGCCCAGCGGGCCGCCGTCGACCGCGTACGGCCCGGAGTGGCCTGCGCCGAGGCCGCGACGATCGCCGGCGAGGTCATCGACGGCAGCGGCTACGGCGACTACGCCGCCGCCCGGGCCGGCCGGGGCATCGGGCTGAGCCCGGCGGAGGGGCCCTGGCTGGCGGCCGGGGAGAGGTTCGAGGCCGGGATGACCGTCTGCCTGGAGCCCGCCATCTACCTGCCCGACCTCTTCGGCGCCCGGGTGGCCGACGTGGTCGTGTGCGGTGAGGAGGGACCGGAGCTGCTCAGCACCGGCTCCCGCGCGCTGCACGTCCTCGACCGGTAGACCGTCGAGCCGCTTCACTACACAGGCGGCTCCGGGTCGTACTGCATGTGCCGGCGCACCTCGCGGGCCCGCTCGACCCCCGCGAGCCGTGCCACCAGGTGGAGCGCCATGTCGATGCCCGCCGACACCCCGGACGAGGTGACGATGTCGCCGTCGTCGACGAAGCGCTCCTCGCGGCGGACGTCGATGGTCGGGTCCAGCTCGGCGAGCAGGTCGAGGGCGCCCCAGTGCGTGGTCGCGGGGCGGCCCGCCAGCAGCCCGGCCGCGGCGAAGACGAGCGATCCGGTGCAGACGCTGGTCATCAGGGGCACGCGTTCGCACTGGTCCCGCACCCATGCGAGGTGGTCCGGGTCCGTGAGCTGGGGACGGGTCCCGGCCCCGCCCGGGTGCACGAGGACGTCGAGGTGGCCGACGTCGGCCGCCGACCTGTCGGCGTGCAGGGTGAGCCCTTTGGATGCCCGTACGGCTCCCGCCCGAGGCGCGAACGCGACGACCTCCGCCTCGTCCGGACGCAGTTTGGCCCACACGCCGAAGACCTCCCACGGACCCACCGCGTCCAGTTCCTCCACCCGGTCGAACAGCAAGATCCCTATCCGTGTCATGCCCGCCATCCTCGCGCAGGGGGGTTCGGAGACGAAAGCACCGGCAAAAATGGGCAAATAGTCGCTATCAGCACCAGCAACCACAGGAGGCTCGATAGAGGATAGAAAGGTCATTTTCCCGAAGCTCTCGCGGGTCGGCAGAGATCCGCGTCGGGGGACACGTCATCGGGGAGGATCCATGACCACGACCGAGGCGACGCCGGGCACGACCACGGCAGGCACGACTGCCGGCACGGCCACGACCGGCACGACGACCGCCCGGGGCCGGACGACCCGTGCCCGGACGACGACCAAGCCGCCCACACCCACGCCCACTCCGCCCACCGGCCCGGGCATGGAGATGAAGGAGGAGCACCGGCCTCAGCTGGACCTGAACCTGCCGTTCCTGCGACTCCAGCTGCGGGCGCCCGAAATGCACCTGCCGCACGTGGAAATGCCGCACATCAGCGGCCGTGACGTCGGGCACGCCATGGACGTCGCCCGGACGTTCCTTCCGCCGCCCGAGCGCATCATGTACTACGGCGGTCTCGGTGCGCTGGCCGCGCTCGGCATCCTCGAATGGCCGGTGGCGGCGGCGATCGGCGCGGGCACCTTGATCGCCCAGCGCGCCAGGGCCCGCGAGCAGCGCTGGTCCCCGCTGGGCGGCCCGCAGCGGGAGACCCGCGGGACGGCGGCGCCCACTCCGGGGACGGCCGCCACCGGAGCCGGAACCATGCAGGAGCCGGCGGCGCCGACGACGGGTCGGGCGGCCGGGAGGAGAACCACCACGGCCAAGGGCGAGGCGAAGACCCCCGCCACCACCACCCGGCGCACCAGGGCCGGCGCCAAGTAACGCAGGGCGCCTCGCGCGGGTCCGCGAACCGGCGGCACCGCGCGACCGGCGCGCGTCCGGAGGCAGCCGGCGGAGGACCGGCAGGGGGCGATGCGAGGCCGCGGCACGCCCGGCCACGCAGGGACCAATCATGATCGGGGACATGGCAGGGGACGCATGATCAGGACGTGTATCCGCAACGGTCACCGACCGTTCACCGAACGGTAACCTTAACTACGCCGTTTTGGGAGGTTGATGCGTCACTCTTCCCTAGAAGCCGATTTGTCCTATCGAGGTGTGAAGTGTCTGAGTTCCTCGCCGCCGTACTCTCCCGGGCGGCCCTCATGGTCCTGGAGGCGCTGCTCGTGCGTCTCATCCAGGCTCTTGTGACGTCGACTTTCCGCGTCTCACTGCCGCACGCGACCTGACCGGCGGACGTCTTTCGTCATCGCGGGCCGGCGTCGCCCGCCCGAATCACGGGTCCGGAGACGACCGTCGCCCGTCATCACGTGAGCCACAGCCAGTGAAAGCACAGTTGAACGCCCGGTGAACGCGGAAGCCGGCTCCCTAGGGAGCCGGCCGCTCTCCACACCATCAAGGGGACGGGAGCGCCGGGCACATCGTGCCCGGCTCGGCGGCCCCTCGTCTCCCGGCGACGGCCACCGACCCGTTCGCACGGGCCCTGTACGGCCTGTCGCCTCCCGCGAAATCGTCGTCGCGCGGGTCAGTCCTTGAAGGCGTCCTTCACCTTGCCGGCGGCGTCCTTGACCTTCTCACCGGCCTGCTTCATGTGGCTCTTGGACTGGTCGGCCCGGCCCTCGGCCTCCAGGCTCTCGTCGTCGGTGACCCTGCCGAGCCCTTCCTTGGCCTTGCCGGCGACCTCTTCCGACTTGTTGCGGAACTTGTCCTCCGTGCTCATCCGGGCTCTCCTCTCGGTTCCAGAAGCTGACGAACTCCCTCTTTCCGCTGGTGAAGGGGCTAAACGCCGCCCGGCGTGTCGCCGCTCACACCCCGCAAACACAATCCCACCAAAACGGGAAAAGGTGACGAATCGGGCGTACGCTAGGAATAAGGACTACAGCACACACCTCTGAAGGGTGGTGTGACGTATGACACACGGTGCCGACATCGGGACGCATCCCGACATCATGCAGATGCGCGCTCGCTACGAGGCCGCCGCGGCGAATCCCGCCGCGCAGCTCGCCGACGGTCTCACGCTCTTGAGCGGCCTGTATCTAGCGCTCTCGCCGTGGATCGTCGGATTCAGCGGCACGCGAACTCCGCTTGCCGTGAACAACCTGATCACGGGCCTCGCCGTGGCGCTCCTGGCGATGGGGTACAGTTCGGCGTTCGGGCGCACCTACGGAATCTCCTGGGTCGCCCCGCTGCTCGGTATCTGGACCATCATCGCCCCCTGGGTGATCCGCGGAGGCATGGCGACCACCTCGACGATCATCAGCAACGTGGTCGTCGGCGCGCTCATCCTGCTCTTCGGCCTGGCGACCATGCGGTTCGGCATGATGGAGCGCGGGCAGCCCGGCGGCTTCCGCACGACGGGACCAGCACACATGGGCCCGGCCCACTGACCGGCCCCCTGCCGACGGCGGGCGGCGCCCCGCACCGGTCACGCGGCGCGCAGGCGCGGCACCGCCGTCCGACGCGGCCGCTCCCGCGATGCCGGCCCGATGGTGGGTCGACCCGGCCTGCCGGCGCAGCGAGTACGACGCCTTTCAGAGGCTTTGGCGGCGTGGCGCGGTCAGAGGTCGGGGCTGGAGGTCATCAGTCGCGAGGACGGCGAGGGGTGGCCGGCTGCGCCGTCGATGCCATGGCCGGTCATGTCACCGGCTCCCGTTACTCTCGTCTCGTCGGAGACGAGAGGACGGTGGCGGCGTGACGACAACGGCCCCCGTCGCGAGTCCGGTGGACTTCGCGGCCTACGGCGACTACACGATCAAGGCGGCCACCCGGCCGGACGGGTCGTTCGAGCGGCCCCTGTACCGCTTCCGCGACCGAGTGACGGCCGACGGGAGCGGCGGATATCCCGCCGAGCCCGGCCGGTACCACCTGTACGTGTCGTTGGCCTGCCCGTGGGCCCACCGCTCGGTCATCGTGCGGGCGCTCCTCGGCCTGGAGGACGTCGTGTCGATGTCCGTCGTCGATCCCGTCCGCGACGGGCGCGGGTGGGCGTTCCGCGAGGGCCCCGGCCACGGTCCCGACGACCTCAACGGCTTCACCCTGCTGCGGGAGGCGTACGAGGCGACCGAGCCCGGCTACGACGGCCACGTGTCGGTGCCCGTGCTGTGGGACCGGCGCACCCGCCGGATCGTCAGCAACAACTTCCCCGACATCAGCCTCGACCTCGGCCAGGCGTTCGCACGGTGGGCCAGGCCGGGAATGGACCTCTACCCGGAGGACCTGCGGCGCGACATCGACGCGCTCAACGAGCGCGTGTACGCCGACGTCAACAACGGCGTGTACAAGTGCGGCTTCGCCGAGAGCCAGGAGGCGTACGACGCGGCCGTGACGACGTTGTTCGCGGCGCTCGACGAGCTCGAGGAGCGCCTGGCCGGCCGCCGCTACCTGTTCGGCGACCGGCTCACCGAGGCCGATGTGCGCCTGTGGGTCACGCTGGCCCGGTTCGACACGGTGTACGTGACCCACTTCAAGGCGAACCTCCGCCGCCTGGCCGACTACCCCAACCTCTGGCGCTACGCCCGCGACCTGTACGCGAACCCCGCCTTCGGCGGCACGACGAACTTCGACCACATCAAGCGGCACTACTACGGCACCCACCCGAAGATCAACCCGCTGCGCATCGTGCCCGCGGGGCCGGTCATCGACTGGAGCCTCTAGCTCACGCCGAGGGCAGCGACTCGCACAGCCGGTCCAGATCCTCCTCGGTGTTGTAGTAGTGCACCGAGGACCGCACGAGCGAGGGCAGCGCGCGGGCCTCGAAGTCCCACCGGGCGGAGGACGCGGCGGACACCGAGACGTTGACCTTCGCGGCCGACAGCCGGGCGGCCACGTCCCGGCTGTCGTGCCCGTCCACGGTGAACGTCACGATGCCGCACCGTCGCGCGCCCCGGTCGTGCACGGTCACTCCGGGGAGCGCGGCCAGCCGCCCGCGCAGCGCCTCGGCGAGGCCGGTCACCCGCTCCTCGATGGCGTCGAGCCCGAGGCTCAGCGCGTAGTCGGCGGCCACGCCGAGACCGATCTTGCCGGCCACGTAGCCCTCCCAGTTCTCGAACCGCCGGGCGTCGCCGCGCACCTCATAGGAGTCGGCGGAGGTCCAGGTGGCGGCGTGCAGGTCGAGGAACGGCGGCTCCAGGCGGTCGAGGATGTGCCGCGAGCAGTACAGGAACCCGGTGCCGCGCGGCCCGCGCAGGAACTTGCGGCCGGTCGCGGACAGCAGGTCGCAACCGATCTCGCGGACGTCGACCCGCAACTGCCCGACCGACTGACAGGCGTCCAGCAGGAACGTCACCCCGGCCTCCCGCGCCACGGCGCCGATCTCGGCCGCCGGGTTGACCAGTCCGCCCTGGGTCGGCACGTGGGTGACGGCGATCAGCTTGACCCGCTCGTCGATCATGTCCCGCAGCGCCTCGACGGACAGGGCACCGGTCTCGTCGTCGGGCACCACCTCGACCCGCACGTCGTGCCGCCTGGCGATCTGCAGGAAGGCGATCGCGTTGCTGGCGTACTCGGCGCGCGAGGTGAGGATGCGGTCGCCCGGCTTCCACCGCAGAGAGTAGAAGGCCATGTCCCAGGCGCGGGTGGCGTTCTCCACGAGGGCGATCTCGTCGCGGTCCGCGCCGACGAGATCGGCCAGCGCGTCGTAGGTCCGCTCGGACAGATCGAGCGTGGCGGCGGCCGCCTCGTAGCCGCCGACGCGCTCTTCCAGACGCAGGTGGTCGACCACGGCCTCGGTCACCTGACGGGGCGGCAAGGACGAACCGGCGTTGTTGAGGTGGACGACGTGCTCACACCCCGGCGTATCCGCCCGTACCTGTTCGACGTCGATGGTCACGTGAGGCCTCCCAAAGATCCCGAAAGCCCCATTCTGCCCGATATGCGGCCCACTTCTCCGCGTGCACGTACGCCTCGACGGCCAGGGCCGGTCTTCGCCATGACGGCGCCGCGGGTGGCCGACCTGGGTTTCGTGAATCGCCCATCGCATAATGAGGTATGAGCACCTCCTCCCCTGCGGGCGGCTGGACGTTCCTCACCAACCACGCCCACGTCCTGCTCGCGCTGTCCCGCGATCCCGACGCGCGGCTGCGAGACGTCGCCGAGTCGGTCGGCATCACCGAGCGGGCGGCCCAGGCGATCGTCTCCGACCTGGAGGCGGCCGGTTACCTGCGCCGTGAGCGCGTGGGACGGCGCAACCACTACACGATCAACCCGCTCGCCCCGTTCCGCCACCCGATCGAGCGGCACCGGCACATCGGCGAGTTCCTCGAACTGTTCGGGGCTGCGGTTGACGCACGAAACTGATTTCGTGAATACTTGAACACAGTTCGAGGGGGAGTACCCGGCTTCCTCAGCGTCGTCATCACGGCCGCCGTCGTAGGGCGTCCCGGCGCGAGGGTCACCGCTGGCGGTGGCACGGGGAGACCGTCGGCCTGCCGAGCCCGCCCATGCGGCGGTGAGGAGGTTGACGATGTCTGTGCCCCTGTGGATCTGGGCCGTGGTTCTGGCGGTCATCCTTGCCATGCTCGCCGTGGACCTGTTCGCCCATCGCCGCGCCCACGTGGTGGGCGTCCGCGAGGCGCTGGCCTGGTCGGGAGTGTGGATCGCGCTGGGCCTCGGCTTCGGGGTCGTGGTCTGGCTGGTCTGGGGGCCGGACGCGGGCGGGCAGTACCTGGCCGGTTATCTCATCGAGAAGTCCCTGGCCGTCGACAACGTCTTCGTGATCGCGCTGCTGTTCTCGTTCTTCGCGGTCCCCCGCGAACTGCAGCATCGCGTGCTGTTCTTCGGCGTGCTCGGCGCACTGGTCTTCCGCGCGGCGTTCATCGGCGCAGGCGCCGTCCTGCTCGACCGCTTCCACTGGATCCTGTACGTCTTCGGCGCGTTCCTGCTCTACACCGGCGTGAAGATGGCCAGGCATTCGGCGATCGAGGTGCACCCCGACCGCAACCCGGTGCTGCGCGCGATGCGCCGGCTCATCCCCGTGACCGACTCCTTCCAGGGCCAGCGGTTCCTCGTACGGCAGGACGCGGACGGACGGCCCGGCGGCCGGTGGGCCGCGACGCCGCTGCTGGCCGTCCTGGTCGCGGTGGAGACCAGCGACATCGTCTTCGCCGTCGACTCGATCCCGGCGATCTTCGCCGTCACCTCCGAGCCGTTCCTCGTCTTCACCTCCAACGCGTTCGCGATCCTGGGGCTGCGGGCGATGTACTTCCTCCTGGCCGGGGCCATGCACCGGTTCGGCTATCTGCGGTACGGCCTGGCGGCGATCCTCGTGTTCGTCGGCGCGAAGATGCTCCTGGCGGACGTGTACAAGATCCCTGTATGGCTGTCGCTCACGGTCATCTGCGCCTGCCTCGTGATCTCCGTGGGGGCGAGCCAGTACAGGAACCGCCGCGAGGAGCGCGCGGCAGCCCTCCGGCAGGGGCCGGCCGACGCGGCCGGCTCGGCACCAGGCCGGTTCCGGTCCGCGGATGGGCCCGCTGATCGCTCGCCGTGATCGAGCGTCAATCGGGAAGCGGTAGTGGATCGCCGTGGCCGGGCAGGCCCCGGTCGGCCGGGATCGGCTCCTCGGCCGAGCCGTCGGCGGTGATGCCCTGGCCGCGGGTCTGCTCGGCGAGGCGCCGGTAGCAGGCCGAGACCGCGGCGAGCGCCTGGCGCGCCGCGTTCAGCAGCGTGGCTCGTGTCCGGTGCCCAGCGGCAGGAAGCCGCTGGTGCACTGGATCACCTTCGTGCTGCTGGGGGCTTGGCCTCTGTCCGCCGGCCGGCTTGCGATCGAGGCTGCCGGGCTCGCCCGCCCGAGCGAGCGCGGCCGGCCAGGTGTCGTCCTCGCCGGATGTGCGGCCACGGAACTCAGATCTGGTTCAGGCCGCCGTCGACGTACAGGCTCGAACCGGTGATGAAGCTGCTCTGCTCGGAGGCGAGGAAGGTCACGGCGGCGGCGATCTCCTCCGGGCGCCCGAGCCGGCCCAGCGGCACCTGTGTGGCCAGGTGCTGCTTGAGGGCGGCGGCCTGTTCCGGGTCGGGAGCGAGCCCCGACAGACCAGGGGTGTCGGTCGGGCCGGGCGTGATGGTGTTGACCCGGATGCCGCGTCCCTTGAGTTCGTTGGCCCAGGTCCGGGCGAACGATCGGGTGGCGGCCTTGGTCGCCGCGTACACTCCGAACGCCTCCGCGCCGACGTCCACGTTGGTAGAGCCGTTCAAGATCACCGAGGCGCCGTCGTTGAGCAGGGGCAGGGCCTTTTGAACGGTGAACAGCGTGCCCCGGACGTTGATGCCGAAGAGGGTGTCGAAGTGCTCCTCTGTGACCTGCTCAAGCGGCACGAACGCGGCGACGGAGGCATTCGCGAACAGGACGTCCAAGCCCCGCCCCCGGCTGCGGATCGTCTCGTAGATCCGGTCCAGGTCGGTGAGGTTCGAGATATCGCCGATCACCGCGGTAGCCGCTGAGCCGATCGCTTCGACGGCCGCGTCGAGTTCGGCCTTGCGCCGGCCGGTGATGAACACGTGTGCGCCTTCGGTTGCCAGCCGTCGGGCACTGGCCAGGCCGATTCCGCTGCTGCCGCCGGTGACGAGAGCGGTCTTGCCCTCAAGTAGTCCCATGTGAATAACCTCTTTCGACTTCTGCAGCGATCGCTGCAGAAGTCGAACGGTAGCACTTCTGCAGCGATCGCTGCGGAAGGGGTAGGCTGCGGGGGTGGAGACTAACCGGAGCGGTCTCATGGGCCGGCCGCGAGGATTCGACGCCGACGACGCTCTCGAGCGCGCCATGCTGGTCTTCTGGGAGCACGGCTACGAGGGAGCCAGCCTGGCCAGGCTGACCGAGGCGATGAGCATCTCCGCCAAAAGCATGTACGCAGCCTTCGGCAACAAGGAAGAGCTGTTTCGCAAGGCCCTGGAGCGCTACACCGAAGGCCCGAGCGCATACCTGGCCCGGGCCCTGGAGGAGCCGACCGCCCTGGGCGTCGCCACCGCGATCCTGGCCGGCACCGTCCGAACCACCACCCGCCCGGCCCACCCCCACGGGTGCCTGGGCGTCCAGGGCGCCCTGGCCGCCAGCGACTCCGGGCGTGGAGTCCGTGACCTTCTCGCCGCCTGGCGCAACAACGGCTGCGCCCGCGTCCGAGAGCGGTTCCAGCGAGCCGTCGACGACGGCGATCTGCCTCCGGATACCGATCCGGGGCTCCTTGCCCGCTATGTCACCACCTTGGCATTCGGCATCGCCGTGCAAGCCGCGAGTGGCGTCGGCCGCGATGAACTCCAGGAGATGGCCGAAGCCGCCCTACGCAACTGGCCGCTCCCCTGAGAACCATCCGATGTTCGCCGCCGCGAGCAACCGCTCGCTGTAACGGCTCGGTCTTGCGAACGCCCCCCGTCTGCGAGAAAGCGTGCCGACGGACTGAGGCCGGAAGCGATCGAGATGATCGTCGTTTGGGGCTCCTGCGGTGATTCCCACGACCATCCCGTCTACTGCCGGATCGGCAGGCCGGTGGCGGGGTCGGACGGCTCCCACTGTTGCACGGCTCCCACTGTTGCACAACGGTCTGCCGCACCCCCTGGTCGACTGGGCCGCCACACGGTGTTGCCCCTCGTAGTAGCGCCATCCGGCGTTGGATTCGGTCGTCACCACACTAGTTATCCCAGAAAGTAAGCCATTGTCTGCGATAACCTCGGTGCCCTCCTGGGAGAACTCCCCGCCGCGGCGCAGGCGACTCCCACCGCTTATCTGCGACAGCGCTTCGGAGGGCAGCATGGGGGGACGGTGCACCGCCGCATGATCAGCGAGATCCTGCCGCCGTGGGTGGCGTCGGCCGAGAAGTTCGGCGACGTGCCGGAGGAGACGCTGTTCCCGGAAGAGAGGCCGCTCATCGCGCGGGCCGTCGACCGGCGGCGACGCGAGTTCGTCACCGGACGCCACTGCGCCCGGCTCGCGCTGGCCCGGATCGGCGTGACGCCGGTGCCGATCCCGCGCGGCGAGCGGGGCGCGCCCGTCTGGCCCGCGGGCACGGTCGGCAGCATCACGCACTGCTCGGGCTACCGCGCGGCGGCCGTCGCCTCCGCGGACGTCGCCCGCGCGGTCGGCATCGACGCGGAACCGCACGAACCCCTCCCGGAGGAGGTCCTTGCCACGATCGCCTCGCCCGAGGAGATCGCCGCCCTCCGGGCGCTGGGCGGCGCGGACGGCGAGGTCTGCTGGGACAGAATCCTGTTCAGCGCCAAGGAGTCCGTCTACAAGGTGTGGTTTCCGCTGACCGGCCGCTGGCTCGACTTCTCCGAGGCGGTCGTGGACATCGAGCCCTCCGGTACGTTCCGCGCACGGCTCCTGGCCGCCGACCCGGCCATGGGAACGAACGCCCTGCAGGGCCGGTGGCTGGTGAGCGACGGGCACATCGCGACCTCGATCGCCCTCCCCCGGCCCTGACAAGCCCGCACCGCCGCGCCGGCGGTCGCCGGTCACCCGGCACGGAAATAGTGGCCCTTGTCGAGGTCGTCGATCAGCCCCGGCTGCACCGGCTGCCATCCCAGCAGTTCACGGGTCAGGGCGCTGGACGCCGGGGCGTCGGTCCCGATCATGCCGCCCAGCCAGGAGAAGTGCTCGCCCGCCTCCTCGCGGGGAATCGAGACCACCGGCAGGCCGAGGTGGCGGCCGATCACCTCGGCGACGGCGCGGATCGGCACGCCCTCGTCGGTGACCGCGTGCAGCACGGATCCCGCCGGGGCCTGCTCCAGTGCGAGGCGGAACAGGTGCGCGGCGTCGAGCCGATGCACGCCGGGCCAGCGGTTGGACCCGTCCCCGACGTAACCGGAGACGCCCCTGTCGCGGGCGATGCCGACCAGGGCCGCCATGAAGCCGTGGTCTCCCTCGCCGTACACCGTGGGGGGCAGGCGCAGCACCGACGAGCGGACGCCCTGGGAGGCGAGGTCGAGCGTCCTCAGCGCGGTGGCCTGCCGGGCCCGCGGGCCCTCGTGGCCCGCGTCGGAGCCGGGGTCACGCCCATCCCGTTCTGTCGCCACCCGCCCCGGTGTGAGCCCGAGGAGTCCGGAGGCGAGGACGAACGGCCGATCGGAGCCCGCGAGCGTCTCGCCGAACGTCTCGACGGCGCGGCGATCCGCGTCGGCGGCGCCCTGGAAGTCGCCGGTGAAGGCGATGTCGTGCTTGAACGCGAGGTGGATCACGCCGTCCGACGCCGCGGCCGCGCTCCGCAGGGTGTCGAGATCGTCGATGGTGCCACGGCACACCTGCGCCCCGGCCCTGGTGAGTGCGGCGGCCGAGGCGTCGGACCGCGCCAGGCCGACGACCTCGTGCCCCGCGTCGATGAGTTCGGGGACGACGGCGGAGCCGATCCAGCCGGATGCGCCGGTGACGAATACGCGCATGACGTACTCCAAGTGGTCGATTGCCCTCCGCACCGGTGCACGCCGAGACTCCCGTGCACCCCGAGCGGATGGCGATGTCAGTGACTGTCATCAACATAGCACTGATGTCAGTCGCTGTCATCAGGGTAGGATCCGGGGCATGGGTCGATGGGAGCCGAACGCGCGCGGCCGTCTCGAGCAGGCGGCGATCGAGCTCTACGTCGAGCGCGGATACGAGCAGACCACGGTGGCTGAGATCGCCAAGCGGGCGGGGCTGACGGAGCGCACGTTCTTCCGGCACTTCGCCGACAAACGCGAGGTGCTGTTCTGGGGCTCGGGCACGCTGCGGGATCACCTCGTGAACGCCGTCGGCGCCGCGCCGGACTCCGCGGCGCCGATCGAGGTGATCGCCGGAGCCGTCGAGAGCGTCGGCGTCCTGTTCGACGAGCGTCGCGAGAGCGCCCGGCAGCGGCAGGCCGTCATCGCGGCCAACGCGGAACTCCGGGAACGCGAGCTGATCAAGCTCGCGTCGTTGTCCGCGGCGCTCGCCGACGCCCTGCGGCGGCGCGGCGTCCCGGACCCGGCCGCGAGCCTGGCCGCCGAGGCGGGGATCGCCGTGTTCAAAATAGCGTTCGAGCGCTGGATCAGCGGGACCGGCGAGCCGGACCTGGCCCGGCTCGTTCGCGAGTCGTTCGACGAGCTGAAAGCCATGGCCGCGGGCAGTTGACCACCCCCGCTCCCACGAGCTGCCGGGCCGCTTCGCGACAAGCCTGTCCGTCCGCCGCGGACGACGAAGGGCGAGGCGCTGCCTCACCCTCGGCCGCGACGCCGTCCATCGAGGGGCCCTCACCCGAGGGTCTCCGACGCGGAGGAACGAAGTCCCTTCGCATCGGAGACCTCCCCTCGCCAGGAAGGTGACGGTCAGCAGCTGTGTCCGAGCGGGAGAAGGCTAAGGCGCTGAGGCACAAGTCGTCGCAGCCGTGTCCCGCGTCGAGCCGCACGGGTCGAGAGCGGATGCGTGGTGCGTCTGGTCAGAGCGCGGTGATGGTCCATTGGTTGTTGGTGCTGCTGTTGGGCGTCCACATGCCGACGGCCGAGCCGGCGGTGGTGTAGCCCATGCCGTCGAGAGACGTCCCGGTGCCGCGGTTGACGATCTGGTAGCGGCCGTTGCCCAGATCGTTGAGGCGCCACTGCTGGTTGTTGCCGCCGTTCCAGGCCGACTGCCTGGCGTTGGCGCCGTTGGCGGTGTTGCCCCAGCTGTCGGCCACCATGCCGTTGGTGCGGTTGACGATCCGATACCACCCGCCGCCCAGGTCGACCAGCTGCCACTGCAGGTTCGTGCTGCCGTCCCAGTTCCACTGCTTGAGGTTCGACCCCGACGCCACGTTGCCGCCGCTGTCCAGCACCAGGCCGGTGGCGACGTTGGCGATCCGCACGTAGCCGGTGGGGGTGCCGCCGGAGCCCAGGGCGGGGATCTGGCCGTTGAAGGTCAGCTTGACCACGTACGCCGGGGCGCTGAACGGGGCGGTCGACGAGGGCATCGCGATGTGCAGCCCCGAGCCATCCTGCGTGCGGTTGGGCAGAGTGGTGTACTGGCCGGCCGAGGAGCCGAGAAGCTGCACCGAGGCCAGGTTGCTCAGGTTGATCCGGTTGGAGTTCAGCGTCGTGATGTGCAGGGTGCTGCCCGGCCAGCCCAGCACGGTGGCGTACAGCACGGTGTTGTCCTTGCTGCGGGTGAAGCGGATGTCGGTGTTGGTGCCCGCCCGCGGCGTGGTGAAGGAACCGCCGCCCATCTGGGTGGGGCCCTCGCCGTGGATCGCCCAGGCCCGGGTGGCGTAGATGGACTCGCCGAATCGCTTGAGGTAGTCCCCGATGCCCAGCAGGATCGACCGCTGCCCGGACGGGATGGTGCCGTCGGCCATCGGGGCGATGTTCAGCAGCATGTTACCGTTCTTGCTGACCCGGTCGATCAGCGAGTGCAGCATGGCGTTGAGCGAGTAGTAGCCGATGCCGACGGTGTAGCACCAGCTGGAGCTGGAGATGCTGTCGTCGGTCAGCCAGTAGGGGTTCTGGATGGCGGCCGGGCCGCCGCGCTCGTAGTCGAAGACCTCGCCCCGGGTGTTGAACCCGTCCTTGTAGGTCGCCACCACGTCCCTGTTCCAGGCCACCGCCTGGTTGTAGTAGTACGCCAGGAAGTCCAGCCTCCGGGACTCATCCAGCCGGCTGAGGTTGAAGTCCTGCCAGATGATGTCGGGCTGGTAGCCGTCGATGACCTCCTTGAGCTTGTCGTACCACAGCTGCTGCTCCTCGGCGAAGCTAAGCTGGCCGTACAGCTTCTTCAGGGAGGTCGAGGACTGGGCCGGCACCCACTGGTAGAAGCCGGTGAAGTTGTAGGCGTGGTGCATGGCCACGAGCAGTTTCAGGCCCTTGGCCCGGATGGCGTCGGCGTGCAACCGCAGCAGGTCGAGCTTGGGGCCGGTGGCGACCGAGTTCCACTCGTTCACCCGGCTGTTCCACATCGAGTAACCGTCGTGATGCTCGGCCACCGGCCCGGCGAACCTGGCACCGGCGTCGGCGAACAGCTGCGCCCACTCGTTCGGGTCGAAGCTACCCCCGGCCGACGTCAGCTTCGGTGCGAACTGCACCCAGTTGCCGGCCTTGTCCCGCGCACCGTTGATGAAGTTGTGGTACGGCCACACCGACGGGTCGCCATAGACGCTCTTGTGATGATTGTTCTCATTCGACCCGTTGTTGTACATGTTCCGCGGATACCACTCGTTCGCGTACGCGGGGACGCTGAACACGCCCCAGTGGTAGTAGATGCCGAACTTGGCGTCCTGGAACCACTCGGCCGCCGGCGGGTGCTGGTCCACCGACGACCAGCTCGGGCTGTAGCTCTGCGGACCGGCGGTGGCCCACGCGGGACCGGCCTTCAGCACACCGGCGGCCGTGGCGGCCCCCGCTGCGACGAGCAACTGCCTGCGACTGAGCCGGAACGAGGATGCGGACATGGGGAGGCACCTCTCACGATCGGGGGATTCGACAACGGGACGCTATGGACACGATCCCCGGGATGTTTCACGAAGATGAAAGGACGGTCACCGCAGAGACATTGGATGTCGTTGTATGCCAAGCGCGGCGATCTGTCTACACTCCCCCACCGCCGGACGGGAAGGCGACGCGATCCGGCGCGGCTGATCCTAGGGCGCGCGACAAGCGGAGACGAGCACGAGGAGCGCGAGTCCACACGTTTGCGCATGCCGCGTCCGCAGCGTCGAACCCTCCCCTGCACGGCCGGCAGCCCACCCACGTATGGGAGAGCAATGATCCCCCGGCTGCCGAGAAATGGGATGTCTGAAAGTTTCATCGATCGTGGAAGATCACGAAGCGAGGCGATCGGCATGCGTGAGCCGGGGGCGCGGTGCGGGTTGTCCCACACCACGCCCCCGGCCACGTCGTCCGGCTAGCTCAGGCGGGTGCTATCCGCCGATGGCGATGGCGAAGATGTGCATGGTCGCCACCCCGTTCGCCGCCCGCGCGCTGATGTTGGGCAGGTCGACGCGGGACACCTCCTTGTTCTGCAGGGACACGCCCGCGTAGTAGATGGTGGCGGCGGTGTTCTGCCGCTGGTTGTTCGGCCGGTTCTGGTAGGCGGCCACGACGGCGGCGTCGCCCTCCGGCCTGGGTCCGCCGTACCAGTCCGGCGAGCTGAGGGTGAAGGTCTGCCTCGTGCCGTCCTTGTAGACGACGGTGGCCGGTCCGGACACCGCGCCGTACGTGCCGGACAACAGGAAGCCGAGCGTCTTGCCGGTGCCGGTCACCTTGAGCGACTGCCCCGAGGCGATGGCGTTGTCGGGGGTGCCCACCGCGACGCCGGGCCACGTGAAGTTCACCCCGTTCTTGGTGACGGTGCTCCCCGGGGTGACACCGGCCTGGGCCAGCGCCTGGGCGGAGATGCTGGCGCCGTTGCCGTCGAAGTTCCCGGGAGCGGTGTTCGCGTCGTCGGTGACGGCGACGTTGCTGAAGAGCTCCTCCAGCGGTTTCTCCCTGCCGTCCCATACCCGGACCGTGACCTTCGCGGACGCGGTCCAGTCGCTGCCGGCCTGGGTGCCGCTCGCCTTGCCGATCAGGGCCACGTCGCCCGCGGCCTGGCCCTGGGCGGGGATGACGGTGAAATCGACGGTGCGCTCCGCGCCGGGCGGCAGGGGCGGCAGCTCGACCCGCTCCGGTGAGACGCTCCACCCTTCCGGAGCCTCGACCGTCACGATCGTCCTGGGCGCCAGCGGCATCTCGACCGCCCGGACGGTGACGCCGACCTTCGCCTCCTGGCCCGGGCTCACCTCGACGGGCGCGCTGATCTTGACCTTCTGCAGGGCGTAGGCGCGGTAGGCGTGCCCGGCCTTCCCGGTCAGTTCGATCAGGTCGGACTCGGCCTTCTCGGTGCGGGCCGTGCCGCCGCGTGTGTCGTCGACCACCTTGTAGCGCCCGGCGAAGATCGCGCCGCGTACCTTGACGACGCCGTCACGGTCGGGCGTGATGAGGTACTCGTCGGCCTGCCCGTCGCTCCACGCCGCGCCGACGGTGTAACCGCCGCGGCCCCGCAGGCCCTTGACCCGTCCCTTCCGCCAGGCCTCCGGCAGGGCCGGCAGCAGGTGCAGCTCGCCGTTGCGGCTGTGCAGCAGCATCTCCGCGATGCCGGACGTCGCGCCGAAGTTGCCGTCGATCTGGAACGGAGGGTGCAGGTCGAACATGTTCGGGGCGAGCCTGGCCGGCGTCACGAGGAGGCGGACCAGGTCGTGCGCCCGTTTGCCCTCCTCCATCCGCGCCCAATAGTTGATCTTCCAGGCCAGCGACCAGCCCGTGCCGTCGTCGCCGCGCAGTTCCAGCGTCCGCCGCGCGGCCTCGAACAGCTCGGGGGTGTCTCGCTTGGTGATCTGGTGGCTGGGGTGCAGACCGTAGAGGTGCGAGATGTGCCGGTGGGTCCGCTCGGTCTCCACCCAGTCGTACAGCCACTCCTGGATGTTGCCGCGCGAGCCGATCTTCATCGGAGCCAGCCGCTTCCGGGCCTCCAGGACCTGCGCCCGGAAGCCGGCGTCCATGCCGAGAACCTCGCTCGCCTCGGCGCAGCCGTCGAACAGGTCCCGCAGGATCTGGTTGTCCATCGTCGGACCGGCGGCCACGCTGGCGTTCGCGTGATGGCTGAGCTCGGGCGAGTTCGACGGGTTCGTGACCAGGTATCCCAGCTTCGGTTCCTCCACGAGGGTGTCGAGGAAGAACTGGGCGGCGCCCTTCATCGCCGGGTAGTTCTTCCGGAGGAACTCGACGTCGCCGGTGTACAGGTAGTGGTCCCAGATCATGGTGGCCAGCCACGCGCCGCCGGTCTGCCACATGCCCCAGAACGCGCCGTCGACGACCGAGGTGGCCCGCCACGCGTCGGTGTTGTGGTGAGTGACCCAGCCGCCGGCGCCGTACTGCACCTGGGCCGTGCGGGCACCGGTCACCGTGAGGTCCTGGATCATGTCGAACACCGGCTCGTAGCACTCGGACAGGTTCGTCGATCCGGCGGGCCAGTAGTTCATCGGCAGGTTGGCGTTGATGGTGTACTTCGAGTCCCACGACGGGGTCAGGGAATCGTTCCAGATGCCCTGCAGGTTGGCCGGCTGGGTCCCGGGACGCGAGCAACTGATCAGCAGGTATCTGCCGAACTGGAACAGCAGGGCGGAGAACTGCGGATCGTCGACGGCCGAGTGCTGCGCGATCCGGACGTCCGTGGGCTGGTCGGCCGCGTCTGTACGGTCCAGTTCGAGCGTCGCCCGCTTGAACAATGCCTGATAGTCGGCCACGTGCCGGCTGCGCAGCTCGTCGTAGGGCGTCTGCTGGGCGGCCTCGAGGTGCCGTCGTGCGATGCCCTGGTAGTCGCCGCCGACGTCCTTGTAGTTCACGTAGCTGGAGCCGATGGAGATCAGCAGTGTCACGCTGTCGGCGGCGGACACCTGGAGCGTTCCGCCGGAACTGGTGACGCTGCCGCCCTCGGCGAGGGCCCGGGCCAGCGCCAGGAACTTGACCGAGCCGGTGATGCCCTCGAAGTTGCCCGAGACGCCGTCGAGCGCCACCGTCGTGCCGTCCGGGCTGGAGCGTGTCGTGCGCTGAGGGCTGTCGAACGTCGCCGTGAACGTGATCGAGCCGGGCTTGTCGGCGGTCAGGCGAACGACGATGACCTGGTCGGGTGCGCTCGCGAACACCTCACGCCTGTACCGCACGCCGTTCAGAAGGTAGTTGACGGACGTGGTGGCGGTGGTGAGGTCGAGCTGGCGGTTGTACTCCGAGAACCCGCTGGTGCCGGGGAAGTTCAACCTGATGTTGCCGACCGTCTGGTAGGCGAGCTGGCCCGCGGGTCTGCCCAGCATGTTCTGGTCGATCAGATTCTGGGCCTCGGTCCATTTGTCCTCGAAGACGAGACGCCGGATCTCCGGCAGCGCCGCCAGGCCCTTGGGGTTGCTCTGGTCGTACGGCCCTCCGCCCCAGACGGTGTCCTCGTTGAGCTGCAGCCGCTCGGCGTCGACGTTGCCGAACACCATGGCACCGAGGCGCCCGTTGCCGATGGGGAGGGCGCGGAGCCAGTCCGTGCCGGCGCCCTTGTCGTACCACAGCGCCAGGTCGTCGGCCGCGCGCACCTCCGAAGGCGCCACCGATCCGGCTCGGGCGACCGCTGTCCATTGCATCGGCAGCATCAGAGCTCCGGCTCCGACCGTGCCGATCTTCATCAATTGCCTTCGCGTCAGATCTGGCATTCGCTCTCCAAGCGCACTGCGGCCTTGCCGACGGCCGGCACCGCGCCAATGGGGCTGCGAATCCGGCATCGAGGAGACTGGCGGAGTTCGGCGGGACCGGCTGCGTGACGAGGCTGTGTAGGGGGTGATGGCAAAGCTACAAAGATTTGATGTATCGGTCAACGATTCTTATAGAACCGCCCGAAAGGAGGTCATCTGGCCCCTCGACCGCTGGGAAACATCTAACCTTTGGGCACTAATCCAGGTCGCGATGGGTGGGACGTGGGCGACGGAGGGAGCCGGACGTCGCGGGCGGCCACGAGAGGGCGTTACCCGCGCCACCGGGCAGTGGGCCCGGGCGGGACCGGGCCGGGGAAGGCCACAGACCGCCGAGTAGCGGTACGAGGTCGCGTCCTGTATCCGTAGAGCAGCACCGATTCCCGATGACCACCCGATGACCATGGGCGACGGCGACGTGCGGGCAGGCCTCCGCCCCCTCGCTGCCCGTGGTGGACGGGTGAACTCCCCGCCCCGGCCGGACTCTAGGAACCTACCTGCCATGTCACGCACAGACGATGTAGTGGACAGCATCAAGCGGATGATCCTCGACGGCGTCCTGCGGCCCGGCGACCGCCTGCCCGTCGAGAAGGACCTCGCCGAGTCGCTGGGCGTCTCGCGCGGGGCGTTGCGCGAAGGGGTGTCGGCGCTGTCGATCCTCGGGATCGTCAGCACCCGGCAGGGTGACGGGACGTATATCACGAACCTCGACGCGACGCAGTTGCTGGCGCCGATGGGCTTCGTCGTCGAGCTGCACGGCCAGGGCGACCCGCGGCACGTGTACTCCGTACGGCGCCTGCTCGAGTCGGAAGCGGCACGGCTGGCCGCGACCAGGATCACCGATGAGGCGCTCCGCCAGGCCAGGGACCTGCTCGGCGAGTCGGCCCGGATCGTCGGTCAGGCACCCCACGACCACGAGCGTCTCATCGAGATCGACATCGCCTTCCACCGCATCATCGCCGCCCATACCGACAACCCGGTCATGGTCGGCCTGATCGAGGCGTTCGCCAGGCGCACCGTCCGCGGCCGGCTGTGGCGAAGCCTGCACGAGGAGGGGGCCGACCGGCGCACTCACGAAGAGCACGTGGCGATCTGGGCGGCGCTCGCGGCGCGCGATCCCGAACGGGCGCGCATCCGGATGGCCAACCATCTCATCGGGGTCGAGGAGTCCCTGCACCGGTTGCCCGACGACGGCGACGCGCCGTCCGAGCCCGCGGCCGGCTGACCTCGGGCCGGGTGGGGGCCGTCGTGGGGTGCCTGATGGGGCATGGGGCGATGCCCCGCGCGCCGCCCGGCGCGATCTCCGCCGTGACTACCTCACCGGATCCGGGTCCGCGCCGGACCGCGAACGGCCGAGGTTCTCCCGCAGCCAGGTCTCCGTGGTGCTGACGTGCACGAGCGCGACCGCCTGGGCGAGGGGGGCGTCGCCGGCCGCGAGTGCGCGGTAGATGGCGGCGTGCTCGGCGATCGTACGGCCGGCCGCGTTCTCCTCGACGAGCCCGCGCCAGACACGGGCCCGGAGCGTCCGGCTGGCGATGCCGCCGAGCAGGGCGGACAGGGACTTGTTGCCCGTCGCCTCGAAAACCGTCCGGTGGAAGGCGTCGTCGTGGTGGTTGAGCGCTTCGATGTCGTCCTGCGCCGCGATCATCGCGTTGAGGTGCCGTTCGACGTCCGCGAGCTGGTCGGCGGTGATCCGGGCGGCGGCCAGACCCGTGGCCACCGGCTCGAACAGGCGCCGCACCTCGGTGATCTCGAGCAGATCGTCGCCCCGCATCATCTCGACGGCGAGGCCGACTCCTTCGAGCAGCAGTTCCGGCGAAAGGCTCGTGACGTAGGTGCCGTCGCCCCTGCGTACCTCCAGCACGCGCGTGGTGACGAGGGAGCGGACGGCCTCTCTGAGCAGGTTGCGGGACAGGCCCAGCTCGGCGGCCAACTCCTGTTCGGGAGGCAGCCGGGCGCCCGGGGGAAGCGTCCCGTCCTTGATGAGCTGCCTGATGCGTTCGATCGCCTGCTCCGTCAACGACATACCTGCATTTTGGTATGTCAGGACAGCGGACCTCCACACGGTCCCTCCGGGTGCGTGGGAACGCTCTCGGAACCAGCCGCGCCTCTGCCGGATGAGGGGCGCCGTGGCGTGGGCCGCCTGGCACGGACCCATCGTGCCGTGCCTTCAGCCGGGACAGACATGCGATGTGTCTTGATCTCCGGTCCGGCCCGGACAGTCGATACGTCGGATCCCTTGCCGATAAGAGCCGCCCAAATAACGGAATATCACCATTCTGTCCTCAAGGTCTGGACACTGGCGGGGTTAGAGCATAGAAAGACATCCCATGTCCTGTGCGTGATGAGCCCGCTCACGGCGAGTCTCGCCCAAGCCCCGGGCGTCACCTGAGCGTGGCGCGGTCAGCGACGGCATGGAGCCGTGGTGCTTCAGAAGGAGAGACGATGGAACGCAGACGGTTCGCGCTCACCGCGGCCTTAGTCATCTCGGGGTGCCTCGCCGCGGCCTGCGGCGGGAACAGCGGTACTGGGAACGACAACTCCGGCGGCGGGGACAACGCAGCGGCGAAGCCGGTCATCGGCGTCGACTATCCACGTTCCGATACGGACTTCTGGAACTCCTACATCAGCTACGTGCCGAAGTTCGCCGGCGAGCTGGGCGCGGAGGTCAAGACCACCAACTCCCAGAACGACATCGCCAAGCTCACCGCCAATGTGCAGACCCTGGTGGGTCAGGGCGTGAAGGGCGTGGTCATGGCGCCGCAGGACACCGCTGCGGTGGCGCCCACCCTGCAGCAGCTCGAGAGCAAGAAGATTCCCGCCGTGCTGGTGGACACCCGGCCCGACACCGGCAACGCCTTCATGGTCGTACGGGCCGACAACCGCGCGTACGGGGAGAAGGCCTGCAAGTTCCTGGGTGAGAAGCTCGGCGGCAAGGGCAAGGTGGTCATGCTGGAGGGCGACCTGGCCTCCATCAACGGCCGGGACCGCACCGAGGCGTTCAACGACTGCATGAAGCAGAACTACCCCGGCATCACCGTGTTCGGCGAGGCGACGAACTGGGACGGCGCCGTGGCCTCGCAGAAGCTCTCCACGGTCCTGACCGCGAACCCCGACGTCAAGGGCGTCTACATGCAGTCGAGCTTCGCCCTCGCCGGCACGCTGCAGGTGCTCAAGCAGCGCGGCCTCCTGGTGCCGCCGACTGACCCCAAGCACGTCTTCGTGGTCTCCAACGACGGCATCCCGCAGGAGCTCAAGGACATCGCCGCCGGGAACATCGACGCCACCGTCTCCCAGCCCGCGGACCTGTACGCCAAGTGGGCGCTGTCGTACGCCCAGGCCGCGATCGAGGGCAAGACCTTCCAGCCGGGCAAGACCGATCACGACAGCACCATCATCCAGGTGCGGCCCGGCCTGCTGGAGGACCAGCTGTCCGCACCGCTCGTCACCGCGGACGGCGGCACCTACGGCGGCATCCCCAGCGTGAAGCACGACGACAAGTCGCTGTGGGGCAACAACCTGAGCTGAGAGGGCGTGGCCATGGAAGAGTTCGCGGGAGGGCCCGCGAGCCCTCCACCCGCCCGTGACGGCGGGCCGGTCCGGTCGGACCCGCCCGTCGCCGAGGCGGAGCGCATCACCAAAAGGTACGGCGAGACGACGGCACTGAACCGCGCCCACATAGCGATCGGGCCCGGTGAGACGCACGCGCTGGTCGGGCGCAACGGTGCGGGGAAGTCGACCCTGGTCTCCATCCTGACGGGGCTGCAGGCGCCGGACGAGGGCGAGGTCCGCTTCGCCGGGTCCCCGGCGCCGCGGCTGTCGGACCGTGACGCCTGGCGGGAACGGGTCGCCTGCGTCTACCAGAAGTCCACGATCATCCCTGAGCTGACCGTGGCGGAGAACCTCTACCTGAACCGGCACGACCGCAACCGGCTGGGGCTGGTCGGCTGGAAGGGTCTGTGGCGGAAGGCCGCCGACCTGCTGGAGGCGTGGTCGGTGGACGTCGACGTCCGCCGGCCGGCCGGGGAGCTCGGGGTGGAGCAGCGGCAGTTCGTGGAGATCGCCCGGGCGCTGTCGTTCGGCGCGAGGTTCATCATCCTGGACGAGCCCACCGCCCAGCTGGACGGCGCGGCGATCTCCCGGCTCTTCGAGCGGATGCGGGCGATGCGGGAGCAGGGAGTCACCTTCCTGTTCATCAGTCATCACCTGCAGGAGATCTACGAGATCTGCGACGTGGTCACGGTGTTCCGGGACGCCCGGCACATCCTCACCGCGCCGGTGGCGGACCTGCCGCAGGGCGAGCTGGTGGCGGCGATGACCGGTGAGGCCGCGGGCCTGCGGGAGCACGCGGTCCGTCCGCCGGCCCCGGCGCAGGCCCCGGTGGTCCTCGACGTACGGGGCCTGTGCGACGGCGACGTCTACCAGGACGTCGACCTGCGGGTCCGGGCCGGGGAGATCGTGGGGCTGGCGGGCCTGGGCGGCAGCGGGAAGACCGAGCTCGCCGAGACCATCGCCGGGCTGCGGGCTCCCAAGGACGGGACCCTGGAGGTGGCCGGGAGCCGCCCGCGCCCCGGGAGTGTGCCGGAGTCGCTGGCCGCCGGGGTGGGCTTCGTGCCCCGCGACCGTCACCACCAGGGGCTCGTCCCCCTGATGTCCATCGCCGACAACACCACGATGACCGTGCCCGAGCGGCTCGGTCAGGCGGGCTTCGTCAGCGGCCGGCGCAAGGACGCGCTGGCCCGCGAGATGATCACGAATCTCGCGATCAAGACACCCGGCCCGGAGCTCCCCGTTTCCGGGCTGTCCGGCGGCAACCAGCAGAAGGTCGTGATGGCTCGCGCCCTGGCCAGCGACCCCCGCCTGCTCGTACTGATCACACCGACCGCCGGAGTCGACGTCCGGTCGAAGGAGTTCCTGCTCGGCAAGGTCGAGGAGATCGCCGACAACGGAACCGGCGTCGTGATCGCCTCCGATGAACTTGATGACCTGCGGCTGTGCAACCGGGTGCTCGTGATGTTCCACGGCCGCGTCGTCGCGGAACTGGCCGCCGGCTGGCACGACCACGAGATGGTGGCCGCCATGGAAGGAGTCGACCTCGATGCCTGACAGCACCACCGCTCACGCCACGACGGGACACCCGCCGAGCCCGGCGGCGCCGGAGGAGGCGGGAAGGCGCCGTCCGGCGATCCCCCTGGCGCGGCTGCGGGACTTCGCGCTCGTCCCCGCGATCATCGTGATCGCGATCGTCGGGCAGATCGTCAACCCGATCTTCCTGCAGAGCGACAACCTGATCAACATCCTGCAGACCATGTCGGAGATCTCGCTGCTCGTCCTGGCGCAGACGCTCGTGCTGATCGCCGGCAGGATGGACCTGTCGCTCGAGTCGACCTTCGGGCTGGCCCCCGGTGTGGCCGCCTGGCTGACGGTCGCCGCCGGAACGGGACCCGGGCTCGGACTGCTGCCCGGCGCCTGGGGAATCCCCGTCACCCTCGCGGTGGGAGTGCTGATCGGGGCGGTGAACGCGCTGTTCATCGTCCGCTTCGGGCTCAACGGCTTCATCGTCACCCTGGGCATGCTCATCGTGCTCCGCGGCCTCCTCACCGGCATCTCCGGCGGGCAGACGTTCTTCAACCTCCCGGACTCGATGACCTACCTCGGCTCGGCGATGTGGCTCGGCGTGCCCGCGTCCATCTGGATATGCCTGCTGCTGTTCGCCGCCGGCGTCGTGGTCATGGGATTCACCCGGTTCGGCCGGGCGCTCTACGCGATCGGCGGAAACGTCGACGCCGCAAAGGCGGCCGGGATCCGCACCGACCGGGTGCTGTGGATCGTGCTGATCTCCGCGAGCCTGCTGGCCGCGATCGGCGGTCTCCTGCTGACCGGCAGGCTCGCCTCCGTAGCCGCCGCCCAGGGCGACGGCGCGATCTTCACCGTGTTCGCCGCCGCCGTCATCGGCGGAGTCAGCCTCAACGGCGGCAAGGGCACGGTGTTCGGCGCGTTCACCGGCATCCTGCTGCTCTACATGATCCAGAACGTCCTCACCCTCGCGGGCGTCCCCGCGCAGTGGATCCAGGCGCTCAACGGGGCGATCATCCTCACCGCGCTCGCGATCTCCCGCCTGACCGGCGGCAAGTCGCAGGAATGACGAGAAGGGGAGGCCGATCCCCGGACCGGTCCCCCCGCTCATCGCCGCGTACGGGTTCAGAGACGGCCGGGTGGTTCCCGCTTCGACTGCGGACGGGGATCACCCGGCCCTCCGGCTCGGGCCGGGGAGAGCCCGTCAGGACGGGAGCAGCGGCAGCAGGGCGTTGAGGCGTCCGGACGCGAAACCGGACAGGTCCAGTGAGCAGAAGGTGAAGCCGGCGCCACGGACCGCGGCATCGACGCGCTCGCGCAGCTCGCACGCGCGGGGAATCTCAGTGCCCGGAACCTCGACCCGGGCGAGCGTGCCGCCGGCGTGGGCGCGCACCCGGCACACCGGGAAGCCGAGATCGCGCAGCGCGCCCTCGGCGGTCTCGATCCTGCGCAGGACCTCCGGCGTGACGGGGTCGCCGTAGCTCACCCGCGAGGCCAGGCAGGGCGCTGCGGGCTTGTCCGCGGTGACCAGGCCGAGCTCCCGGCTGACCGCGCGGACGTCGGTCTTGGTGAGCCCGGCCTCCACCAGCGGCGCGATGGCCCCGCGCTCGGCCGCGGCCCGCTGCCCGGGGCGGTGGTCGCCGAGGTCGTCGAGGTTGGTGCCGAGCGCGATCCTGGCACCCATGGCGGCCGCCAGCGGCGTGAGCGCGTCGAACAGCGCCGACTTGCAGTGGTAGCAGCGGTCGGCGCCGTTGGCGGCGTACTCGGGCCGGTCGGCCTCGTCCGTGCACACCTCCAGATGGGCCAGACCGTGGGCTCGCGCGAAGTCACGGGCCGCGGCCCGCTCGGAGGCGGCGAGGCTGGGTGAGACCGCGGTGACGGCCAGTGCGCGCCTGCCGAGCGCCCTCGCGGCGGCGAAGGCGAGCAACGCGGAGTCGGCGCCACCGGAGTAGGCGACGACGACCGCGTCCTCACGGCGCAGCCGGGCCGTCAGCCTGTCCATGGCGTCGCTCATCGCGCCCGCCTGACCGGCGTCCGGCGTCCTTTCTCCCATGGAAGCGGGACGATCAGCCACGAGCGGCCTCGCCTTCGAAGGCACGCGGGCCGGTGAGGCTCTCCTCGACGCCGAGGACGTGCAGGGCGGCATGGAGCCTGGCCCGTTCGGAGTCGCGCGCCAGCAGAGCCCGATGGACGGCCCGGTGCTCCCGGAGGGTCCGGTGAACGGCCTCGGGGTCGCTCATGCCCCGCCAGATGCGGGCGCGCACGGTGCGGCCGGACATGTTCTGGATGACGGCGGCGAGGACGGCGTTGCCGCAGTGGGAGGCGATGAGGGCGTGGAAGTCCTGGTCGAGAGCGATCAGTTTCTCGTGGTCGACGGGATCGCAGGCGGCGACTGTCTCGGCCTCGTCGAGCAGATCGCCCAGATGGACGAGATCGGCGTCCGGGATGCGCGTGGCCGCCAGCGCCGTCGCCTCCGCCTCCAGAATCCTGCGCACGTGCAGGAACTCCCCCGCCCCGGCGTCCACGTGGATGTCGGCGACGAAACTCATCCCGTCGAGCAGCAGGTCGGGAGAGAGGCTGGTGACGTAGGTGCCGTCGCCCTGCCGCGTCTGCAGGACCCGCATGGCGACCAGCGCGCGCACGGCCTCGCGCAGCGTGTTGCGGGCGACACCGAGCTGTTCGGCCAGATTCTTCTCGACGGGGAGCTTCTGCCCCGGGCGCAGCTCCCCATCGATGATCATCTGCTTGATCGTGTCGATCGCCGTCTCGATGACGCCCACGTCAGCCTCCCCAGTGGTGACCATCAGGGTAGCGGTACGCGGCGATCGACTCGGAGTGCATACGAGCGCTGTAACCCGGCTCTTCGGGCAGCAGGTAGCGGCCGCGCTCGATGCGGACGGGGTCGGTGAAGTGCTCGTGCAGGTGGTCGACGTACTCCAGAACGCGGCCCTCCAGGCTGCCGCTCACGCACACGTAGTCGACCACGGCCATGTGCTGGACCAGCTCGCACAGACCGACGCCGCCCGCGTGGGGGCAGACCGGCACGCCGAACTTGGCGGCCATCAGCAGCACCGGCACGATCTCGTTGACCGACGCGAGGCGGCAGGAGTCGATCTGGCAGAAGTCGATCGCGCCCGCCTGCAGGAGCTGCTTGAACATCACCCGGTTGTGGCAGTGCTCTCCGGTGGCGACGCCGACGGGGGCGATCGCCTTGCGGATGGCCGCGTGGCCGAGCACGTCGTCGGGGCTGGTCGGCTCCTCGATCCACAGCGGCTCGTACGGCGCGAGCCGGTTGACCCACTCGATGGCCTGGGGCACGTCCCACACCTGGTTGGCGTCGATCATCAGGACGCGGTCGCCGAGCTCCTCCCGGGCGATCGACAGGCGGCGGACGTCGTCCTCCACGTTGGCGCCGACCTTGAGCTTGACGTGGGTCCAGCCGTCGGCGACGGCCTGGCGGCACAGCCGGCGCAGCTTGCCGTCGTCGTAGCCGAGCCAGCCCGGAGAGGTCGTGTACGCCGGATAGCCGTGCTCGGCCAGCTCGGCGATCCGCTCCTCGCGCGTGGGGGCGAGCGCGGCCAGCATCTCCACGGCCTCGGCGGGGGTCAGCACGTCGGACAGGTAACGGAAGTCGCAGGCGGCGACCAGTTCCTCGGGTGTCATGTCGGCGACGAGGCGCCACAGGGGCTTGCCGGCCCGGCGGGCCGCCAGGTCCCACGCCGCGTTGAGGACGCCCGCGGCGGACAGATGCACCACGCCCTTCTCCGGCCCGAGCCAGCGCATCTGGCTGTCGGCCATGATCTCCCGATAGAGGCCGCCGAGGTTCCCGGCCAGCTCGTCCACGTCGCGTCCGGCCAGGCGCGCCCCGATCTGCCGGGCCGCGGCCACGCACAGGTCGTTGCCCCGCCCGATCGTGAACGTCAGACCGTACCCCGCCAGGTCGGCGTCGTCAGTCTCCAGCACCACGTACGCCGCGGAGTAGTCGCCGTCCGGGTTCATGGCGTCCGAGCCGTCGAGCGTCGCGGAGGTCGGGAACCTGATGTCGATCACGTTCACAGAGGTGATCGTCGGCATGGGCGAACTCCAATTGATCCGATGAATATGTATGGAACAGTAGGGTCGCGCCGGGAGAAGGTCAAGGCAAGTCGCCAGATATCCGTCCAAAGCCTTTACTTCAACCCGATGAATCTGGCAGGCTCGGCACGGCATGCGGCCCTGTGAACCAGCGGAGAGGCCAAGATCGTGAAGCTGTTGCGGGTGGGACCGGTGGGTGAGGAGCGGCCGTGTGTGCTCGGGCCGGATGGCCGGGTGCTGGATCTGTCGTCGGTGACGGCCGACATCGATGGTGCGTTTCTGGCGGGGGGT
>NZ_JADBGC010000015.1:14300-251965 GCF_014892245.1 Microbispora sitophila | reverse complement strand
TCTTCGACCCTCAGACCTACAAGCGCCGCAACGTGGTCGAGCGCTGCTTCAACCAGCTCAAACAGTTCCGCGCCCTGGCCACCCGCTACGACAAGACCGCTACCTCATACACCGCCGTGGTCACCATCGCAGCACTCCTGCTCTGGCTCTAGGCGACCACTATGAAGACAGGCCCTAGCCCCTAACCGTCCGCTCCGTCCGCCCCGGCCGCCGCCGTGAGCTCGCGCAGCGTCCGCGCGAGCGTACGGCGGCTGTCCGGCGGCAGATGGCGCAGCGCGGCGGCGATGTGCCCGCGCCGGGCCGCGCGGATCCGTTCGAGCGCCCTCCTGCCGGGCTCGGTGACGTCGATGCTGACCTCACGGCGGCTGTGCGGGGACAGCAGGCGCGTCAGCAGCCCGGCGGTGTGCAGGCGGGCCACCAGGCGGCCCGTGGCCGAGACCGACATGCCCAGCAGGGCGGCGAGCCCGCTCAGGTTCAGCGGGCCGTGCCGGTCGACCGCGAGCAGCACCCGTAACTGGGTGACGGACAGGTCGGAGCCGCGGGCCACCGCGTTGAGTGTCATCTCCACCAGGGCGAGCGAGGCGTCCTCGATCGACCACGCGTCCTCCTCCAGCGCGGTGTCCGTCTCCTCCACAGCTTCGGACCGCAGGGCTCCGAAATCCAGGGCTCCGGCGCTCATCGCGCCCCCAGGACCCGCGCCGGGCCGGGCCTGCGCGAGGCGCGCCACTCCGGGTGGTCGCCCAGCGGCGTGCCCCGCACCCCGGCCGCCAGCAACTCCGCGAGGTGGATCGCCTGCCGTCCCACCCCCGCCTGCTCGATCTGCGTACGGCAGCTGAACCCGTCGGCGAGGACGACCGTGCGGGCGTCGGCGGCGCGGATCGCCGGCAGGATCTCGTGCTCCGCGCAGGTCATCGACACCTCCAGGTGACCGGCGGTGAAGCCGAAGTTCCCGGCGAGGCCGCAGCAGCCGCCCACCGCCTCCACCCGCACACCGGCCCGGGACAGCAGGGCCTGGTCGGTCTCGAAGCCGAGCACCGAGTGGTGGTGGCAGTGCGGCTGGGCGACGGCGTCCCGGTCGATACGGGGCGGATCCCACCCGTCGGTCGCGCTCAGCAGTTCGGCGAGGGTCCTGGTCTGCTCGCGCAGCCGGGCGAAGTCCCGGTCGTGCGCGAACATCTCGGGCGCGTCGGCGCGGAACACCGCCGTGCAGCTCGGCTCCAGCCCGACGATCGGGATGCCGCGGCGCAGCGCCGGGGCGAGGGTCCGCACGGTGCGGCGCAGCACCTGCCGCGCCACGCCGAGCTGGCCGGTCGAGATCCACGTCAGACCGCAGCACAGCGTGCGCGGCGGGATCAGCACGCGGTAGCCCGCCGACTCCAGCACCTCGACGGCGGCGCGGCCGATGTGAGGGTGGAAGTTGTCGGTGAAGGTGTCCGGCCACAGCACCACGGGTCCCCGCTCGCCCCCGCCGCGCGGCCCGCGCCGCCGATACCAGTCGCGGAAGCGGACCCGCGCGAAGTCCGGCACCGGCCGGGCCGGTTCGAGCCCCGCCAGGCGCTTGGCGAGCCCGGACATCACGGGCGCGTGCGCCAGCGCGTTGACCACGCCCGGGGCGAGCGCCGCCACGCGGGCCCACACCGGCAGCCACCCCATCGCGTAGTGGTCCATCGGCCGGATCCTGCGCGCGTAGTGGTGGGCGAGGAACTCAGCCTTGTACGTCGCCATGTCGACCTGCATCGGGCAGTCGTGCTTGCAGCCCTTGCAGGCCAGGCACAGGTCGAGGGCGTCGTGCACGGCGGTGGAGCGCCAGCCGTCCCGCACCGCGGAGTCGGCGTGGCCGTTCAGCATCTCGAACAGCAGCCTGGAGCGCCCGCGGGTGGAGTGCTCCTCCTCGCCCGTGGCCCGGTAGGACGGGCACATCACCCCGCCGACGTGCCGGCGGCATTGGCCGACCCCCACGCAGCGCATGACGGCCCGCTGGAAGCTGCCCTCGTCGTCGGGATAGCCGAAGTGCACGGGCGGGTCGGCGGGCGTCCACTCGGGGCCGAGCCGCAGGTTCTCGTCCAGCCCGTACGGCGCGACGACCTTGCCCGGGTTCATCCGGTCGCCGGGATCGAAGACGGCCTTGACCTGCTCGAAGGCGGTCATGACCCTGGGGCCGAACATCTTGGGCAGCAGCTCGCCCCTGGCCTGCCCGTCGCCGTGCTCGCCCGACAGCGAGCCGCCGTAGGAGATGACGAGATCGGCGGCCCGTTCGAGGAAGGCGCGGAAGGCCGCCACCCCGTCGGCGGTCACCAGGTCGAACGGGATGCGGGTGTGCACGCAGCCCTGCCCGAAGTGCCCGTACAGGGAGGCGTCGCCGTAGCCGAACTCCTCGAACAGGCGGCGCAGGTCACGCAGGTAGCCGCCGAGTCTGTCCGGCGGGACGGCCGAGTCCTCGAAGCCCTCCCACGTCTCGCGCATGCCGGGCACGCGGGCGGTGGCGCCGAGCCCGGACTCGCGGACCTCCCACAGCTCCTTTTCGGTCTTCGCGTCGTCGATGAAGGAGATGTGCGGCGCGTGCTCGCTGCCCTTCAGCTCCTTCAGCAGGTCACGTCCCTTGGCGTCCGCCTCCTTCTGCGAGCCGGCGCCGAAGGAGACCATGAGCCAGCCGCCGCCCTCCGGCAGCCGCTTGAGCGCGTCGGGATGCATGTGCTTGCGCCGCTCGAAGTCCACGAGCTTGTCGTCCACCCCTTCGAGCTGGAGCGGGCCGTAGCGGGCGATGCGCGGCACGGCGTCGGCGGCCACGTCGATGTCGTGGTAGCCGAGCAGGACGAGGCACTCGGCCTTGGGCGCGGGCACCAGGCGCAGCTCGGCCCGCAGCACGGTGACCAGTGTGCCCTCCGACCCGACCAGCGCCCTGGCCAGGTCGAACCCGGCCTCGGGCAGGAGCTGGTCGAGGTTGTAGCCCGACACCCGGCGGGGGATGTCGGGGAAGCGGCGGCGGATCTCGTCGGCGTGCTCGTCCACGATCGCGCGCAGCTCGCGGTAGATCCGCGCCCTCGGCCCGCCCTCGGCCACGATGCGGTCGAACTCCTCGTCGCCGGTCGGTCCCACCCACATCCGCTGGCCGTCGTAGGTGAGGATCTCCAGCCGCGCGATGTTGTCGGCGGTCTTGCCGTACGCCTGGGCGGTCGAGCCGCAGGAGTTGTTGCCGATCATGCCGCCGAGCGTGCACTGGGAGTGCGTGGACGGGCGCGGCCCGAACATCAGGCCGGTGTCGGCAAGCAGCCGGTTCAGCACGTCGAGCACGATGCCGGGCTCGACCACGCAGGTGCGGGCCGAGGCGTCCACCGACACCAGCCGGTGGCAGTACTTGGACCAGTCGATCACCACGGCGGCGTTGCAGGTCTGGCCGCCCAGGCTCGTCCCGCCGCCCCGCGAGGTGATGGGCGCGCCGTGCTCCCGGCAGACCGCGATCGCCTCGGCCGCCGCGTCCACCGTCCGCGGCACCACCACCCCGAGCGGCACCTGCCGGTAGTTCGATCCGTCGGTGGAGTAGGCCCCACGGCTGCCCGGGTCGAACCTGACCTCGCCGTCCACGCGGGCGGTGAGGTCCCTCTCCAGGTCGCGCAGCCGCACGTACGGCCGGCGCGGCCGGGCTGTCACGGGCGCGGGAACGAGCACCTGGTCCGTCATGGCGTCACCGCCCCAGTTGAGAGATCTTGTCCTTGAACAGCGTCGTCGCGATGGCCGCCTTGTGCGGCTGTCCCTTCAGGAACGCCTCGGCGAACTTGACCGCCTGGTCGCGGGCGACCTTGCCCGGCATGGGCGGCTCGTTCGGGTCGACGTCGACGTCCACCAGCGCCGGCCCCGGATGGGCGAGGGCCTGCCTCACGGCCTCGTCCACCTCGGCGGGGTCGGTGACCTTGCGGCCATACCCGCCGCAGGAGCGGGCCCAGGCGGAGAAGTCGGAGGCGGGCGCGCCGAACCTGACCCCGTGCTCGGGGAACCCCAGCACCATCTGCTCCCACAGGATCTGGCCCAGCGAGCCGTTGTTGTTCACCACCACCGTGATCGGCAGGCCGAGCCGGGCCGCGGTGAGGAACTCGGCCATCAGCATCGCGAAGCCGCCGTCGCCGATGAACGCGATCACCTGACGCTCGGGGTGGGCGAGCTGCGCCGCGATCGCGTACGGCAGGCCGGGGGCCATCGTGGCGAGGTTGCCCGACAGGTAGAACTCCCGGTCGCCGCGGATCGTCCAGTGCCGGGCCGCCCACGTGGCGATCGTGCCGGAGTCGCAGGTGAGGATCGCGTCGTCGGAGGCGGCCCGGTCCACGCAGCCGATCAGGTACTGCGGGGCGATCGGGGTGCGCCTCGGGTTCTCCAGGGCGGCCATGTTGTCCCGCCATTCGGCCATGGCCTTCTGGTACTTCTCCAGGTGGGCCCGGTCGTCTTTCCGGTGCAGCAGCGGCAGCAGCGCGGCCAGCCCCTCCTTGGCGTCCCCGACCATCGGCACCTCGGTCGGCATGCGCACGCCCGTGCGGGCGGGGTCGGCGTCGATCTGCACGACCCGGACCTTGCCGGGCTCCGGCAGGTGCTTGGTGTAGGGGAAGTTGGTGCCGACCATCAGCAGGGTGTCGCAGTCCTCGACCAGTTCCTCGCCCGGCTTGGTGCCGAGCAGGCCGATGCCGCCCACCGCGTACGGCGAGTCGTCGGGGATGACCGCCTTGCCGGGCAGCGTCTTGATCACGGGGGCGCCCAGCGTCTCGGCGACGGCCAGCACCTCCTCGCGGGCGTGCAGGGCGCCCGCCCCGGCCAGGATCGCGGGCCGCCGGGCCGCGTTCAGCACCTCGGCGGCGGCCGTCAGGTCCTCGGCGCGCGGCACGCCGGGCGGGGACAGGTAGACGGGGGCGGTCGCGGGGGGCCGCGCGGGGGCGACGTGCTGGTAGGGGTCGGCGCCGGCGGGGGCCACCTGGACGTCGTTGGGCAGGCACAGGTGGGCCACCCCGCGCCGGGCGTACGCCGTGCGGATCGCGATGTCCACCACGCCCGGCAACTGGGCGGGGTTGTCCACCACGAGGTTGTACTCCGCCACGTCCTCGAACACGCGGTCGAGGTGAACCTCCTGCTGGTAGCCGGTGGCCAGCACGCTGGTCTCCTGCATGCCCGTGATGGCCAGCACCGGCTGGTGGTCGAGCTTGGCGTCGTACAGGCCGTTGAGCAGGTGGATCCCGCCGGGGCCCGAGGTGGCCAGGCACACCCCGATGCGGCCGGTGGCCTTCGCGTGCGCGGCCGCCATGAACGCGGCCGCCTCCTCGTGGTGCACCAGCACGAACCGGACGCGGTCGGATTGGCGGCGCAGCCCTTCCATGATGCCGTTGATGCCGTCCCCGGGAAGCCCGAAGACGGTGTCGACACCCCAGTCGGCGAGCCGCCTGATGAGTACTTCGGAGGCGATTTCCGTCATATGTGCGGCGCTGCCCCTGGAATGGGCAGCCGAACACTCACCACATGGAAAATTTTTCCTTCTGTCAGAATCGCCGTGTCACGGCCGGGTAGGGGGACGCCCGTGATCAGAGACCTCCACGTGTCGGCCTACCGCGTGCCGACCGACCGCCCGGAGGCCGACGGCACCCTGAGCTGGGACGCGACCACGATGGTGGTGGTCCGCGCGGACGCCGGCGAGACGACCGGGCTCGGCTGGACCTACGCCCCCGCCGCCGCCGCGCGTGTGGTCACCGACCTGCTCGCGCCGGTGGTGCGCGGCGGCGACCCGATGGACGTGCCGGGCCTGTGGACCGCGATGGTCCGCCGGGTGCGCAACGCGAGCCGCACGGGCGTCGCGGGGTACGCGATCTCCGCGGTCGACGTCGCGCTCTGGGACCTCAAGGCCCGGCTGCTGGGCGTGCCGCTCGCCCGCCTGTTCGGCCTCGCCCGGCAGTCCGTGCCCGTGTACGGCTCGGGCGGGTTCACCACGTACGACGACGACGTCACGACGGCACAGCTCGCGCACTGGGCGCACGCGCAGGGCATTCCCCGCGTCAAGATCAAGATCGGGGAGTCCGCGGGCACCGCGTCCGCCCGCGACCTGCACCGCGTGGCGCTCGCCCGCCGCGTCATCGGGGACGCCGCCGAGCTGTACGTGGACGCCAACGGCGGCTACAGCGCGAAGCAGGCCGTGCGGATCGAACGCCGGATGCGCGACCACGACGTGCGGTGGTTCGAGGAGCCGGTGTCCTCCGACGACCTGGCCGGGCTGCGCCTGGTGCGCGAGCGGGCCGACGCCGACGTCGCGGCCGGGGAGTACGGCGGCGACCTCACCTACTTCACCCGCATGTGCGCGGCGGGCGCCGTCGACTGCCTGCAGATCGACGCGACCCGCTGCGGCGGCTACACGGGCTGGTCCGGCGCGGCGGCGATCGCCGCCGGGCACGGGCTGGAGGTGTCGGCGCACTGCGCGCCCAACCTGCACGCGCCGGCCGCCGCGGCGACGCCGAACCTGCGCCACATGGAGTGGTTCCACGACCACGTGCGCATCGAGGGCGACCTGTTCGACGGCGCGGCCGATCCCACGGGCGGCACCGTACGCCCGCCGGACGCGCCGGGCCACGGCCTGTCGCTGCGCGCCGACGTGGCGGAGCCGTACCGGGTCGCGTAGGGCCCGTTCGGTCCGGACAGGGCGGGCGCGGCGTGCCCGCCCGGTCACCGCAAGGGGCTCAGTTGAGGCGTTCGAGGTAGCCGTTGTCGGCCAGCCAGCCGATCGACACCTCGCCGTCCGGGTTCGCGGGGGCGCCGGGGATGTACTTGGCGAGCGTGTGGAACTGCTCGCCCTGTCCGGGCATCTGGAACGCCGAGGCCGCCGGTCCCGCGTCCACGAGGAACGGCCGGATCACCCGGTAGGCGTGGTAGTTGCACAGGTGCGGGTCGCCCGGGACGTTGTTGAGGTTGTTCGGCCGGAGCGACCGCTTGGGGAACGGCGTGCCGAACGGCGCGAGGAACGCGCCGCCCTCTCCGCCGAAGCGGTCCACCTTGTAGCCGAGCGGGAGCTTCGCCGTCCTGATGAGCGGGCGGCCGTTGGTGTACCCGCCGGAGTGCGCGAATCCGGCGTCCTGGGGGAAGCGGTAGGAGTTGGCCGCCGGGATGAAGTAGCGCTCCAGGAACCGCTCCGGGGAGAGGCCGCCATATCGCACGTAGCCGTCCAGGATCTTGGCGACCAGGCCGGTGCGCGGCAGGACCACCGGGCCGAGGTTCGGGTCGCCGTTGACGAACGGCGGTCCGCAGACCTGGCCCGTCTTCGCGCCCAGGGGCTGGGGGTCGGAGGTCGCCGGGGCCTGCCCGGCGGGCGCGGTCGCGGCCTGGGCCGGGACACCGGTCAGGGCCGCCGTGGCAAGGGTGCAGGCGGCCACGAACAGCTTGCGAGAATGAACGCGCACGAATTCTCCTGATATTGCGCACACAGCATGCGATCTGGACATGTCCGCATCAGAAGGATTTCCATGGGAATCGCTCGGAGAAGGGCGCCGAGAAACCGCCATGATCGCTCTGACGCGATGGATTCGTGCGTACCCGGCCTTTGTTCAGGCGCATCGCAAGAAGATCGCCGCAGCGTTCAAAAACCTCGCGGCCTGGCGAAACAAAGCCGACATGAGGCGATATAAGGAATCGAAATCACGACGGCAGAGTTATTCCGGAATTCGGCGAAGGAGACGCGCGCCCTTTTCAGTCGTCCGTGTCGAACGGGTCGCCGAGCAGTCCGGCGTCGTGGACGAGCAGGGCGATCTGGACGCGGTTGTTGAGGCCGAGCTTGGCGAGGATGCTCGACACGTGCGTCTTGACGGTGGGGACGCTGAGGTGCAGCAGGGCGCCGATCTCGGCGTTCGGCCTGCCCTGGCCGACCGCCACCGCGACCTCCCGTTCCCGGTCGTTCAGCCGGGACAGACGCTCCCCGGCGCGGGCCCGGCGCCGGTCCCGGCCGTCCTCGGCGACCCGGGCGATGAGCCGCCGGGTCACCGCGGGAGACAGGACCGGATGGCCGGCGGCCACCCGGCGGATGGCGTCCACGATCTCGCCCGGCGGGGTGTCCTTCAGCAGGAACCCGGCGGCCCCCGCGCGCAGGGCGCGCAGCACGTGCTCGTCGGCGTCGAAGGTGGTCAGCACGATCACCTCGGGCGCGCCGTCGCGGGCGCGCAGCGCCTCGGTGGCGGCCAGGCCGTCCATCACCGGCATCCGGATGTCCATCAGCACCACGTCGGGGCGGTGCCGTCCGGCCAGCGGCAGCACCTCGGCGCCGTCTCCGGCCTGCGCGAGCACGCGGATGTCCGGGGCGCCGCCGAGCATCATCACCAGGCCGGCCCGGACCAGAGGGTCGTCGTCGGCGATGAGCACACCGATGGTGGAGTCGGGCACGATCATGCCGGCCACGGTAGCCAGGCCCGCACACGCCAGCCACCCGGGCCGCCGCCGACGCCCCCGTTCACGGGTCCGTCCATGGGGCCGTGCTCCAGCCGTCCCCCGGTCAGCGTCACGCGCTCGGCCAGGCCGGCGAGGCCGTGGCCGCCTCCGCTCCCGGCATCCCGTCCGATGTCCGCGGGGGCGTCGTTGACCACCTCGACCGTCAGGCCCTCGCCGGACGCCCCCGACACCCGTACGCGGACCCCGGCTCCCGGCGCGTGCTTGCGCGCGTTGGTGAGGGCCTCCTGCACGACACGATAGGCGGTACGGCTCACCCGCTCCGGGACCGTCTCCTCCGAGCCGAGGTCGTCGCACAGCTCCACCCGCATACCGGCCCGGTCCGACTCCGCGACGAGCTCCCGCAGGTCGGCCAGGGTGGGCAGACCGGGCCGCGTGGGCGCGGACGGCTCGCCGGCCGGGGCGCGCAGCACGCCGATCACCTCGCGCAGATCCTGCAGGGCCTGGTGGGCGCTCTCCCTGATCACCCGCGCAGCCCTGGCGACGTCGGCGGGGTCGGCGCCGGGATTGAACTCCAGCGCCCCGGCGTGCACGCTCAGCAGCGACAGCCGGTGGCCGAGCACGTCGTGGATCTCCCTGGCGATCGCGTCGCGGACCTGGTGCTGCGCCTGCTCGGCCCGCAGCCTCGCCTCGGTCTCCATCCGGGCCTCGCGGTCGCGCTGCGCCAGCACCAGCCGCCGCCGGTGGTGGACGAACAGCCCCCAGCCGGCCGCCGCGCCCTGCAAGGCCAGGCCCAGCGTGAACATCACGAGCGGCGGCTCGGCAGGTTCCGGGCGCAGCCACGTGAAGAGGAGCGAGGCCAGCACACCGAGGCCGAACACCGCACCGGAGGTCCGCGGGCGGCGGTGGACCGCGACCGAGAACAGCGCGGCCAGCATCGGGCCCGCGACCATTTCGAAGACGGCCCCCAGCGCGACGAGCGTCACCGCGAGACCGACCGGCCACCGGCGGCGCAGCCACAACGCGGCGCACCCGAGCGCGCCTGCGACCTGGTCGAGGAGGAACAGCCACGCGGGCGGCAGAGGTGCGGTGTCGAGGCGGTCCAGCGACATGGAGAAGGCGAAGGCCGCGGCGAGCACGAACATCGCCGTGTCCACGAGCCAGTCACGCCGGCTTCGCCGGTGCCGAGGGGCTGCGGAGGGGTTCATATGCCCCGCAGCGTACGACCTGAGGGCGGTCGCGCCCACGGCTGAGCGGCGAAGACCATACCGAAGTCGGGCGCCGTCCGACCTCGGTCGGACGGCATGCCACACACCGGCGACCTTCGCCGAGCGGAAGCATGCCGATGCCCGATCCCCGTCGCGCGCGCCGGTCCCTAGCGTCGGCGCCATGCGCAACGTCATCCAATTGGCCGGGGCGTACCTGGTCGCCGCGGGCATCAGCGGGACCATCGACCACCTTGCCGTGCAGCCGTTCTGGAGCGCGATACTCAACGTCTTCAACCGGCAGGTCATCCCGCGCCTGGACTTCCTGACCGGCTACGAGGTCTACGCCAACCTCCTCGTCGCGGTCGTCGGCGCCGTCGTCCTCGCCGCCGCGTGGAGGCGAAATGAAGACGCGTGATCCGCGGCGTCTCGCCGTGGCGGCCGGGCTCCTGGTGCTGGCGCCGATGTGCGCCGAGTACGTCACGGGTTACGACGACAGCACGGGCGACCCGCTCGTGCTCGCCGCCAGCCTGCTGATCTTCAGCCCGCTGTACGGCGCGCCCGCCCTGCTCATCCGTGAGGCGGCCCGCCGCCTGGGCATGCCCTGGCCGGGCATCCTCGCCCTCACGGCGGCCTTCGGCGTGCTGCAGGCCGGCGTCATCGACCAGTCCATGTTCAGCGAGGGCTATCGGGACATCCCCTACTGGGAGGAGATGATCCGTCCGACGTACGTCGAGCCGTTGGGACTGGCGGCCTACACCACGCTGTCCTTCGTCGCGGGTCACGCGATCTGGAGCTTCGGCGTGCCGATCGCGCTGACGGAGGCGCTGAGCCCCCGGCTTTCGCGTACGCCCTGGCTGCGGACGCCCGGTCTGGTCACGGCTGCGGTGCTGTACCTCGCGGCGGCGGCGTTCGTCCTGCGCGAGCATCTGCGGACCGAGCCCGACCACGCCACGGCCGGGCAGGTAGCGGGATCGCTCACGGTCGTCGCGTTGCTCGTGCTCGTCGCGCTGATCTCCGCCGTGAGAAGGCGGCGCCGAGCCGAACTGCCGGCACCGCCGGGAGGCACCGCGCCGCGGCCGATCGTCGTGGCGGTGGCCGGCCTGGTGGCGGGCCTGCTCTTCAACTTCCTGCCCTCGACCTGGGCCGGGGTCGTGGCCGGGCTCGCGGTGATCGCGCTGTGCGCCGCGGCCGCCGTCCGCCTCGCCCGCTCGCCGGAGTGGAGCGTCCGCCACGCCGCCGCGCTCGCCGCCGGAGCCCTGACCGCGCGTGCGGCGGTCGGGTTCTTCGCGGTCCCGCTGGGAGAGGTCGCACCGGTCGCCAAGTACGCGCACAACGTCGCGTTCCTCGCGGGCGCGATGCTGCTCGGCGTCCTGACGACGCGGCGCCGCGGCACCGCGTGACTCGCGGTGCGTTCATCCTTCCTCGCGGACGACCTCGCCGGGGTCCTTGTCGTCGCGCAGGCCTCGCCAGGAGGGGTGGCGCAGCCGCCCCTCGCCCGTCCACTCGGCGAACTGCACCTCGCCGACCAGGACCGGGTCCACCCACCGGCCGCCCCTGGCCTCCTCACGGGTGATGCCGTCGAAGGGGGGTGTGTCCCGCCGCAGCGGCGCCAGGCGCTCGCCGAGCCGCCGCAGCGCCTCGTCGGTGAAGCCGGTGCCGACGCTGCCGGCGTACCGCAGGCGCCCGCTGTCGTCGTTGACGCCCACCAGCAGCGAGCCGACGGTGTTCGCCCGGCGGCCCTCCCCGGCCCGCCATCCGCCGACGACGACCTCCTGCGTGCGGACGTTCTTGACCTTCACCCAGTCGGGGGAGCGGCGGCCGGGGCGGTAGGGGGAGGCGAGCCGCTTGGCCACGACGCCCTCCAGCCCCAGCCGCCGGGAGTCGGCCAGCGCGTGCTCGCCGCCGTCGGCGTAGTAGGGCGGGATGGCCCAGTGGCGTCCGGCGTGGACGAGGTCCTCCAGGCGGCGCCGCCGCTCCGTGTAGGGCATCGTGATCACGGCCGCGGCGTCGACGTGCAGCACGTCGAACAGCAGGTACGTCACGGGCGTGGTGACCAGGAGTTGCCTGATCTTGAGCGGGTTGCGCTGGTGCATGCGCGGCTGCAGCGCCTCGAACGACGGCCTGCCCTGCTGGTCGAAGGCGACGATCTCCCCGTCGAGCACCACCGCGTGCCCGCCCGTGGCGCCGGTCAGACCGGCGAGTTCGGGGTAGGCGGCGGTGACGTCCTTGCCGTTCCGGGAGATCAGCCGCAGTGTGCCGTCCTCGACGTAGCCGAGGGCGCGGACCCCGTCCCACTTCATCTCGTGCGCGTACTCGCCCTCGGGCTCGGGCAGCCGCCCGAGCCGGGCCATCATCGGCGTGTACGCCGGAAGGGCGGCCATGCCCTGCTGGTACCCCGGCGAGCCCGGCGCGTACCTTCTGACCTGCGGCGACGCGCTCCGCCATCCTCCGAAGGAGGGATGCCGGGCGACGAGTCGGGTGATGCCGCGCGATCGGCGCCGCCGCGAACCTTGAGGCATGGAAGCCATCGAGGTGACAGACCTCCGCAAGGCGTATGGGGACACCCGCGCCGTGGACGGGGTGACGTTCACGGTCCGGGCCGGTGAGACGTTCGGGATCATCGGCCACAACGGCGCGGGAAAGACCACGACCGTCGAGTGCCTGATCGGGCTCAGGCGAGCCGACGCCGGCACAGTGCGCGTGCTCGGCGAGGATCCTGCGCGCAGGCGGCGTGCCCTGGCTCACCGCCTCGGCGTGCAACTGCAGGTCAGCTCCCTGCCCGAGCGGATCAAGGTGGCCGAGGCGCTGCGCATGTTCGGCTCCTTCTACCGGAACGCGGCCGACTGGCGGCGGGTGATGGAGCGCTGGGGCCTGCGGCCGCTGGCGAGCAAGGCGTTCGGCGACCTGTCGGGCGGGCAGAAGCAGCGGCTGATGCTCGCGCTGGCCCTGGTCGGCAACCCCGAGGTGGTCGTGCTCGACGAGCTGACCACGGGCCTCGACCCGATCGCGCGCCGCGAGACCTGGCGGCTGATCGGCGACCTGAAGACGGCGGGCACCACCGTGGTGCTGGTCAGCCACTACTTCGACGAGATAGAGGCGCTCTGCGACAGGGTCGCCGTCTTCGCCCACGGCCGGGTGGAGGCGACGGGCACCACGGGCGAGCTCATCGCCCGGACCGGAACCGCCTCGCTGGAAGAGGCCTACCTCGCTCTGGAGGGAGTGGACCGATGAAGGCGTTCACGGCTCTGACGGCCGCCGAGCTCAGGCTGCTGTCGCGCGATCCCGCCTCGTTGTTCTTCATGGTGGCCTTCCCTCTCATGCTGCTGGTGCTCAAACGCGGCGACGGCGGCGCGGTCCCCGGCTACCTCGCGATGATCGTCACTATCGGCGGGATGGGCGCGCTGCCGGGCCTGTTGGCCTCTTACCGCGAGCGCAAGGTGCTCAAGCGGCTGGCCACCACGCCGATCTCCCCGGTCCTGTTGCTCGGCGCCCAACTGGTGGCACAGGTCGCCGCGGGTCTGGCGGGCTCGGTGCTGCTGGTGGTCGTGGCGATCGCGGTGTTCGGCGCGCGGGCGCCCGGCGACGTCCTCATGCTGGCCGCCGCCTTCCTGCTCTGCTCGGTGATGGTCTGCGCGTTGGGCTTCGTGATCGCCGCGGTCGTGCGCAACACCAGGGGCGCGAGCTTGATCGGCATGCTGGTCATGTTCCCCATGATCTTCCTGTCGGGCGCGGCCGTGCCCAGGAAGGCCCTGCCCGGCTCGCTGCGCCAGATCGGCGACTTCCTGCCCCTGACCCCGGCTGTGGAGGCCCTGGGGGACGCCTGGTCCGGCACCGCCGCGTCCTTCCCCCTGCTGATCCTGGCCGGGATAATCGTGGCGGCCACGGCCGCCGGCGCCGCGCTGTTCCGATGGGAGTGAGGACGTGAATGTCTGGGAGGCGCGCTGGTTGCGCGCCTTCCACATGTTGTATTACGCCTGTCTGGCGCTCGGGCTGATCCTCTCGTACGGGGAGGGCGCGGGCCCCGGCCCGCTGACGCTGGGAATCGTCGCGCTCATGGCCGGCTGGCACGGCTTCTTCGTCGCACGGCGGCCGCGGCTGCTCGGGCGGCCGAATCCGATGGCCTTCCACCTGGCGGTCGTCTGCGCGCTCTACGTCGCGCTGGTGGTGCGGGACCGGTCCTTCGACGTGGTCGTCTTCGGGCTGATGCCCCAGCCGTATCTGATGCTGGCGAGGCCCTGGTCCTACGTGGGGGCCGTGGCGACGGTCCTCAGCACGTTCGCCGCCAGAGGCTATCTGGACGATCCGAACGCGTTGTGGCGGCTCGTCGGGAGTTCCGGTCTCGTCGTGGCGATCGGATTGTTCGTGGACTACGTGTCCCGGCAGAGCGCACAGAACCGGACGCTCGGGATGCTGGAGGAGCGGGCGAGGCTGGCCAGGGAGATCCACGACACCCTCGCGCAGGGGTTGAGCGGGATCGTCACCCAACTGGAGGCGGCCGAGCAGGCGATGCCCGACCTGCGCGCCGTACAGAAGAGGATCGCGCTGGCCAAGGAGCTGGCGCGCGACAACCTCCAGGAGGCGCGGCGCTCGGTCGACGCGCTGCGGCCGGGCCCTCTCGCCGGCGCGGGTCTCGACGCGGCGCTCGCGGAGGTGACCGCCCGGTGGTCGCGGACGTCGGGGGTGACGGCGACCGTGTCGGTGGAGGGGACGCCCCGGCCGCTGTCCGGTGAGGCAGGAGCGACGCTGTTGCGGGCGGCGCAGGAAGGGCTGTCGAACGCGGCCAAGCACGCCCGGGCGGGCAGGGTCGCGATCACGCTGACCTACATGGACGATGAGGTGACGCTCGACGTGTTCGACGACGGGGTGGGTTTCGATCCGGACGTGCGCGGCGCGGGTTACGGGCTGGCGGCCATGCGGGAGCGGGTCGGCGGCGTCGGGGGAACGCTGACCGTGGAGTCCGCTCCGGGAGAGGGGACGGCGCTGTGCCTGCGGATCCCCTCAAGCTGATGATCGTCGATGACCATCCGGTGGTCCGCGACGGACTGCGCGGCATGTTCGACCATGTGGCGGACATCGAGGTGGTGGCGGAGGCGTCCGACGGGTTCGAGGCGCTGGCCATGGCCAGGAGGGCGCGGCCGCATGTGGTGCTGATGGACCTTCGCATGCCGGGCCTGGACGGTGTCGGGGCGATCCAACGACTCCGGGCGGACCACCCGGAGATCAAGGTGGTCGTGCTCACCACGTACGACACGGATGCGGACGTGGCGCGGGCCATGGCCGCCGGGGTGGCGGGCTACCTGCTGAAGGACGCGCCACGCGAGGAACTGCACAGAGCGGTCCGTACGGCCGCCGCCGGCGGAGCGGTCCTGGCGCCATCGGTCGCGTCCGCTCTGATGAGCAGGCCCGCGGCCCAGGAGCCGAGCCCGCGCGAGCTGGAGGTGCTCCGCCTGGTGGCGCGGGGCTCGGCGAACAAGGAGATCGCCAGGGCCCTGCTGATCAGTGAGACGACGGTGAAGACGCATCTCAAGCACGTCTTCGCCAAGCTCGGTGTCGACAGCAGGGCCGCGGCCGTCGTCGTCGCCATGGAGCGCGGGCTCATCTAAGGGAGGATCTCCAGGCGGACGTCGAGGCCCTCGTACAGGTAGGGGGTCGCGGTGATGATCCGCCAGTTGCGGCGGGTGGCGTGGACGACCGCGTGGGCGGCCACCAGGACGTCGGGCAGGAGCGCGTCGGCGGCGGACGGCCGGTGGCGCCGCAGGCTCGTCATGACCGCCTGCGCGTACGGCCCGCCTTCGACGGCGTCGTCGGGGGAGAGCGCGCCGGTGACCACCATCGACATGCGCAGGAAGCGTTCGAGCCGGGGCTGGATGGGGCCCAGCGACAGCACCTGGACGGCGAGCGCGGGGACGAGGAGGGTGACGCCGTGGGCCGAGGACTGCCGCACGACGGCCCTGCCGTACATGCTCTTGCCCTCGATCAGGTGGACGACGGCGTCGAGGTCCAGCACGTGGCCGGACAGGACACCGGCCGGTGGGACGGGGTCGGTCACGCGGCGTCCGCCTTGGCGTCGCCGGTCACCAGGCGCGCCGCGCGGGCGCTGTCGTCATCGGTGATTCCGTCCTGCCAGCCCGGCCCCCATAAATCGGCCATGATGGCCAGGTCGCCCTGGATGCGCCGCCGCTCCCGCAGCGCCGCGGCGATGTAGGCCGAGGCGTTGCCGGACGCCTGCGCCTCGTCGGCGAGTTCGTCCGGCAAAGAGATCGTAATCTTCTTGGTCATACTTGGGAGGCTACCCAGTCATACCGTCGGCGGTCCACCGGTTCGCGGAAACCACTTCGCGGCAGACGACGGGGTACAACCCTGGGGCGAGGGGGTGAGGCGCATGCGGCTGGCGGGGGCACGGGTGCTCGTCACGGGCGCGTCGTCGGGTATCGGCGCCGCCACGGCGCTGGAGCTGTCGGCGCGCGGTGCGCGGCTGGTGCTGTCCGGGCGCGACCAGGAGGCGCTCGCGGGCGTCGCAGCCCGGACCGGCGGAGAGGTCCTGCCCGCCGACCTGTCCGATCCCTCGGCCGACCTCGCCGTACGCGCAGGGCGGGTGGACATGCTGGTGGCGTGCGCGGGCGAGGGCTGGAGCGGGCCGCTCGCGCGGATGTCCGGCGGCACGGCCGAACGCATGATCGCCGTCAACCTGACGGCCCATGTGCAGCTCACCCGGCTGCTGCTGCCCGGGATGCTGGAGCGCGGCCGGGGTCACCTCGTCTATGTCGCCTCGATCGCCGGCGTGGTGGGCGTGCGGGAGGAGGCGGTGTACGCCGCGACCAAGGCGGGCCTGCTGGCCTTCGCCGAGAGCCTGCGCTATGAGGTGCCCGGGGTCGGCGTGACCGCCGTGGTGCCCGGGGTGGTCGACACGCCGTTCTTCGCCCGGCGCGGCAGGCCGTACACGCGCCGCAGGCCGGCGCCCGTCCCCCCGGAGCGGGTGGCCCGCGCCATCGCGGTCGCCGTCGAGCGTGACCGCGCCGAGGTGTACGTGCCGGCCTGGCTGCGGCTGCCCGCCCGCCTGCACGGTGCCGCGCCCGGCGCGTTCCGCGTCCTCGCCCGCCGCTTCGGCCGTCCCTGACCGAGTGGCGCGGCCGCCGCCGACCCCCGGGAAGGGCGTACGGCTACAGCGCCGCGGACCTGAACACCATGTACAGCGCCTGGCTGACCAGGTACTCCGGCGTGCCCCGCGGCAGGGTGATCCTCGACGGCGCCGGCCTCGCCACCGATGTCGCCGCGGTCGGCGGCGACAGCCGCCTCAACGGCACGCTGCTCGCGGTGCACGACTGCACGATGTTCGTCACCCCGCCCTACGACGAGACCACGTGGGCGAACCACATCGCAGCACCACCAACGGGTCCACCGCCGCACAGTCGGGCGACACCGGCGGCACGACCCCGCAATGGATCATCGAGCCCGCCGGCAGCTACGTGCGAATCAAGAACCGCGCGACCGGTCTCTATCTCGACGGCATGGGCCGCACGTCCAACGGCGCCGGCCTGGCTCAGGACAGCGACAGCGGCAGCACCAACCAGCAGTGGAACATCGTCGCGGCGGGCTGACCCGCCCATGCTCGCCGACAGGATCAGGTGCCGCGCAGGGCGCGCAGGGACTCGCGCAGCGAGCCGAGGGTGGCGAAGACCGCCGTCGGCTCGTAGCCGCAGTGCGCCATGCAGTTGGCGCAGCGGGGGTCCCGCCCTCGGCCGTAGGCGCTCCAGTCGGTCTCCTCGACCAACTCCCGGTAGGTCTTCGCGTACCCGTCGGCCATCAGGTAGCAGGGCCGCTGCCAGCCGAACACCGAATACGACGGGATCGCCCAGGCCGTGCAGGGAAAGTCGGTCTTCCCCTCCAGGAAGTCGAGGAACAACGGCGAGTGGTTGAACCGCCAGCGCCTGCGGTTGCCGCCCGCGAACGCGGCGCGGAACAGCTCCCGCGTCTGCCGTACTCCCAGGAAGCAGTCCTGGTCGGGCGCCTTCTCGTAGGCGTACCCCGGCGAGATCATCATCTGGTCGACGCACAGGTCGTCGTTCAGGAAGTCGAGCACCTCGATCACGGTGCGCGGGCTGTCCCCGGCGAAGAACGTGGTGTTGGTGGTGACGCGGAAGCCGCGCCGCCGGCACTCGCGCACCGCCGCGACCGCCTCGTCGAACACGCCCTCCTTGCAGACCGACGCGTCGTGCCGCTCGCGCAGGCCGTCGATGTGGACCGCCCAGGCGAAGTACGGCGAGGGCGTGAACTCGTCGATCTTGCGCGGGATCAGCAGCGCGTTGGTGCACAGGAAGACGTACTTCCTGCGCGCCACCAGTTCCTCGACCATCTCCCCGATCTGGGGGTGCATGAGCGGTTCCCCGCCGGCGATCGACACCATCGGGGCGCCGCACTCCTCGACGGCGGCCACGGCCTGCTCGACCGGCATGCGCTGCTTCAGCACGCCGGCCGGGTGCTGGATCTTCCCGCAGCCCGCGCATTTCAGGTTGCACGCGAACAACGGCTCAAGCTCGAGCAGCAGCGGGAACCTCTCCCGCCGGCGCAGCCGCTGGGCCAGGATGTACGCGCCGACGCGCAGACTCTGGCGTACGGGCATCGGCATCAGGGCCGCACCTCCTTCGGCAACGTGAACTCGACGTTCTCCTCGGTCACCCGCCGTTCCTCCACCTCGAGCGGGCCGAGCCCGCCGAGGGCGGCCACGACGGCGTCCACCATCGCGCCGGGGGTGGAAGCCCCGGCGGTCAGCCCCACCGTCCGCACGCCGCGCAGCCAGTCGAGCGCGACGTCGCCGGGGCCGTCGACAAGGCGGGCGAGCGGGGCGCCGTCGTGATCGGATCGCGCCGCGACCTCCGTGAGGCGCAGGGCGTTGGAGGAGTTCGCCGAGCCGACGACCAGCACCAGGTCGGCCTCCGCGGCGACGGCCCGCACCGCGTGCTGCCGGTTGGTCGTCGCGTAGCAGATGTCGTCGCCGCGCGGGCCCTCGGCGTCGGGGAAGCGCCGCCGTATCGCCGCCGCCACCCGCCCGGCCTCGTCGGCCGCCAGCGTGGTCTGGGTCAGGTAGGCGACCCCCCGCCCCGGTCGCAGGCCCGCGACCCCGGCCTCGTCCTCGACCAGCGCGCCCGCGCCGGGCACCTCCCCGAGCACGCCCTCGACCTCCTCGTGCCCGGCGTGGCCGATCAGCACGACGAGGTCGCCCCGCGCGGCGAACCTGCGGGCCTCCGCGTGGACCTTCGCGACCAGCGGGCACGTCGCGTCGACGACGCGCAGCCCGCGCCGCCCTGCCTCCTCCCGCACGGCGGGCGCGACCCCGTGCGCGGAGAAGACGGTGACCGCGCCCTCCGGCACCTCGGCCAGGTCGTCGACGAACACCGCGCCGCGCCGCTCCAGGTCGCGTACGACGTGGATGTTGTGCACGATCTGCTTGCGCACGTACACGGGCGCGCCGAACCGGCCCAGCGCGCGCTCCACGATCTCGATGGCCCGCTCGACCCCGGCGCAGAACGAGCGGGGCGAGGCCAGCAGGACCCGCCGCGGGCCCGTGGCCGCCGCCCACCGCGCGAGGACCGGACCGATCCGGGCGAGCGTGCGCCGCGCGGCGACCGCGCCGCCCATCGTGGCGAGGTTCAGCAGGGGAGCGTCGGGGGTGTCCACGATGACCCGCACGGCGGCGAACGGCCGAGCCCCCGCGGCGGCGGCCAGCGGAGCGCTCTCCATGTCGACGGCGTACGCGCCCTCGCGGGCCAGCGCGTGGCGGGCGCGCCCCGTGACGATGTGAGGGGCGGTGACGAGCGGGCCGACACGGGCGGGCAGTCCGGCGCGGACGAGTTCGCCGGCGAGCAGCGGGGCCGACGGGCACGGCCAGACCCGGCCGCCGGAGCGGACCTCGGTGGCGACGAGCACGTCCCCGGGGCGCAGGCCGTCGTGGAGTGCCCCGCCGAAGCCGGTGACGGCGAGGGCGGCGGCGGGCGGGAGCAGGGCCGCCGCGCGCGCCGCCCGGTCGGGCCCCATGCCGATCCGGACGACCCGGACGCGCGGATGGTCGCTCCCGGGCTCCGGCCGAGCCCGCAGGCCGCGGGCGACGGCCCGGGCCTCCATCCCCAGCGCGGTGCACACGATCAGATCGGTCATGGCGTCGCCTCCGATCCGGCCGTCTCGTGCAGGCGCAGGTAGCGGCCGAGCGCGCTGACCGGGAAGACGAGGCGGTAGAGGTGGTAGTTGATGAAGAAGTCGCCGGGGAAGCCCGTCCCGGTGTAGTAGGGCTCGTCCCAGGTGCCGTCGGGGCGCTGGCTGTCGGCCAGCCAGGCCACCCCCCTGTCCACGGACAGGCCTCGCTCCCCGGCCGCGAGCAGGCCGATGAGTGCCCACGCCGTCTGTGAGGCGGTCGGCTCGCCCCGCCCGATCCAGGCGGGGTCGCGGTAGGAACGCATGTCCTCGCCCCAGCCGCCGCAGGGGTGCTGGTGCGCCTCCAGCCACGCCACGGCCCGCCGTACCCAGGGGGTGCCGGGCCGCACCCCGGCCGCCGCGAGGGCGGGAAGCACCGCCCCGGTGCCGTACACGTGGTTGGCCCCCCACCTGCCGAACCACGAGCCGTCGGGCTCCTGCGCCCGCAGCAGCCACACCACGGCCCGCCGTACGACGGGGGAGCGGGCCATGCCCTCGACGGCGAGCGCCTCGACCACGTGCGCGGTCACGTCGGCCGACGGCGGGTCGATGACCGCGCCGAAGTCGCAGAACGGCAGCCGCAGGCACAGCTCCCGCGTGTTGTCGGCGTCGAAGGCGGCGAAGCCCCCGTCGCGGGAGGCCATCCCGGCCATCCAGCGCAGCCCCCGCTCCAGCGCCGGCCGGGCGTCGGGACGGCCCAACCGGCGCAGCGCGAGGATGACCTCGGCCGTGTCGTCGACGTCGGGGTAGCCGTCGTTGTCGAACTCGAACGCCCAGCCGCCCGGCGCGAGACCGGGGCGCCGCACCATCCAGTCGCCCGGCCCCCGGATCTCCTCGCGCAGCAGCCACTCGCCCGCCCGGGCCAGCGCGGGGTGGTCGCGGGGCAGGCCGGCGTCGAGGAGGGCGGTCATCGCGAGCGCGGTGTCCCAGACCGGCGACTGGCACGCCTCCAGCCTGCGCGTGCCGTCCTCCCTGATGGTGAACCTGTCCAGCCCGGCCAGGCCGGCGCGCATGACGGGGTGATCGATGCCGTACCCGCTGAGATGCAACGCGATCAGCGAGTAGACCCAGGGAGGCTGAATGCCGCCCCACGAGCCGTCGGCCTCCTGCCGGGCCACGACCCACTCGGCGGCCCGCCGCAGCGCGGCGCGGCGGAGCCCGGCGATCGGGCGCCGTTCGTACCGGTGCAGGGCGCGGTCGAGGGCCGCGAACGCCGCGTCCCAGCCGGTGCGCGCGGCCCGTCGCGCTGGCTTTCCACCGGTGATGTCACCGCTGATGTCACTGCGCAGTTCCGGCAGACCGAACGGCAGCGGCCGGACCGGCCGGTGCGCGGTCACCATCGTGAGCGGGACGATCGTCTGCCGCGCCCAGCAGGCCCAGTCGTACACGTTCAGCGGGCACCAGGGCGGCAGGAACATGATCTCCGGTGGGATGACCGGAAGGTCCTCCCACCGCCACTGGCCGAACAGGGCGAGCCAGATCCGGGTGAAGACCCTGGTCGACTCGATGCCGCCGGCCCCGCGCACGTACGCCGCCGCGGCGCGCATGTGCGGAGCCGAGGGCGGGTGGCCCGCGAGCCGCAGCGCCGCGTACGCCTCGACGGTGGTGGACAGGTCGGCGGGCCCGTCGTGGAAGTTGGCCCAAGTGCCGTCTGGGCGCTGCTGGGACCGGATCCACCGGGCGGCCTCGGCGGTCTCCTGCGCGGTCCGCACGCCCAGGAACTCGCGCAGCAGGAGGTCCTCGGCGTCCATGGTCACGTTGGTCTGCAGCTCGCCCTTCCACCACCCCTCGGGCGACTGCAGGCCGAGCAGGTGGTCGCGCGCCGCCTTCAAGGCGGTCGCGGCGCGGGCGGCGCTGGTGGCGACGGCGGTCACCGCGCCTGCTCCCGTTCGAGATGCCGCCTGACGAGGCGGGCCGCCTGGAGTCCGCTGCGCACGGCTCCCTCCATCGTGTCGGGCCAGCCCGTGTCGGTCCACGCGCCGGCGAGGAACAGCCCGGGCCAGCGGGTGGCCGCGCCGGGGCGCAGGCCTCCGCTCCCCGGGACCTGTCGGAAGGTCGCCCGCCGCTCCCTGGTGATGAACAGGTCCACGACCCGCGCCGCCCGCGCGGCCGGGAGCAGCCGCTCCAGCTCGGGCAGGAACACCTCCCGCATCACGGCCGTGGGCACGTCGATCCAGTGCCGCGCCGCCGACACCGAGACCGTCAGGTACTGGCCCCGGGTGAGCCCGCCCGAGGCGGTCCTGTCGAAGATCCACTGCACCGGCGAGCCGACGACGGCGGCGAACGGCAGCCGGGTGACGGGCCGGTCGTAGACGACGTGCACGTTGACGATCGGGCTCGCTCCGAGGCCCGCCCAGGCGTCCCGGTCCGGCGCGGCCTCCGCGGGCACGAGCCGCGCGGCCTGGCCGTGCGGGGTGGCGACGACGACGGCCGACGCGCCCACCCGCGCGCCGCCCACGAGGATCGAGGGTCCGCTCAGGCCCGGCAGACCCGGCAGCACTCGGGCGACCTTCGCCGCCAGCCGCACCTCGCCGCCCAGCCGGGCGATCGCCGACAGCGCGGCGCCGCCGTGCAGGTCGCCGAGCGGGACAGACGGCACGCCGATGTCGGCCGCGTCGGCGCGGCCGAGCAGGGCCGTCCTGAAGACCATCGCCGCCGGCCCCAGCGCCGCCTCGTCGGACGGGATGTTGAGCGCGGCCACCGCGAACAGGTCCCACAGCGCCCGCCGTACGGTCTCGCGCTGGCCGTTGTCGGCCAGCCAGCCGCCGAGCGCGGCCCGGTCGAGGGCGGGCTCCGCGGGGTCGAGCCCGCGCAGCGCGAGCGCGCCGCGCACCGCGCGCAGCCGGTCGGCGGGGGACAGCAGGCGGTAGCCCGCGAGCGCGGGCAGCAGGTGGAACGGCCCGGGCAGCGCGGCCCTGCGCAGCCGTCCCCGCCCGCCGTCCGGGGTCAGTACGCACACATCGAAGCGCTCCTGCAGGCGCACCCGCCCGGTGCCGCCGAGCCGGTCCAGCAGCCCGCGGTACGCCGTGCAGCAGCGCAGGAAGACGTGCTGCCCGTTGTCGGCCGTCAGGCCGCCCCGGGCGAAGGAGTGGGTGGCCCCGCCGAGCCGCGGCCTCGCCTCGTACAGGGTCACCGGCCACCCGGCCTCCGCGAGCGCGAGGGTCGTGGTGATGCCGGCGAGGCCGCCGCCCACCACCGCCACCGGCGGGACCAGCGTGTCCTCCACGCCGTTCATCGGGCCGCTCCCGCGATCGCCCGCGCCGCGACCATCGCCTTCGCCCACGGCGTGAGCGACACCCGCCCGGCCAGCGCCCGGCCCGGATCGGCGGCGATGCGGGCGAGCAGGCGCCGGTAGATGCCCGCCATCGCCGCGGTGCAGGCCGCGCTGCGCCGGTCGAGCAGCGGGATCAGGCGCATCCCCTCGGCGTACCAGGCGAGCGCCAGGCCTGCCTCGTACCGGATGAGCCGCGCCAGCCGCTCGGGCGGGTCGGTGAACGCCCCCGACGCGTCCAGGTCGAGCGTGCAGCCGAACCTGCGGAGGTCGTCGGCGGGCAGGTACACCCGGCCCGCGCACCGGTCCTCCCGCAGGTCCCTGAGCACGTTGGTGAGCTGGAGCGCCACCCCCAGGGAGTCCGCGAGCCGCGCCGCCCGCCGCAGCGCCCCGTCCACGGTCGCCGCCCCGTCGGCGAGGCCGAACACGCCGAGGGACAGCCGCCCGATCGACCCGGCGACCTCCCGGCAGTAGCCGACCAGGTCCTCGTAGGACTGATAACGCGCGCCCGCGACGTCGGCGGCGCATCCGTCGATCAGTTCCTCGAACGCCTCCAGCGGGACGGGGAAGCGCCCGGCGGTGTCGCGCAGGGCCACCAGCACGGGGTCGGCGGGGTCCGGCCGCGGGGCCCGCAGTCCCGCCCGCGCCTCCTCCAGCGCCGACAGCCGCGCGTTCACCGGCCCCGCCGCGTCGCCGATGTCGTCGATCCGCCGGGCGAAGGCGTAGAGCGCGCTGAGCGCGCGGCGCTTGGGCGGGGCGAGCAGGCGGATGCCGTAGGCGAAGTTGCGGGCCCGGGTGCGGACGACGCGCTCGCAGTACCGGTAGGCGACCGGCACAGGCACAGGCACAGGCACGGACGCCGGCACGGGCACGGACGCCGGCACGGGCACGGACGCCGGCACGGATATGGGCGTGACGGGGCGCAGCGGGGGGCCGGACGGGTCGTCGCCCACGCGACGCGGGGCGGGGCCGGGCGGGCGATCGGGAACGGGATCAGGAATCGCGCCGGGAACCGTCACCGTTCACCTCCTTCAGCACGCGCACCCACTCGCTCAGGACCGCGCGGCGGCGCGCACGGACCGCCCCGCCGAGGACGTCGTGCCGGCCGCGCTCCAGCGCCGCCAGCGCCGCCCGGCCGCCCGCGACGTACCCGGCGACCGCGGCACGCGCGAACCCGTTCAGCGTCTCCAGCAGCGGCATGCCCTCGTCCAGCAGGGTGGCGGCGCGGCGGGCCTGCAGCGCGACGGCCCGGCGCAGCCGCGGGGAGGTGCGCGGGGCGTCCAGGTCGGTCTCGCGGCAGCCGAACCTGCGCAGGTCCTCGCCGGGGAGGTAGACCCGGCCGCGGGCGTGGTCCTCGCCCACGTCCTGGCAGTGCTCGATCACCTGCAGGGCGGAGCAGATGCGGTCCGACAGCCGCGCCCGCTCCGGGGTGGCCACGCCGAAGACGTGCAGGACGATCCGGCCGACCGGGTTGGCCGACAGCTCGCAATAGGCCAGCAGTTGCGCGAAGGTGTCGTAGCGCCGCACCACCTGGTCGCGCCGGTTGGCCTCCACCAGGTGGAGGAAGGGCGTCCGCGGCACGCCCCGCCCGGTGACCAGCGGCGCCAGCGCCCGTACGGCGGGCAGCCGCGGGCTCCCCCCGGCGTACAGGCGGCCGAGGTCGGCCTCCACCGCGTCGAGCAGCGCGGGCCGCTCGGCGGGGTCCGCCTCGTCGCCGACGTCGTCCACGTAGCGGGCGAAGCCGTATACCGCCATCAGGTCGCGGCGGTACGCGCGCGGAAGCAGGCGGGAGGCCACCGGGAAGTTCTCCCGGCGCGCGGCGTCACGTACGTCCGCTGCGGACATGCCTGAAGAATCTCCACCGCAATTCACCACAAAACCCGACAGACCGGGCGGGCGCTTTTACACGGGCAACCCGACGGGAAAAGCGGCGTCCACCGTCGGGCGACGCTCGGAAAAATCGGCAAAAACGTGGTCGAGAAGCACGCAGAGAGCGAGCCGCCCTTTTCCCCGCTTTTTATGCTTCCGGTGTCAGGTAAAAGCTTGCCGGGACCGGGAGCCGATGGGGCCGCACGCCACCGGGTACACCCACGCCGTGGGCGCCGAGCGGTCCGACACGAAGCCCTGCGGCGCGGCAGCGGCCGACCACGCCGGCGAGCGCGCCCAGCGCGGAGCGCCAGGAACCCGGGGCGGAGGTGTGGTCGCAATCGTGCAGCAGCAGCGTCGCCCCGCCGCGCAGGCCGGGCTCCAGGGTGCTCAGCACCGAGCCGGGCGTGGCCCGATCCGTCCAGTCCTCGCCCCAGGCCGTCCACAGCACCGGCCGCAGGCCGTGCCATCGGGCCGCGAGCAGCGCCTCGGCGCTCAGCACGCCGTACGGCGGGCGATACCAGGAGGGGCGTGCGCCGGTGACGGCGGTGACGAGGCGCGCGGTCCTGCCCATCTCCGCCGCGACCCTGCCCGGCCGGGTGACCAGGGCGTTGTCGTGCCGCCAGCCGTGCACGGCCACCTCGTGACCGGCCCGCGCGATGCTCCGCCCGACCTCGGGGTGGCGGTCGAGCATCTCGCCGAGGAGGAAGAAGGTCGCCCGGCACCCGAGCCGGTCCAGTTCGTCGAGGAACAGCGGGGTCGACCGCGGGTCGGGCCCGTCGTCGAATGTCAGTGCCACGTGCCCGGGATCGCCCTCGCCCGCGAGGGACGGCAGCAGGCGGCGGACCGGAGGCAGCCAGGTGGCCCCCGGCCCGGCATGCACCAGGGCGGCCAGCAGGGCCGGCCCGGCGACGACGAGCGCGTGAGGTCTCATCGTCTTCCAGTGTCCGTCACGCCGACCCCTATCCGGGAAGGAGGGTCATGAGGGACAGGGCATTGATCGTCAGCGCCTCGATGGGAGCGGGCCACGACGCCGTGGCCGCCGAACTGGCCCGTCGCCTGGCCGCCGCCGGCGCGCGCGTGGAGGTCGTGGACGTGCTCGCCCTGCTGCCGCTGCGGCTGGGCGCGCTCCTGCGGTGGTGGTATCGCGGGGTGATGCTGCGGGCGCCGTGGCTGTACGCGCTGGTCTACCGCGTCTTCTTCGTCTCCCGTCGGGCCCCCTCGACCTCGCCGCTGACGGTCGTGGCCGCGGCCGGGCTGGCCCGGGTGGTGCGCCGTGTCCGGCCCTCCCTGGTGGTGCCGGTCTTCCACGTGGCGGCGCAGGCCGCCGGGCACCTGCGGGCGCGGGGGCGGCTGGCCGTGCCGAGCGTGGTCGTGCTGACCGACTTCGCCGTGCACCGGCTCTGGCTGCACCCCGGCAACGACCGCTACCTGTGCCCCGACACGGCCACGGCCCTCGCCGTGACGGCCGCCGTCGGCCGTCCGGCCTTCCGCTGCGCCCCGATCGTCCGTCCCGGGTTCGCGGCCCAGGGTGCCGGTACGACGGAGAGTGCCGGTGCGACGGAGAGCGCGGGTGCGGCGGCGGACGTCCGGGCCCGGATCGGCCTGCGGGAGGGTGACCGGATCGTGCTCGTCTGCGCGGGGTCCTGGGGGGTCGGCCGGGTCGCGGCGACCGCCCGGCTCCTGGCGCGTTCGGGCCGGTACGCGCCCGTCGTGCTGTGCGGGCGCAACGAGCGGCTGCGCCGCCGCCTCGGGCGCATGCTCGGCCGCGCCGGAGCGGGGGCCGCGCTCGGCTGGCGGGACGACCTGGCGGACCTGCTCGCCTCCGCCTACGCGCTGGTCGACAACGCGGGTGGGCTCACCTGCAGGGAGGCGTTCGCGGCGGGAGTGCCGGTCGTCACCCACCGGCCCATCGCGGGCCACGGCAGGGACGGCGTGCTCGCGATGGCGCGCGCCGGGGTGAGTGTGCACGCGCGCCGCCGGGGTGACCTGCTGCGGGCGCTCGACCGGCTCGAACCCGGCCTGCCCGGGCGGGCCGCGCTCACCGAGCGGGCGGCCGCCCTGTTCACCTCGGCGCGGGCCGAGTCCCTTCTCCTCCCGGACCTCCTGCTTCCCGGTCATGCCATGCTCCGGCCATGCGAGCCTGCTCCCTGATCGGCGCGTGCCTCGACAGCAGCACGCTGCCGTACAGGATGAGGGCCATGCCCGTCAGCTCGGGCAGCACCCACGGGCCGATGCGGATGTCCTCGCCGAACATCGCCACGCCGTACGCCGTGCTCGCCACGGGGTCGGTCACGGTCAGCGCGGGCTGCACGGCGACGAGCGGACCGCTGTGCAGGGCGTTCTGCAGCAGGAACAGGCTGCACAGACCCGCGGCCACCATGGCCCACAGCGACCAGGAGCCGGCGAGCGTCCGCGCGCCCCCCGGCAGCTCCTCCACCGTGCGCTTCATGAGGACGGCGGTGTAAGCGAAGCCGAGGCCGGCGGCGACCCCGAGCAGCACCGCGCGGGCGGGTCCGCCGCTGGCGATCGCGACGGCCACGCAGCACGCGAGGAGCCCGGCGGTCACGCCCGCCGAGATCACCCAGGTCAGCAGGCCGGGAAGCCGGTGACCTGGGGTGGGTGAGGCCGCCGCGAGGAACCCGGCCAGGCCGGCCGTCAGCGCGCCGACGGCCAGCCATGTCTGCGGGGTGACGCGCATCCGGAACATCCAGCCCGCCACGAGCATCGTGATCGGCAGTTCCGCGACGAGCAGGGGCTGGACGAGCGCGAGCCCTCCGGACGTCAGTGCGGCCGCCTGCAACAGGAAGCCCGCGATGAGCGCCGCGATGCCGCCCAGCCAGGCGGGCCGCCGTACGAGGTCCCAGATCAGGCCGAGCCGGAACGCCTCGTCGGCCGGGGCGCTGCGAGCGGCCCGGCGCTGCAGTACGGACGCTACGGCGTTGGCCGCCGCGGCGAGCAACGCCAGGACAACAGCGATCATGACCCCCCGCGCCCCGTCTCCGGACTCTCGTTGTGGGCCATCCCTTCCAGGCCCTTACCGGTACCCTCCCCGGCCATGCCCGCCGCATGTCGCCTTGGACGCTCCGAAACGTATTTATCCACCTATTGCTGAATAAATACGCGAATATTAACCAAAATCGAGAATGCCGAGATTTTTGGGGGTATGGCCGTCGGCACAAACGCACGCAGCAGGAAAGGCGGAACCAGACATGGTTGGACCCACCGGCCTCGAGCGTCATCCCGACGTCAGTGAACTGCGCCAGACGTACGATCGGGCGGGCTCGACGGCCCCCGCCCAGGTATTGGAGGGGCTAGCCTTCCTGGCCGGCCTGTATCTGGCCCTCTCTCCGTGGATCATCGGGTTCTTCGGATTCCGGGGCATGACCGTCAACAACCTGATCACCGGGCTTGTGATCAGCGCCCTCGCTCTCGGGCTCGCGTCCGCCTTCGGGCGCACCTACGGCATGGGGTGGCTTCTCCCGCTGCTCGGCGTGTGGGCCGTCATCTCGCCGCTTGTGCTGCGCGCGGGAGCTGAGGCCACGGCGACGACTCTCTGGAACAACGTCGCGATCGGCATCGTGATCTTCGCGCTGGGAGCCGCCGCGCTGGCGATGGCGCAGGCGTTCCGCCGGCACGAGCGGGGCGAGCGCAGCGCGCGCAGGCTCGGCAACTGGTGACGAACGGACGCCCGGCCCACCTGGAAGGTGGGCCGGGCGCGGCTTCTAGACGTCCGGGACGGATGTCCGCCCGAGGGCGGTCGGCGCACGGTGGGGATCGTCCGGAACCGCCGCAAGGCGCGTGAGTGAGAGGGCCGCGATGTCGTCGTCCGGCCGCCGGCCCTCCGCCAGGTCGGCGAGCACGTCGCCGACGAGTGCGGCGTACTTGAAGCCCTCGCCGCTGTCGCCGCAGGCCAGGACCGTCGCGGGGGCGACCCGGTCGATGACGAAGCGGCCGTCCGGGGAGTCGGTCCAGCTGCACACCTGCTCGTCCACGACCCTCGGCGTCACACCGGGGAACATGGCCGCGATGCGGCGGGTCAGCTGGGCCGTCCGCCCCGGGTCCGGAGTGCGGTCGTCGTCGCCCGGCTCGAGCGGCCGCAGCGGCGCGTCCAGCCCGGCCTTGTAGCCGACGCCCGGGGTGGGCATGGCGTACACGGCCGGGCCGTCCGGGACGGGCCCGTCGATCAGGCCGGGCACCCGCCCGGACGGCTCGATGCCCGCGTAGTGGACCACCTGTTCGAGGTACGGCCTGAGCCGCACCGTCACGCCCAGGGAGGGGAGCAGCGGGGGAGTGCCGGGGCCCGCGGCGACCACGACCGCGTCACCGGTCAGCGTGGTGCCGTCGGCCAGGCGCACCTCCGGCTGCCGGGCGGCGGCGTCCACGGCGACCACCTCACCCGTGAGCAGGCGTCCGCCGCCGGCCCGGAACCGCTCCGCCTGAGCCGCCAGGTACGCCTCGGCGAGCACCACACCGGCGTCCGCCTGGAACACCGCGTCGCGGCCGTCGCCCGCCAGCCCGGGGAAGAACCGGCCGACGTCGGCCGCCTCCACCTCGGTGAAGGGCACGCTCGCGGCGCGCAGCGCGGCCGTGAGACGGACCAGTGACTCCGTGTCCCGCCACAGCAGCCCCCGGCGCAGGTGCACCGTCGTCGCCGTCAGGCGCTCCAGCCGCCGCATGGCGTGCCGGGCACGCAGGGACAGCCGGATCTTCAGCGGGTCGGGGTCGGCCAGCCGCCACAACCGCGTCGGTCCACGCGAGGAGGACAGCGTGTTGCCTATCCCGTGGCGCTCCACCAGCGTGACCCGGTGGCCCCGCGCGGACAGTTCGGCCGCGGCGGACAGGCCCCAGGCACCGGCCCCGACTACCGTGCACCGCACGTTCCTCGACCCCCGTTCGTCCGGCTGTTCCCCGCCGCTGACGAGCATGTCCGTGACGCGCGTCGAACCGCCAGCCCCACTCATGGCCACAAAAGGCGGACAACCGTGACACTATGTCAACGGGCCGGCCTGAACGATCGCCCGTCAGGGATCCCGGCTCACCGGAGGGTGACGCTGAGGCGGGCCGAGGCGTCCCTGAGGTAGTCGACGAACGCGCGCAGCGCGGGATTGGGATTGGTCGGGCGGAGGGCGGCGCCGACCCGCCGGTAGAGCTTGGGCCCCTCCACCTGGCACACCTGGATGCCCGCCGCGCCCTGCACGCCGAGGCTCGGCACGAGGGCCACGCCGAGCCCGGCCCGCACCAGGCCGAGCGTCACCTCGTAGTGGTCGCTGCGGCAGCGGATGGTGGGTGTGATCCCTTCCAGCGCGCCGGCCCGCTCCAGCACCGACACCGGGGTCTCGGTGCCGAACGTGGTGATCCACGGCTCGTCGGCCAGGTCGGTCAACCGTACGCGGGGCCGGTGACTCGCGGGATGGCCGAGCGGCATGACGAGGAGCTGCGGCTCGTCGAACAGGTGGACGACCTCGACGCCCTTCGGCGCCTTCCAGGGATCCAGCGCGTGCTCGAACACGACCAGCACGTCCAGCTCGCCGCGTTCCACGTCGGGCAGCAGCTCGTGTGGCTGGCCGAGCACCAGGTCGAGCTCGACCCCCGGGTGGCGTGCGGTGAAGGACGACAACGCCATCGGCAGCAGGCGGTAGCCCGCCGAGGCGAAGAACCCGATGCGCAGCTGCCCGGCGTCCGCCCGCGCCTGGGCGAGCAGGTCCTTCTCGGCGGATTCGATGAGGTCGAGCACCTCCTGGGCCCGCCCCGCCAGGCGGTGGCCCGCCGCGGTCAGCCGCAGGCTGTGCGCGGCCCGCTCCACCAGCCCGACCCCCGCCTCCTCCTCCAGCCGGGCGAGCTGGTGGGAGACGGCGGAGGGCGACAGCCGCAGGGACTTGGCGGCTCCGGCGATGCTCCCGGTCCTGAAGACCTCCAGGAGCACCTTGAGGCGGTGGCTGCTGAGCATCCCCCCAGTATCGGTGACTCAGTATCGGTGACCCGGCATCGGACCTGGTCATATGCGGCCGTGCAGGCGGTCGTGCGGCTGCTTCCGGCGGATGCCTCCCTCTCTGCGGCGAGCGGTGAGGGATGCGTTACGGCGGATGAACGCGCCCGTGACGACGCGGAAACGACCGCCCCGTACATAACTGTCAACCGATAGAAATTCCCCCCAGCGCCCGGAGCCCCGATGGCCGTCACCGTCCCTCCCTCGCCCCCCACCGACGAGAGCGCCCTGCAGACGTTCGGCTACCGCCAGGAGCTGCACCGCAGCATGGGCAGGTATGCCTCCTTCGCCGCCGGCTTCTCCTTCATCTCCGTGCTGACCACGGTCTTCCAGTTCTTCGCCTTCGGGTACGCCTTCGGCGGCCCGGCGTTCTTCTGGACCTGGCCCGTCGTGCTGGCCGGACAGATCCTGGTCGCCCTCTGCTTCGCCGAACTGGCCGCCCGCTACCCGATCTCCGGCGCCATCTATCAGTGGTCCACCCGGCTCAGCACGGCGACGTTCGGCTGGTTCGCCGGGTGGATCATGATTCTCGGGCAGATCGTCGTGATCGCCGCCGCGGCGCTCGCTCTGCAGGTGGTGCTGCCCGCGATCTGGCCGGGCTTCCAGCTCGTCGGCGGCGACCCCGCGCCCACCACCGCCACGGGAGCGGCCAACGCCGCGGTCCTCGGCCTTGTCCTGCTCGCGCTCACCACGACCGTGAACATCGTCGACAATCGCGTCCTGGCGCGGATCAACAGCATCGGCGTCACCGCCGAGATCGCCGGCGCGGTGCTCATCGTCGTGCTGCTGCTCACCCATGCCGAGCACGGTCCCGGCGTCACCTTCAGCACCGGCGGGCAGGGCGGAGCCATCGGCGCGCTGCTGGTCGGCTCGTTCGCCGCCGCCTACGTCCTCATCGGGTTCGACAGCGCGGGCGAGCTGAGCGAGGAGACCCGCAGCCCCCGGCGGGTCGCTCCGCGCACCATCCTGACCGCGCTCACGGCGGCCGGGGTGCTCGGGGGGCTCATCCTGTTCGCCGGTCTGCTCGCCGCTCCCAGCCTGACCGACGGGAGGCTGGCCGCCGAGGGCCTGTCGTACGTGCTCACCAGCAGGCTGGGCGACTGGGTGGGCAAGCTGCTGCTGGCCGACGTGGTGCTGGCGATCACCGTGGCGACCATGGCGATCCAGACCGCCGCCACCAGGATGCTGTTCTCCATGGCGCGCGACGGGATGATGCCCTTGTCGGGCGCGCTGTCCAGGGTCTCGGCCCGTACCGGGATGCCGACCGGGCCCGCGCTGGTCACCGGGGTGGCCGCGGCGGGCATCCTGCTGCTCGACTTCGCCTCTCCCGAGGCGTTCCTGGCCATCGGCACTACCTGCATCGCGCTGCTCTACCTGGCGTACGCGATGGTGACGGGCCCCCTGCTGCTCCAGCGCCTGCGCGGCGGCTGGCGGGGCGGAGCGCCGGCCGGGTTCGCCGAGGACGGCAGCCGGCTGTTCAGCATGGGCCGCTGGGGCCTGCCGGTCAACGCGCTGGCCTTCTGCTACGGCCTGGCGATGATGGTCAACCTGGCCTGGCCGAGGGCCGAGGTGTACGCCCCGATCACCGGCCACTGGTTCTTCCAGTGGTTCACCCTGCTCTTCCTGGCGGCGGTCGTGACGCTGGGCGCGCTCTACCGGCGGCTACGCCGGCCCGCGGCCCGTCTTGCGCAGGGCGGGCAGATCCCGGTCGGGAACCCCGGCCAGGCGTAGCGCCGCGTCGGCGGTGGCGGCCGCCAGCGTCTCGAGGACGTCGGCGGCCATCTCGCCCGGGGCGTCCCTGCGGATCAGGATGACGCCCTCGATCAGCGCGAACAGCAGATCGGTGCGCAGCGCCCGGTCGGCGGGGGTCAGCGCCCCACCGGCGGAGGTGGCCGCCAGCAGCCGCGCGTAGGCGTCCTTGAGTTCGCCGCGCATGCGCCGGAAGGCGGCGAACCGCTCGGTGTGCACCTCGGGCAGGAGGTAGAGCGCGCCCAGGTTGTGCGGGCCCGAGCACAACAGCCTCGCGTCGCAGTGGCACAGCTCCCACAGCCGCTGTTCCGGCGTGCCGCCGGTCAGGGCACGGGCGGTCTCCAGCGAGGGCCGCACCGTGCTTTCCAGCAGTTCGGCGAGGATGTCCTCCTTGCCGTCGAAATAGTGGTAGATCGACGCCTGCCTGATCCCGGCCCGCTCGGCCATCGCCCTCGTCGAGGTCGCGGCGTAGCCGTGCGTCGTGAACAACTCCGCCGCCGCCGTCAGGATCTCCTCCCGCGGGCTCAGCTCACTTCGCGGCCGCGCGACGGCTCGCGGCCTGCCGACCCTTCGCACGCTGGAACCGGGCACGGTGGAACTGGGCACGGTGGAACTGGGCACGGTGGAACGGGCACTCACCGCACGATCCTCGCACACCTCCGACCGGCCGCCGCGGCTGTGCGCTTCCGGTAACAGGCGGGAAACCCAGGGGCGCGTGAGCGGAAACACAGGCCGCCTAATTTCTGTCGTGCGATAGAAATTCACCCCCCCGGAGGAGAACGCGTCATGGCGACCAGCACGACGTACGGCGCGCGAGAGCACGCCCGAGCCCAGGAGGGCACCACAAGCGACACCATGCCGGTGCTCCCGGCCTCGGACTGGCCCACCCCGCCCGGCGGCGTCGACCCCGCCGACCTCGTGTGGGCCGAGACCGTCGCCGGGGGCGGCTACACCCACAAGGTGCTGGCCCGGGGCACCGAACTGCGCCTCACCGACCTGGCCGGCGACGCCTGCGCGCACCTGCTGCTCTACGTCGAGGGCCGCCCCTGGGAACGGCTTAACGTCGCAGACACCGTCAAGGTGCTGTGGAACGCCTACCTCGGCGAAGGCCACCTGCTGCTGTCGGACCAGGGCCGCGTGCTGGCCTCGGTGGTCGCCGACACCTCCGGCCGGCACGACACCATGTGCGGGGCCTCCACCCTGCGGCGCAACACCGAACGCTACGGCGACGGCTCCCCGCACGGCCCCGCGCCCGCCGGGCGCGAGCTGTTCAAGCTGGCCGCCGCCAAGCACGGGCTCCAGTCGCGGGACCTGCCCCCGTCGATCTCCTTCTTCCAGGGGGTCAGGGTCGGCCCCGACGGCGGCCTGACCTTCACCGGCTCCGCCGGGCCCGGCGCGTCCGTCACCCTGCGCGCCGAAATGCCGCTGACCGTGCTCATCGCCAACACCGCCCACCCCATCGACCCCCGCCCCGCCTACACCTGCACCCCGCTGGAGGTCCTGGCCTGGCGCGCCCGGCCCACCGGCCCCGGCGACCCCCTCTGGCAGGCCGTCCCCGAAGGCCGCCGCGCATTCCTCAACACCGCCGAGGTGACCCGATGACCGTGCTGGACATGACCGTGCCCGCCCGCGCCCCCTGGTCGGCGATCATCCGCACAGGGCAGGAGCTGACCATCACCGACCTCGGCGGCAACCAGGCCGTCGACTGCCTGCTGTACGACGCGCACGACACCGCCGTCCGCTACAGCGCCCCCGACACCATCCACGCCCAGGGCACCATCTTCCTCACCACCGGCAGCGTGCTGCTCTCCAACGAGCACACCCCGCTGATGACCGTCGTCGCCGACACCTGCGGCCGCCACGACACCGTCGGCGGCGCCTGCTCGAAGGAGTCCAACACGCTGCGCTACGGACACCACACCTACTCCCAGCACGCCTGCGTGGAGAACTTCCTCATCGAGGGCAGCCGCCACGGGCTCGGCAAACGCGACCTGGTCAGCAACATCAACTGGTTCATGAACGTCCCGGTCGAACCCGACGGCACGCTCGGCATCGTGGACGGCATCTCCGCTCCCGGCCTCGCCGTCACCCTGCGGGCCGAGACCGACGTGCTGGTCCTCGTCTCCAACTGCCCGCAGATCAACAACCCGTGCAACGGCTTCGACCCCACGCCGGTGCGGATGACGGTCCGATGAACACCCTCCTCATCGCCAACCGGGGCGAGATCGCCGTCCGCGTCATCGCCACCGCCCGCCGCCTGGGCCTGCGCACGGTCGCCGTCTACTCCGACGCCGACCGGGGCGCCGCCCACGTCCGCCTGGCCGACCACGCCGTACGGCTCGGCCCCGCCCCCGCCCGGGAGAGCTACCTGGACGCCGACCGGGTGCTCCGCGCCGCCCTGGACAGCGGCGCGGACGCCGTCCACCCCGGCTACGGTTTCCTGTCCGAAGACGCCGCCTTCGCGCGCCGGGTCGAAGCCGCCGGGCTGGCCTTCGTCGGTCCCACCCCCGAGCAGCTCGACCTGTTCGGCGCCAAGCACACCGCCCGCGCCGCCGCCGAGCGGGCCGGGGTGCCCCTGCTCCCCGGCACCGGCCTGCTCCCCGACCTGGACGCGGCCCTGAGCGCCGCGCAGGACATCGGCTACCCGGTCATGCTCAAGGCCACCGGCGGAGGCGGCGGCATCGGCATGCGCGCCTGCCGGGACGCCGGCGAGCTGGCCCAGGCGTGGCACAGCGTCCAGCGGACGGCCGCCGCCAGCTTCGCCTCGGCCGGGCTGTTCCTGGAACGCCTCGTCGAGGGCGGCCGGCACGTCGAGGTCCAGGTCTTCGGCGACGGCATGGGCGACGTCGTCACCTTCGGCGACCGCGACTGCTCGCTCCAGCGGCGTCACCAGAAGGTGCTGGAGGAGGCCCCCGCTCCCGGCCTGCCGCCGCTGGTGCGGGCCAGGCTCGCCGACAGCGCCGCCGGCCTGTGCGCCTCGGTGCGCTACCGGTCGGCGGGAACCGTCGAGTTCATCTACGACCCGGCGCGCGCCGAGCCGTACTTCCTGGAGGTCAACACCCGCCTGCAGGTTGAGCACCCGGTCACCGAGGCGATCTACGGGGTCGACCTGGTCGAATGGATGCTGCGCCTGGCTCAGGGCGACGTGAGCCACGTGCACGCCGCCCTGCGGAACCCGCCCGCGGCCACCGGCCACGCCGTCGAGGCGCGGGTGTACGCCGAGGATCCGAGCCGCGACCACCGGCCCAGCGCGGGCCTGCTCACCCGCGTCGCGTTCCCCGCGGGCGTGCGGGTCGACGGCTGGGTGGAGACGGGCACCCAGGTCAGCAGCGCGTACGACCCATTGCTCGCCAAGGTCGTCGCGCACGGCGCCGACCGCGACCAGGCCCTGGACCGGTTGGCCGCGGCGCTGGCCGAGACCGGGATCGACGGCGTCGAGACCAACCTCGGCCTGCTGCGCGCCGCCGTGGGCGATCCTTCCGTGCGGGCGGCCACGCACGGCACCGCCACCCTGGCCGGGCTCACCGACGGCTCCCGCCGCATCGAGGTGGTGCGGCCCGGCACCCTCACCACCGTCCAGGACTGGCCGGGACGGACCGGCTACTGGCAGGTGGGCGTGCCGCCGTCGGGACCGATGGACGACCGCTCCTTCAGGTACGGCAACACCGCCCTGGGCAACGACCCCGGCGCCCCCGGCCTGGAGTGCACGCTGCGCGGCCCTGCGCTGCGCTTCAGCCACGCCACCACCGTCTGCGTCACCGGCGCGCCCGCGCCCGTCACCGTGGACGGCACGCCCGTCCCCCAGTGGGAGCCGGTCACCGTGCCCGCCGGCGGCGTGCTGGACATCGGCGCCGCCGAAGGGCCGGGACTGCGCGTCTACCTGCTGATGGCGGGCGGGTTCGACGTTCCCGCCTACCTGGGCAGCGCCGCGACGTTCACGCTCGGCGGGTTCGGCGGACACGGCGGCCGGGCCCTGCGCGCCGGGGACGTCCTGCATGGCGGGCGCCTCGCGGAGGGCAGTGCCGATCCCGGTGAGCGGCCCGAGTTCGGGCACGCCTGGCGGATCGGCGTGGTCGAGGGCCCGCACGCCAACCCCGAGTTCTTCACCGACGACGACATTCACGACTTCTACGGCGCCCAGTGGAAGGTCCACCACAACTCCGCCCGCACCGGCGTCCGCCTGATCGGCCCCAAACCGCGCTGGGGCCGCCTCGACGGCGGCGAGGCGGGACTGCACCCCTCCAACATCCACGACACCCCCTACTCGGTGGGCGCCGTGGACTACACCGGTGACATGCCGGTCGTGCTCGGTCCCGACGGCCCCTCGCTCGGCGGGTTCGTCTGCCCGGCCACCGTCGTCACCTCCGAACGCTGGAAACTCGGCCAGCTCCGGCCCGGAGACACGGTCACCTTCGTCCCCGTGCCCCCCGCGATCGGCGTTCCCGGCGACGGCGGCGTGCTCCACCGCCTCCCCGAGACCGGCGAGCGGCCCTGCGTCACCTATCGGCGCAGCGGGGACGACAACATCCTCGTCGAGTACGGGCCGATGGAACTCGACCTGGGCCTGCGCATGCGCGTGCACGCCCTGGCGGAGGCGCTCACCGCCCGCGGCCTGCCCGGCGTCGTCGACCTCACCCCCGGCATCCGCTCGCTCCAGATCCATCTCGACCCGGCCGCGCTCTCCCAGCGCGACCTGCTGGCCGAACTGCTCCGCATCGAGGCCGGTCTGCCGCCCACCGGAGAGCTGGAGGTGCCCAGCCGCGTCGTCCACCTGCCCCTGTCCTGGGACGACCCCGCCACCCGGGAGGCCATCGCCCGCTACATGGCGGGAGTGCGCGACGACGCGCCCTGGTGCCCGTCGAACATCGAGTTCATCCGCCGGGTGAACGGCCTGGACGACGTGGCCGAGGTCCACCGCATCGTCTTCGACGCCGAATATCTCGTACTCGGGCTCGGCGACGTGTATCTCGGCGCTCCCGTGGCCACCCCGCTCGATCCCCGGCACCGTCTGGTCACCACCAAGTACAACCCCGCCCGCACCTGGACCGCCGAGAACTCCGTCGGCATCGGCGGCGCCTACCTGTGCGTCTACGGGATGGAAGGACCGGGCGGCTACCAGTTCGTGGGCCGTACCACGCAGGTGTGGTCGAGCTGGCAGCAGCGCGGCGCGTTCCAGCCCGGATCGCCCTGGCTGCTGCGTTTCTTCGACCGCATCCGCTGGTATCCGGTCACGGCGGAAGAGCTGCTGGAACTACGCGCCGACCTGGCGGCGGGGCGCCTCGAACCCAAGATCGAAGAAGGGGTGTTCCGGCTCGCCGACTACCGTCGCTTCCTGGCCGAGCACGCCGGCTCCATCGCGGCCTTCCGCGAACGGCAGGCCGCCGCCTTCGCCGCCGAACGCGCGGCCTGGCAGGCGTCGGGCGAGTTCGACCGGGCGGAGCAGCCCCAAGGGCCGGCCGAGACCGAGCTGGAGCTGCCACCGGGCTGCGAAGCGGTGGAAGCGGAGTTCACCGCGAGTGTGTGGCAGATCAGCGTCACGCCCGGCCGGCGGATCGCCGCCGGGCAGCCGCTGATCGTGCTGGAGGCGATGAAGATGGAGTCCGCCGTCCTGGCCCCCGCCGACGGCGTGGTCGAACGAGTCCTGGTCGGCCCCGGTGACCAGGTGGAGGCGGGCACCCCGCTGGTGGTGCTGAGGAGTGATCGTGGCTGAGACGGCGCTGCAACGAGTCCGCAGGGCCTATGCCCGGATCACCGAGACGGACCGTCCGGAGATCTGGATCGACCTGCGGCCACAGGCCGACGTGGAGGCCGAGGCCGCCGCCGTGGACGCCCGGGCGACGGGCGGCGAACACCTCCCTCTCGCGGGCCGCCTGCTGGCCGTCAAAGGCAACATCGACGTGGCCGGGCTGCCGACCACCGCCGGCTGCCCCTCCTACGCCTACCTTCCGGACGCCGACGCCCCCGCCGTGGCCCGGCTCCGCGCGGCCGGCGCGGTCGTGCTCGGCACCACCAACATGGACCAGTTCGCCACCGGGCTGGTCGGCACCCGTAGCCCCTACGGCGCGGTGCGCGCCGCCACCGACCCGGCCCGGATCTCCGGAGGGTCCAGCTCGGGCTCGGCGGTCGCCGTCGCGCTCGGCCTGGCCGACCTGGCGCTCGGCACCGACACCGCGGGCTCGGGCCGGGTGCCCGCCGCCTTCAACGGCATCGTCGGGCTCAAGCCCACCCGCGGCCTGATCCCGGCCGAAGGCGTGGTCCCGGCCTGCCGCAGCCTGGACTGCGTCAGCGTCTTCGCCCGCACACTCCCCGAGGCCCAGCGGGCCTTGGCCCTCATGACCGGCCCTTCCGCATCGCCCGTGTCCCGTCCGGCCCGCCGCCCGGGGCCGTGGCGGGTGGCGGTGCCCGCCACGACTGATCTCGGGTCGCTGGCGCCGGGCTGGGCCGAGGGGTTCGAGGCGACGGCCGCCGGGCTGGCCTCGGCGGGCGTGGAGATCCGCCCGATCGACCCCGCCCCCTTCCTGGAGGCCGCCGCGTTGCTCTATCAGGGGACGTTCGTCGCCGAGCGTTACACCGCCGTCGGCGCGTTCGTCGACGCGTTGATCGAGAGGGGCGGCCCGGACCTGGATCCCGTCGTCGCCTCCGTCATCACCGCGGCCCGTGACCTGCCCGCCCACCGCCTGTTCGCCGATCGGGAACGGCTCGCGGCGCTGCGCGAGCGAGCCTTGTCCCTGCTCGGCGACCGCGACGCCCTGCTCCTGCCGGTCACTCCCCGCCATCCCACCCTGGCGCAGGTCGCGGCCGACCCCGTCGGCGTCAACAGCGATCTCGGCCGCTTCACCAACTTCGTCAACCTCTTCGACATGTGCGCACTCGCCGTACCCGCCGGGCAGGTGGACGGGCTGCCGTACGCGGTCATGCTGGTCGGCCGGGCTCACGCCGACGACGATCTGGCCGCCATCGCCCGGCTGCTCCGGCCGTCCGTCCGCCTGGCGGTGGTCGGCGCGCACCTGTCAGGACAGCCGCTCAACCACGAGCTCACCACGCGGGGCGCCCGTCTGCTCGCCACCACCAGGACCGCCTCGCGATACCGGCTGCACGCCTTGACCACCGACCCGCCCAAACCCGGACTCGTCCGGGTCTCCGAGAACGGCGCGGCCATCGAGTGCGAGGTGTGGGATCTTCCCGCCGAAGGGCTGGGTGACCTGCTCGCGGCCCTTCCCCGCCCGATGACGCTCGGCCAGGTCGAACTGGCCGACGGCACGAACGCGCCCGGCTTCCTCTGCGCTCCGGAAGGGCTGCGGGACGCGGCCGACATCACCGCGCACGGGGGGTGGCGCGCCTACCTCCGATCCGCGGCGGTCCATGCCTGACACCTACTCCCCGACACGCCCCAGTCATCCAGCCGGGAGGACGGCGGCGGCGACGGCGAGACCCGCCTGCCGGATCGCCTCGACCAGGGCGTGCTCGCGGCCCGCCGGCCCGTGCGCGAGCACGGCGTAGCCCTCCCACCGCGCCCCGGCCATGACGCCCACGTCTGCCCGCGTCCCGGCGTCCGTGCCGGTCTTGTTCGCCACCCAGACCCCGGCGGCGTACGGCAGGGCCGCCGGCGGGTCGCGGTCCTCGGGCTCGTGCGGGAGCAGCGCGGGCACCAGCGCGCGGTCGGTGTTGTGCGCCATCCAGCCGAGCAGCAGCCGCTGCCACGGCTCGCGCCCGTACGCCAGCGACCGCATGAGTCCGGCCAGCTCACGGGCCGTCCCGGTGGCGAAGGCCGGCGGATGCCCGGGAAGCCGGGGCTCGCGGATCCTGTCGTGGATCCGGGTCCTGGCCAGCCCGAGCGCGGCGGCGGCCGCGTCCACCCGGCCGAGCCCGAGCCACCGCAGCAGCGCGTTCGTCGCGGTGTTGTCGCTGACGGCGGCGGTGAGCAGCGCGAGATCGCCGGCCGTCCAGTCGCGGGCCGACAGGCCGGTCAGCAGGCCCGACCCACCCGCGTAGTCCTCGTCGAGCAGCGTTACGCGCTCGCCCGGGTCCACGACGCCCGCCGCCACGTCCTGCGCGAGCGCCGCGAGCAGCAGCACCTTGCCGGTGCTCGCCAGCGGCAGCACCACGTCCTCGTTCAGGCCGAGCGCCCCGGGCACGCAGACGGCCAGCGTGCCCGGACAGGAGGCCGCCACCTCCTCCAGCCGCAGCGTTTCCGGCCCGCCGGAATTCATCGCGTCCGTTCCTTTCCGCTCTCGCCGGACTTGCACGAGGTCACAGCGCGAGCACCCGGCCCGGCCGGGCGCCGGTCTCCTCGCCGCCGCGCACCACGACCCGGCCACCGGAGACGACCGCGTCGATGCCGGCGGGCGGCAGCAGCGGCTCGGTGAACGTCGCCCGGTCGGCCACCGTCGCGGGGTCGAAGACCACCAGGTCGGCGTGCGCGCCGTCGCGGATCACACCGCGTCCGGTCAGCCCGAAGCGCGCCGCGGCCATCCCGGTCATCTTGTGCACCGCCTCCTCCAGTCGCAGCAGCCCAAGTTCCCGGACGTACCGGCCGAGCACCCGCGGGAACGTCCCGGCCCAGCGCGGGTGCGGACGCCCGCCCGGCTTCGGCACGCCGTCCGAACCGATCATCGCGTACGGCGCGGCCAGCACCCGCCGCACGTCCTCCTCGACCATCGAGTGACTGATGATCGTCACCTCGCCGGCCTCGGCCACCAGCAGATCGGCGGCCATGTCGAGGGGGTCGGCGTCCGCCGAGGCCGCGAGGTCGGCGATGGTCCTGCCCTCCGCCTGGGGGTGGCGGGGCGCGCACGCCACCGAGATGCGGTCCCAGCCGCCGTTGCCCACCGTGTTCTCCCAGCCGGGCACGCCCTCCGCGATGGCGCGGCGCATCCGGTCGCGCTGGGCGGGATCGCCGAGCCGGGCCGTCAGCGCCCCCAGACCGCCGTCGTTCGCCCAGGGGGGCAGCATGGCGGCCAGCGCCGTGCTGCCCGCCGTGTAGGGGTAGACGTCGCAGGTGACGTCCATGCCCTCGGCACGCAGCGCGGCGATGCGCGGCAGCGTGCGCTCGGTGCGGCCCCAGGCGTACCGGCCCGCGGTCTTGTGGTGCGAGACGTGCAGCGCCGCGCCGCTGCGCCGGGAGATCTCGATCGCCTCCTCCAGCGCCTCCTCGACGCGTGACATCTCGTCGCGCAGGTGGGTGACGTACGGCTTGCCGTGCCGGGCGGCCACCGCCGCCAGCGCCACCACCTCGCCGGTGCCGGCGTACGAGCCGGGGGTGTAGATCAGCCCGGTGGACAGCCCGGCCGCGCCCTGCGCCAGGGAGGCGTCGAGCAGCGCGCACATCGTGCGCAGCTCGTCGGGCCGGGCGGGCCGGTCCACGGGGCCGAGCACGCCCGCCCGGAGCGTGCCGTGGCCGACGAGCGAGGCCAGGTGGTTGGCCCGGGGCACCCGCGCGTGGGCGGCGGCGAAGCCCGCGAAGTCGGCGTACGCGCCGACGCCGCCGCCGAAGGTGATCCGCGTCTCGGCCCGCATGGCGGGCAGCCGCTCCGGCAGGGCCGGGAAGAGACTGGACCCGCAGTTGCCGCAGATCTCGGTGGTCACGCCCTGCAGCACCGACGCCCGCACCAGCCTGGAGCCGCCGGACGGCCCGAGCAGTGTGACGCCGTCGGAGTGCGTGTGGACGTCGATGAAGCCGGGGGAGACCACCCGTCCGGCCGCGTCGATCACCTCGGCCGCGCCCGTACGGGGGGCCTCGCCCGGGGCCAGCACGGTCAGCCGCCCGGCGGCGACCCCGACGTCGGCGGGCCTGCCGGGGCGGCCGGTGCCGTCGACCAGCAGGCCGCCCCGAACGAGCAGGTCGAAGCCGCTCACTGGACCTGCCCGAGGAAGGTGCGCAGCCGCTCGTGGCGCGGCGCCGCGAGCACCTCGCGCGGGTCGCCGCGCTCGACGATGACGCCGTCGTCCATGAACACGAGCTGGTCGCCGACCTCGCGGGCGAAGTTCATCTCATGGGTGACGACCATCATGGTCATGCCGGTCGCCGCGAGGTCCCGCATGACGGCCAGCACCTCCTGCACGAGCTCGGGGTCGAGCGCGCTGGTCGGCTCGTCGAACAGCATCAGGCTGGGCCGCATGGCCAGGCTGCGGGCTATGGCCACCCGCTGCTGCTGGCCGCCGGACAGCTGGGCCGGGTAGTGGTGGGCCCGGTCGGCCAGGCCGACCCGGTCGAGCAGCTCCCGCGCCTGCCGCCTGGCCTGGGCCGCGGACGTCCCCAGCACGGTGACGGGCCCCTCCATCACGTTCTCGATCGCGGTGCGGTGCGGGAACAGGTGGAAACGCTGGAACACCATGCCGATGCCGCGCCGCTGCCGGGACAGCTCGTGAGGGCGCAGCGCGTGCAGCCGGCCGCCGCGCTCGGCGTAGCCCATCAGCTCGCCGTTCACCCAGATCCGGCCCGAGTCGATGGTCTCCAGCCGGTTGACGCAGCGCAGCAGGGTCGACTTGCCCGACCCCGACGGGCCCACCACGCACACCACCTCGCCGGCGGGGACGTCGAGGTCGATGCCCTTGAGCACCTCGAGCGACCCGAAGCGCTTGCGGACGGCGCGGATACGCACCATCGGCTGATCGGCGTTCACGAGAGCTCCTTCGACGGCGGGGGCTCGTTGGATGGTGGGGGCTCGTTGGATGGTGGGGGCTCGTTGGACGGTAGGGGCTCGTTGGATGGTGGGGGCTCGTTGGATGGTGGGGGCTCGTTGGACGGTGGGGGCTCGTTGGACGGTGGGGGCTCCTTGGACGGCAGCGGCGACAGGTTGCGGCGGACCCGGGAGGACAGCCTCACGTGGCCGCGCTCGAACCGCTTCTCGATGAAGTGCTGCCCGACGCTCGCGATCGTGGTGAGCACGACGTACCAGATCGAGGCGACCACGAGCATCGCGATGACCTCGAAGTTGCCGAGGTAGATGCGCTGTGCCACGGTCAGCAGCTCGGCCCCGGCGATCACGGAGACCATCGAGGTGGTCTTCAGCATCGAGATGAACTGGTTGCCGGTCGGCGGGATGATCACCCGCATGGCCTGCGGGAGCACCACGCGGCGCAGCACCTGCCGGTGCGACATGCCGAGCGACTCGGCCGCCTCCCGCTGGCCCGGGTCGACCGAGCGGATGCCCGCGCGGACGATCTCCGCCATGTACGCGCCCTCGTTGATCGCCAGGCCGAGCAGCGCCGCGGTGAACGGCGTGATGACCGCGTTCGCCTGCCACTCGATCAGCTTGGGCCCGCCGAACGGCACGCCGATCGCGAAGGTGGGGAAGACCAGCCCGATGTTGAACCAGAAGATGAGCTGCACCAGCAGCGGCGTGCCGCGGAAGAACCACGTGTAGAGGGCGGAGGTGCCGCGCAGCACGGGGTTGTCCGACAGCTGCATGACGGCGGCCAGCACGCCCAGCGCCAGGCCGATGGCCATGGACAGCACGGTGAGCTGGATCGTGACCCACAGACCGCCGAGGATCCTGCCGTCGGCCAGGTAGGCGACGATGACGTCCCAGTGCAGGTTCTCGTTGACGGTGATCGTGTAGGCCAGCCAGGCGAGGAAGAGGAGGGCGACGGCCGCCCCCAGCCACCGGCCGGGCCGTACGGGGCGTACGGCCTCGATCGGCAGCTCGGCGTCGGCCGCCTCCTCTCGGGTCACTTCCACGGCTGGGTGTTGACCAGCACGCCGTCGACGGCGTTGGCCGTCACGCCGTACTTGTCCAGCACGGACGTGTAGCCGCCGTCGGCCTGGAGCTCCTCCATCGCCTTGGCGACCGCGTCGCGCAGCGCCGTCTTGCGCTTGTCGACGGCGATGCCCCACGGCCCGGCCTCGTACTGTTCGGACAGCACGTCGTACTTGCCGGTGTCCTTGGCGTACATCACGGCGACGGGGTAGTCCACGATCGTGGCCACCGCGCGCCCGGAGTCGATCGAGAGCAGGCCGGTGGGCGCGTCCTCGCTCTGCATGATCTTCATCTTCGTGGCGCACTTCTCGTTCTGCTTCTCGCCGATGGCGAGGTTGGAGCTGCCCTTGGCCAGCACCACCGTGCGGCCGCACAGATCATCGAGGGTCTTGATGCCCTCCGGGTTGCCCTTCTTCACCATGATCGCGCCGCCGGCGTTGAAGTAGTCGATGAAGTCGACCGCCGCGCGCCGCTCCTCGGTGTCGCTCATCGAGGACATCACGATGTCCCAGCGCCCGCCCTGGAGGCCGGGGATGAGGCCGTCGAAGGCCGCGTTGGTGATCGAGAACTTCAGCCCGAGCTTGGCCGCGATGGCGGCGCCGAGGTCGGGGTCGACACCGGTGAGCTCCTGAGTGCCCTTCTTGTACATCTCCATCGGGGGGTAGCCCTCCGACGTCGCGACCCGCAGCGTGCCCGTCTTGCGCACGTCCTCGGGAACCAGGTCCTTCGCGGTCTTGCCCGTCGTCGCCGCCGCGTTCTCGCCCGCGGCGGTCCCCGACGACGAACGCCCGCAGCCGCCGGCGAGCGCCGACACGACCAGCGCGCCAACTATGGCCACACATAGGCGCTTTGTCATGGAACCTCCTGTTTTGCGAACGATTGAGCTTATGTTGGCGACAGGAGGTAACGGGCGTAACAATCGTGAACGCTTGTGGTCCTCAGCATCGAACTCTTCGATGCTCTTCGGTGAGATGCGGCAAGCCGGTTCCACGCGGCCCGCAAGTAGTGATCACTACGTTCGGAGCATGACGACGAGAACGCCGGCCGGTGCAGCGACCCCGAGTACTTCTACGGCGACTGCAGGGGCTTCTGGCTGGTCGGCCCCAAAACCCTGGGGTATTGGGGCTACACCGGGAAGACCCAGTACGCCCCCACGCTCTCCGAGCCGTTGTGCCCCCTCGGAGGACCCACTCCCGTGGTGTTCGGCGACCGGGCGGGTTCGAGGGGGCTCCGGCACGTCGGACGGGGGCACACGGCCAAATACGTGACCTGGCCCAATCACTGCGAGCCGCAGGGCGGCTCGGGGCGGAAGGTGCGCTTCACCCAGCGAGAGTGGTTCCTGACGACCTCCAAGATCCTGGTGGCGGACGTGTATGAGCACAGGGAACTGTCCGGCGTGCTGAAGAACGCCACCTGGAGCTGATCCCCGGAGTCCGGTATTCATCAGCCCCCGAGCCCGGGCGCCGGGCGGGAGACCGAGACCGCGGGCCGTACGACCGCGACCCGGGCACGGTGGACGGCGGGCTTGCCCGCCGGGCGCGCCCCGGCGGCCCAGCACACCGCGCCCGCGGCGACGGCCGCCACCAGCGCGAGCCATCCGAGGGCCCGCCCCGCGCGCAGACCGTATCCGCAGGCCAGCCAGTACAGCGACAGCAGCAGTCTCATCCGGCCGCGCGGGCTGCCCAGCCGCCGCATCTCCATGGCCCCGAACGCGAAGTCGGCCGCCACGCGCGCGTCGTCGACGCCCGGCCGCAGCCGCTCGTACAGAACCGCCAGGCGCGCCGGGTCGGGTTCCCGCTCCCCGGCCGGACCGGCCGCGTGCTCGTCGGCGCCCGGTGCCGGCCATCCGCGCCACAGGTGCTCGTCGGCGATGACCCGGCGGCGGCTCCACCACCGTACGGGCGGCCATCCCAGGCGCAGCCCGAGCCCGCCCGGGGGCGCGGCGAACACGCACTCCCGCAGGCGCAGGCCCTCGGGATGGCGCAGCCCGCCGAGGCCACACGCCCGCAGGTCCGCCCCGGTCAGCGTGAGCGCGCCCGCGTCGAGGCCGTCGAGCGAGGTCACGCGCAGCCGGCCGGAGCGCCGGGTGACGGCGGACAGCCCGGCGAGCGTCGCGTCCCGCAGGTCGACCTCGGCGTCGGACAGCCGTGCGGCGAGCCGCCCGAGGACGGCCGCCGCGCGAAGCACCACACGGCACCCGCCGGTGTCGATGTGCAACGGCGCGCAGGCCCGTACGCCCGCGAGCGACAGGCGCCGCACGATCCGCATCGGACCGAGGTAGGCCGCCCCCTCGAAGCGGGCGCCCTGGAACTCGGCGCTCGCCCCGCAGTCCGAACCGCGGAAGGAGACGGCCCGGTGGAACCGGGCGCCGCGGAAGCAGGCGTCCCCGTGGAAGGTGGCCGCGTCGAACGTGGCGAACCCATGGAATTGCGCCTTCTGGAATGACGCGTTCGCCGTGCCTCCGGGTGGCGGGGTGCCGAACCGCGCGGCGCCGAACAGGGCGTCGCCGCGCACCGTGACGTGGTCGAACGCGGCGTGGCCGCACACCCGCGCGTCGTGCAGGGAGAACTCGCGCAGGCACCGGGCCTCGCGGAAGGAGACGTTGCGGAGGAACCGGGCGCCGTAGAACGAGGCGAGACGGTCGAACCTCGCGTGGTCGAAGGTCGCGTCGCCGGCGAAGACGACCTCGCCGAAGCGGGCCGGACCGGTGAAGACCGCGCGGTCGAACCTCGCCCTGCCGACACGGTGCTCCACGCCGTCGAGGACCCGCGTGAGCAGGTCCTCCGCCAGGACGGTGCCGCGCAGGTCGAGGGCCTGGCCGGGCGTCAGGCCCCGCAGGAGTTCGGCCGCCTCGGCCGGCGTGAGGTGTGCCAGGCATCTGCCGTAGGGCTCGTGGGCGACGCCGAGGCACTCGGGCACGGCGTCACACGTTCTCCAGACCACGTCGAGCGGAGTGATCCGCGACCGGGGTGTCATGGCAACGTCATACCCGATGTCCCGTCTCGGGACGTTAAAGCGTGATGGATAGGTAACAGTGTGTATCCATCAGGCGATCGCCCCAGGGCTTCTCGCCGGTCGTTTGCCCTGGACGGGCAGGGGTACCCGACGTGCATGTCTGAGCAGCCGAACTCCACACCGCCACCGCAGACGCAGCCGTACCCCGGCCGGACGGGCGAGATGACGCCCGAGCCCAGGGACGAGATGCGCGACTACACCGGACGTGACCTGCTGGCGGGCAAGCGTGCCCTCGTCACCGGCGGCGACTCCGGCATCGGGCGGGCCGTCGCGGTGGCGTTCGCCAAGGAGGGGGCGGACGTCGCGATCGCGTACCTGACCGAGCACGAGGACGCCGAGCACACCAGGAAGCTGGTGGAGCAGGAGGGCCGCCGCTGTCTGATCATCCCGGGGGACCTCGCCGATCCCCGCCACTGCGAGGAGGTCGTGGAACGCACGGTCCGCGAGCTCGGCGGGATCGACGTGCTCGTGAACAACGTGGCCACGCAGTCCCCGGTGCAGTCACTGGAAGAGCTGTCCAATGATCAGTGGGAACGCACCTTCGCGGTGAACATCCACAGCTACTTCTGGGTCACGAAGGCCGCGCTGCGGCACATGCCCGAGGGCGGCTCGATCGTCAACACCTCGTCGATCAACGGGCTGCGCGGCAACAAGACTCTGATCGACTACTCCGCGACCAAGGGCGCGATCAACGCGTTCACCTATTCGATGGCCCAGGTGCTGGTCGAACGGGGGATCAGGATAAACGCCGTGGCTCCCGGCCCGGTCTGGACGCCGCTCATCCCGTCCACGTTCCCCGAGGAGAAGGTGGACAAGTTCGGTGAGCAGGTGCCGATGGGCCGGCCGGCCGACCCGGACGAGATCGCTCCCTCGTATGTGTTCTTCGCCGCCAACCGGCTGTCGTCGTACTACACGGGCGAGGTTCTCGCCCCGATCGGCGGCGAGACGCTGCCCGGATGAGATGGCGGCGCCGACGACCGGCGGCGCCGATGGCGCGGGTTGACGTCACAGGGCCGCCCGGGGTCGTCCCGGGGGCCCTGTGCTTGATTCCCTGGGCCTGCTTCACCGGTTCTCGTTCAGACGGCGGCTCTGGTCCTGCAGCTCGTCGATCAGCTTGGAGGCCTCGGCCTTGCTGAGCCCTTCCGGCACGTCCCGCCCGGCCTCCCTGGCCAGCGTGCGCAGGTAGGACTCCTGCGGCGCGGTCATCGGCTCGTCCCCGGTCGCCCACTCCTCGGGGTCCTTCTCCACAGGTCCTCGGTCCATGACTCCTCCATTGTCGAACTGTCGTTCGCTCTACCCGCCGTCGTGGTCCGTAACCTGGGCTCACCGCGCCGCGGGGTGGCGGATGTACCGGGCCCGGGTGAGCTCCGAATCGCCCGGCTCCGCCCGTCGCCGCCGCAGCATCCGCGCGGCCAGCACGCCGCCCGTGGCGCATCCGGCGGCCAGCGCCGCCGCCGCGGCGAACATCGAGCCGGCGCGGGTGGACGGAGGCTCCGGCCGTACGGCGCGGGCCCGCCAGGCGCGCAGCCACATCGCCTCGGCGGCCGCGTCGAGCAGATAGGTGGGCCGGATGCGGCCCGTGGGCACGTAGACCAGGTCGACGGCGAGCAGCGTCGCCGCCGTGGCCATGCCGAGCCGGCGCGCGTGGTCGGCGCCGTCGGGAGTGGACGCGGCGCGGATCTGCGTCCATCCGATCCCCACGAGCAGACCGGCGACGGTGCGCTCCAGCCACCGGTCGGTCTTCGCGCCGAACACCTTCTCGAAGCTCGGCAGGTGCAGCAGCGGCCACAGCCCGCCGGCGATGTTGAAGAGCCCGTGGGCGCGGGCCAGGGCCGCCGCGCCCCTGTCGTCCTGGGTGGTCATAGGCCGACGATGCCCGGCCGTAAAACGGACAAACCGCACTCGGTTCGCCAGGAGGGCCGGGGGTAGGCGCATATCGAGCAGCCATGGGGGAGGACGCCATGCCCGGAAATTTCAAGATTCGGCCACTCGGGGGAGCGGCGGGCTGTCTCCTGATGATCGTCATCTCGGTCGTCGCGTCGATCCTGCTCACGATCCTGGCCAACGCCCTGATCCGCTGACGGGCCCGGCACGCTCATCGCGGACGGTGCACTGCCCCTTGTGGCCATCCGTGAGACGGGCCGTAATTGCATTAGCCGAAAAGTATGTTCCGGTTGGCACAATTCTCGCATTCCACGTGGAGAACGCCCGGCCGTGAATGTGTGCGATGACAGATGGAACATTTCGCCTATATCATCGCCGACCGTGGCTGAAAGCGATCTTTCGAGCCCGTCCCTTGTCGATGACCTGTACTTTGTCCTGCACGACAATGTGACGGGTCATCCGTTGCTTCATTCCCGGCTCACGGGGCTGGCGCTGGCCGGCGGGGTCCTCGGCGAACTGATGCTCGCCGAGCGCGTGGCGCTCGACTTCGCGTCGAACCCGGAACGCCTCTACCCGACGACCCGGGACGCCACCGGCGATCCGCTCACCCGCGCGGTGCTCGGGCACGTCATCGCCGAACCGCAGCACCCGGTCGGCACGTGGCTCCTCTTCTTCGCCCGTACGATCTACGCCGACGTCACCGCCAGGATGATCGCCGCGAACCTGCTCAAGCCGCCGGTCAGGCACCTGCTGAAGCAGCAGCCCCCCGCCCCCGCGGACATGAACACGGCCGCGTGGCCGCTCGCCCGCCTGAATCTCGCCGTGCAGCGGCGCAAGCCGCCGGTGACCGGGGACTGCGTCCTCCTGGGGCTCCTGGACGCGGCCGGCTGCGCCCAGCGGGTCCTGTCCGAGCACGATCCCCGGTTCGTGGCCGCCGCGACCGCCATGCTCCCCGTACCCCTGCGGAGACTCATCGCCCAGACCAAGGTCGCCGTCGGCCAGGCCGTCATCAGCCGCCGGTGACCTCCAACCCCCCTCACACGGAGTTGCAGGTGTCCCTCACACAGCAACGGCCCAGCGCCGTCACCGCCGCACTGGCCGAGGACCGGCTCGGCGTGCCGTCCATCGTTTTCTTCGTCATCTCCGCGGCGGCGCCGCTGATGGTCGTCGCGGGGTCGGTCCCGACGGCGTACACGGTGACGGGCGTCATCGGCGTCCCGTTCGCATTCCTGATGCTGGGCGCTATTTTCGCGCTATTCGCTGTCGGATACGTGACGATGGCCAGGCACGTGGTGAACGCGGGCGCTTTTTATGCCTATGCCGCCCAGGGGCTCGGCCGGACCCAGGGAGTCGCGACCGCCTGGGTGGCGCTGCTGGCGTACAACGCGCTGCAGCTCGGCCTCTACGGAATCATCGGATCGGCGGCCGAGCCGCTGCTCGTCGAATGGTTCGGCGGCTCGCCCCCGTGGTGGGTGATCGCGCTCGTGGCCTGGGTGCTGACCGGCGTGCTCGGCCTGCTGCGGGTGGACGTCAACGGAAAGATCCTGTCCGTCCTGCTGGTCAGTGAGATCGCCATCGTGCTGCTGTTCGACCTCGGCGACCTGACCCACGCCGCCCCGGGCGGTCTCAGCCTCGAGGGCTTCACCCCCGGCGCGCTGTTCGTGCCCGGCGTGGGTGCCGCGCTCGCCACCGTCGTCGCGGGGTTCGCCGGCATCGAGTCGTCGGTGGTCTTCGCCGAGGAGTCCAAGGACCGCCACAGGACCGTGCCCATCGCCACCTACCTGGGCATCGCGATCATCGCCGTGCTGTACGCGTTCTCCGCGTGGGCGCAGACGGTGCCGACCGGGCCGGACGGGATCGTCAAGGCCGCCTCGGAGCAGGGGACCGAGCTCATCTTCAACCAGGCCGCCACCCACCTGGGCTCCGCCGTATCGACGATCGGCTCGGTGCTGTTCGTGACCAGCAGCATCGCCTGCATGATCGCCTTCCACAACACGACGGCCCGCTACATCTTCGCCCTGGGCCGGGAGAACGTTCTGCCCTCGATCTTCGGCCGCACCTCGGCCCGCACCGCCGCTCCGATCGCCGGGTCGCTGCTGCAGACGGTGCTCGGGCTGATCGTGATCATCGTCTACGCGATCTCCGGCCTCGACCCGGTGACCAAGATGTTCTTCATCTTCGGCACCTTCGGCGGTCTCGGGCTGCTGACCCTGCTCACCGTCACCTCGATCTCGGTGATCGTGTTCTTCGCCCGCGATTCGCGGGGGGAGACGACCTGGCGCACCCGCATAGCCCCGGCCCTGGCGATCCTGGCGCTCTGCGTGATCATCGGCCTCACCCTGATCAACTTCGACACGGTTCTCGGCGTCGAGCCCGACTCGATCCTCCGCTGGATCCTGCCCGGCATCTTCGTTGTGGCGATCGTCTTCGGCCTCATCTGGGGGCGGGTGCTGAAGTCGACCCGGCCCGAGGTGTACGCCAACATCGGCCTGGGCGCCCAGGCCCTCAACGGGGGCGTCAAGTGACGATCGAGATCACCCGGATGACGGACGCGGCCGCGGCCGGCGGGCTCATCGCCGACACCTTCCACACCGACGAGATCACCAGGTGGCTCATCCCGCGGGTGGAAGACCGGCTGCCGATGCAGCGGCGGTTCTTCACGATGTGGGCCGGGCACGCGCTGGAGCACGGCGACGTCTACGGCATCCACGAGTCGGGCGAGCTGGCCGGTGTGGCGGTCTGGTTCGCCGCGCCGTTCCCCGAGATCCCCGGAGAGCAGGAGGCGATCGCGTCCTTCGCGGGGGACAACGCCGAACGCTACGGCGTCTTCGGGCAGCTGACGGAGAAGCTCCACCCCCAGGAGCCCCATCACTACCTGGCGTTCATCGCGCTGGAACGGGGGAGGACCGGCCGCGGCCTGGGCACCCTGCTGCTGGAGGAGCATCACCGCAGGCTCGACGCCGAGGGGATCCCGGCCTACCTGGAGGCGAGCAGCGAGGCGAGCCGGCGGCTCTATCGCCGCCACGGCTACGTCGACATGCCCGAGTTGCTCCGGCTTCCCGGCGGCCCGGTCATGTACCCCATGTGGCGCGAGCCCCGCTCGTCCGCGCAGGCCGGATAGCCGTACCGGTGGGGGACGGGACGGCCTGCTGACCGCTCAGCCGCCGCCCGTCTCCTCGGCCCGGGTGGACACGTACGCCCCCTGCCCCTCGATCGTGTAGACGAGGCCCTCGCCGCTGAGCACCTCGACGGCGCGGCGTACGTCCTCGGGGGCGAACCCGTGCTCACGAACGAGGCGCTCCTCGGACGGCAAGGGACGGTCGGGCTCGATCCGGCCGCGCACTATCTCCTCGCGAAGCATCGCCGCGAGCCGCCGGTGCGCGGGGACCGGTTCCTCGGGATCGTTGGTGACGGCCACGCCCCACCACTGCCCGGCCCCGCCCGATCCAACCCTTGCCCTCCGCCGCGGCTCGTCGTTCCCCGCCGCCTCAGTCGCGAGCGGGCTCCGCGTGACGATCGGTCGTGGGTTCCGGACGGGGCGAACGCAGCGCCGGAGCGGTGAGGGCCACGAACAACGCCAGTACGGCGGGCACCAGCAACGCGTGCGGAAGGGTGACGACCTCGGCCAGGCCGCCGATCAGAACGGGACCGGCGAGGAAACCGGTGTAGCCGAGGCTCGCCACGGCGGCGAGCGCGCGGCCCGACTGGGCCGGGTCGCGGTGCCCGGCGGCCGAGAACACCTGCGGGATGATGCACGAAAGGCCCGCGCCGAACAGACCGAATCCGACGACCCCGGCGACCGGTTCGCCGACGAGGATCCCGGCCGCGAGACCTGCCCCGGCGAGCCCCCCGCAGCAGCGCACCAGCGTGACCTGCCCCAGCCAGGCGGCGAGGCGGTCCCCGGCGAACCGGCCCGCCGTCATCATGATCGAGAAGGCGGCGTACGCGGCAGCGGCGAAACCGGGGGAGGAGCCCAGGTTGTCACGAAGGTAGACCGAGCCCCAGTCGGCCGCGGCGCCTTCGCCGATCATGCAGCAGAACGCGAGGACGCCGAGGAGCAGCACGGTGCCGCCGACGCGCCGGCGTGCGGGTCGCGCCTCGGGGGAGCCCGCCTGCGCCGCCTCTTGTGCCGGGTCGTCGCGCGTCGCCCAGCGGGCGCTCAGCAGGGCGATGAGGAGGATCGCCGCACCCATCGCCGCGAAGGTGACGCCGGGACTCACCCCGGCGTGGGCGAACATGCCGCCGGCGGATGCCCCCACGAACCCTCCGACGCTGAACACCGCGTGGAAGGACGACATGATCGACTTTCCGGACGCCCGCTCCACCACCACGGCGTTGGCGTTCATCGCGACGTCGAGCGTGCCGCAGACCGCGCCGAACGCGAACAGGGAGAGCGCGAGCGCCGGCAGGTTCGGCATGTAGGCGGGAAGCACGAGGACGAGGCCCTGGGCGATGGCCACCGGCAGCATGGTCCGGTAGCTGCCGTAGCGGTCCACCAACCTGCCGACGACCTGCATGCCGGTGATGGCGCCGGCCGCGATGCCGAGCAGTCCCAGGCTGAGCGCGCCGTCGCTCAACCCCAGGCCCGCCTTGATGGCGGGGATCCGGCTGGTCCACGTGCCCATGGCCATGCCGGACAGCAGGAACAGTCCGTAGACGGCCACGCGAGCGCGCAGAAGCGCCGGGCGGGCGGGGGCGGACAGAGCCATGTGGTGCTCCTCGGGGGCGCTGGGAGGTTCATACCGGAAGGTTCGTCTGTGTGGTCGCGGGTGTGGTCGCGGGTGTGGTCGCGGGTGTGGTCGCGAATGTCGACGCGACATGCTGTCGCGGGAGTGCCCGGTGCGAAGTGGCGGGGCATCCGGCCGGCGTACTGCCGCAGAAGTCTGCTCGTGTCGTCCGATGGAGTTGTATGGCCGGGTTGTGCCAACCGGCTGTGCCGGCGAGGTGTGCGAACGATCAAGGCAGGTGTTCGCGCCACCCGCCCGGGGAAACCGCCCGGCGTGGCGACCGCCCGGAGTGGAGTCTGAGGGCGCAACTCGGGGTCGGGGGAGGACTCCTGTCTCGCGTATCCGCCCGGCCCAGGTCCGACGCGGGGGGTGATCCCCGGGCGACGCCACTCTTTCGACACGGACGTCCCCGGCTCCAGCAGGGGAGAGGTGGTGCTCAGGTGACGGGGACGGAGGCGGGGACGGTGCGTACGGCGACGCCGGCGGCGGTGAGAGCGTCGTGCTGGTCCCGGGGGATGTTCTCGTCGGTGACGACCACGTCGAGCCGGTCGAGCCCGCAGACCGCGCCGAACGCCGTACGGGTGAACTTCCCCGAGTCGCACGCGACGACGACGCGGCGGGCCGAAGCGATCGCGGCCTGTTTGATGGCCACCTCGGGCAGGTCGTGCGCGGTCAGGCCGTGTTCGGCCGACAGACCGCAGCAGCCGATCACCGCGGTGTCGAACCGGAGGGCCTTGATCGACGTCTCGGTGAGCGGCCCCACGAAGTTCATCTCCCCGTGCCGCACCTCCCCGCCGGGCAGGACGAGGCGGACGCGGGGTGCGCCCGCCAGTTCCTGCGCCGCCTGCAGCGCCAGCGGCAGGATGGTCAGGCGGCGCTCGCGTACGGCTCGGGCGACTTCGAGCGCGGTCGTGCCGCCGTCGAGCAGCACGGCCTCGCCGTCGGCCAGCAGGCCCGCGACCTCGGCGCCGATGCGGCGCTTGGCGTCGATCGCCTCCCGCTCGCGCACGCCGAACGGCGGCTCCTCGCCACGCAGCAGCAGGCTCAGGGCGCCGCCGCGAACGCGCCGCACCACCCCTTGCTGGGCGAGTTCGTCCAGGTCACGGCGGATGGTCATCTCCGAGACGCCGTATGCCAGCGCCAGTTCGGACACGGAGACGCTGTCGGACGTACGCAGCGCGTTCATGATGGCCCGGATCCGTTCGGCACTTTCCACGCGTTCATTTGAACATAGTCTATGTGCGAAAGCAAATAAATCTACGTTGTAAAGGTGGCAGACTGGTTATATGCGCGCGAGCCGGTTGCTGTCCCTGCTGCTCCTGCTACAGACACGCGGCAGGATGACCGCCACCGAAATCGCCGAAGAGCTGGAGGTTTCGGTCCGCACCGTCTACAGGGACGTCGAGGCCCTGTCGGCCGCCGGTGTGCCCGTCTACGCCGACCGTGGGCCGCTCGGCGGTTACCAGCTGCTCGACGGCTACCGTACCCGCCTGAACGGGCTCACGGTGGAGGAGGCGTCCTCCCTGTTCCTGACCGGCCTGCCGGGGCCGGCCGCCGAACTCGGTCTCGCCGACTTCGCCGCGGCGGCGGAGCTGAAGCTGCTGGCCGCGCTGCCGCCCGAGCCGCGTTCCCACGCGGCCAGGATGCGGGAGAGGTTCCACCTCGACGTGCCGGGCTGGTATCGCGGCGCCGACGAGGCGCCGTTCCTCACGGAGGTCGCCGAGGCGGTGTGGGAGGAGCGGGTGCTCCGGCTGCGCTACCGCCGGTGGGGGCCGGCCGAGGTGGAGCGGCTGGTGCACCCCTATGGGCTGGTCCTCAAGGGTGGTTCCTGGTATCTCGCCGCCGCCTGCTCGGGCACCGTGCGGACCTACCGAGTGGGCCGGATCATCGAGGCCGAGGTGCTGTCGGAGCGCTTCGAACGGCCGCAGGACTTCGACCTCGCCGAGTTCTGGCGCGATTTCGCCGCGGAGTTCGCCTCACGCATGTACACGGCCGAGGCGGTGGTGCGGCTCGCGCCCGGTGCGGAGGACCTGCTCCGGTTCACCCTGGGAGGAGACGTCGTCGACAAGGCGCTGGCTGACGGACGGCCGGAGCCCGGCGGCTGGACCCGGCTGACGCTGCCGATCGAGTCCCTCACGCACGCTCGGTGGCTGTTCCTGCGCATGGGCGTCCTCGTCGAGGTGCTGGAGCCGGCCGACCTCCGCGCGCTGATGACCGAGGCCGTCGCGGACCTTTCCCGTATGTACGGCGCGGCGCCGGAGGACGAGCCCGGTGCCGGACGCTGAAGCGGACGGCACAGGGTCCCGGCGCGGACTGCCCGGTCGTTCCGGTCTCAGCGGCTCAGCGCGGTCTCTCGTTCCACGCGCGACAGCTTGTCGGGATTGCGGATGAAGTAGATCCCGGCGATGAGCCCGTCCTCGATCCGCATCGCCACGACGCCGTCGATCTCCCCGTCGATCCGCATGACGAGACCCGGGTGGCCGTTGACCTGCACCGGCTCGACCGACACCTCGGTGCCGAACCTGTCCAGGCCGGCGGCCAGCAGGCGAGCCACCTTGCCGGCCCCCAGGATGGGCTGCGCCAGGGCCTTCTTGATTCCGCCGCCGTCGCTCAGGAGGACGACGTCGGGGGCGAGGATGTCGAGCAGGCGTTGCAGGTCGCCGGTCTCGACTGCCCGTTGGAAGGCCTGGAGGGCGTCGCGGGTCACGTTCGGGGACACGACGTCGCGGGGGCGCCGGGCGGCGACGTGTGAGCGGGCGCGGTGGGCGATCTGGCGGACCGCGGCCTGGCTCTTGCCGACGGCTTCGGCGATCTCGTCGTAGTCCAGGTCGAACACCTCGCGCAGCACGAACACCGCCCGCTCGGTCGGCTGAAGCGTCTCCAGCACCAGCAGCATCGCCATCGAGACGCTGTCGGCCAGCTCGACGTCCTCGGCCACATCAGGCGCGGTCAGCAACGGCTCGGGCAGCCACGGCCCGACGTACGACTCCTTGCGGCGGCCGAGCGTACGCAGCCGGATCAGCGCCTCGCGGGTGACGATCCGCACCAGGTAGGCACGATGATCCCTTACCGTGCCGAGGTCGACACCCGCCCAGCGCAGCCAGGTCTCCTGCAGGACGTCCTCGGCGTCCGCGGCCGAACCGAGCATCTCGTAGGCCACGGTGAACAGCAGGTTGCGGTGGGCGACGAACGTCTCCGTGGCGACGTCCAGGGGTTCCCCCTGAGTGAACGGCTCGGCCGCGTCCACCTGTCCCTCGCTCATCACCGGCTCCTGCCTTATCGCGCTCGACTGGGCCACACCTATTGGGCCACACGCACAAGATGCCTATCTTCGAGGTTCTGTGACTCCGGTGACTGGTGGCGTACGTCACACAACCGCGCTGTCACAGGCGGCGGGGCACCGGCATCTCGTGTTCGTCAGGACGCCGCGCGGACGATCCGCGTGGCACGCGACTCCACGGAGTGAGGACGGATGACGAACTCGGAGCGGACCTCGGTGCTGATCACCGGAGGCAACAAGGGACTCGGTTTCGAGACGGCCCGGCGGCTCGGGGAAGAGGGGTGGACGGTCTTTCTCGGCTCGCGTGACGAGGACCGCGGGCGCGCGGCCGCCGGCAAGCTGACCGCCGGTGGCGTCGAGGTGGTCATGGTCCCGCTGGACGTGACCTCGGACGAGTCGGTGGCCGACGCCGTACGGCTCGTCCGCGAGCACACCGACCGCCTGGACGTACTGATCAACAACGCCGGCACGCCGGGAAGGGTCGTCGCGCCCGCGGACGCGACGGTGGACGAGATCCATTCCGTCTACGAGACCAACGTGTACGGACCGATCAGGGTCACGCACGCGTTCCTTCCCCTGCTGCGGGCGGCGGACAATCCGCGGGTGGTGATGGTGTCCAGCGGCGGCGGCTCCTTCGCGGTGGTGACCGATCCGGAGCAGCCCGTCTCGAGAATGCACGAGCTCGCCTACAGCTCGTCGAAGGCGGCGCTGAACATGATCACCGTTCGGTACGCCCAGGCGCTCCCGGAGATCAAGTTCAACGTCGCCACTCCCGGAGAGGTCGCGAACCGCAAGTTCGCCGCCACCGACATGAACAACCACACCGGCCAGCTGACGGTCACCGAGGGCACCGACTCGATCGTCAGACTCGCGACGCTCGGCCCCGACGGGCCGAGCGGGATCTTCATCGACCGCCTCGGCCCCGTCGGGTGGTGACCGCCGCCGGCCGGCGTCAGGAGCCGGTGAGTATGACGAGTCGCTGGGTCGCCCGGGTCATGGCGACGTAGCGGTCGACCGCCCCCTCGGCGCCCTCGCCGAACCTCTCCGGGTCGATGAGGACGACCAGGTCGAACTCGAGCCCCTTCGACAGCTCGGGGGTCAGCGACCGGACGCGGGAGGTCTCCTCGAACGAGGGGTCGCCGATGACGCAGGCGGTCCCATCGGCATGCTCGGCGAGCCAGGTGTTGAGAAGCGCGCTGAGATCCGAAACTGATCCGTGTACGACGGGGAGGCCGCTGCTACGGATGGAGGTCGGCACGTTGGCGTCCGGGAGAACGGCCCGGATGACCGGCTCGGCCTCCGCCATGACCTCTTCCGGCGTCCGGTAGTTGACACTCAGGGAGGCCAGGGTGATCCGGTCGAGCCCGATCCGCTTCAGCCGTTCGTGCCACGACTCGGTGAACCCGTGCCTGGCCTGGGCGCGGTCCCCGACGATGGTGAAGCTCCGGGACGGGCAGCGCAGCAGCAGCATCTGCCACTCCGCGTCGGTGAGCTCCTGAGCCTCGTCCACGACGATGTGCGCGAACGGGCCGGCGAGCCGGTCCGGGTCGGCGGCGGGCAGTGCGGACTCGTCGACCAGGGCTTCCTGCAGGTCCTGTCCGCGCAGCATCGACATCACGAGCATCTCGGAGTCGTCGGCCTCGATCAGGTCGTCGACGACCCGCGCCATGCCCTCGCGCTGGGCCGCGACAGCGGCGTCATGGCGGCGCCTGCGTCGTGAGGCCTCCGGGTCGCCGAGCCGCTGCCGCGCCGCGTCCAGGAGCGGCAGGTCGGACACCGTCCACGCCTGGGCGTCCGCACGCTGCAGCTTCCGTACGTCGTCCACGCTGAGCCACGGAGCGCACATCCGCAGGTATGCGGGCACCGACCACAGGTCGCCGACGAGGTCGGTCGCTTCGATCAGCGGCCACGCGCGGTTGAAGGTCGTGAGCAGTTCCCTGTCCCGCAGCAGCGACCTGCGGACCAGTTCGGCCGGGACGTCGCCGTCGTGCTTGTCCACCAGGATCGTGAGCAGCTCGTCCCAGATCTGGTCGCGCGCCTCGTTGTGCGGAGTGCCGGGTTCCGGTGCTTCGAACGCCTCGGCCCAATCGTCGGCGCTCAGCCGGATGTCGGACCAGGGGGTCGTGACCGTCATCTCCTTTGTGGGCGGGTTCTCGTAGAACCTGACGGCCGGCTCGATGGCCTTCACCAGATCCGCGGACGATTTCAGGCGGGCCACGTCGGGATCGGTCTCGATCGCTGCCGTGGCTCCCTCGGGGACGAGGTCCCGCAGGGTGCAGATCTGCACGCCCTCCTCTCCGAGGCTGGGCAGTACGTCGGCGACATAGGCCAGGTAGGGCTGGTGCGGACCGACGAACAGCACGCCGCCCCGGCGCTGACCGAGACGAGGGTCGGAGTAGAGGAGGTAGGCGGAGCGGTGCAGAGCGACGACGGTCTTCCCCGTGCCGGGGCCGCCGTCGACGACGAGAGCGCCCTCGGATCCCGCGCGGATGATGGCGTCCTGGTCGGCCTGGATGGTGCCGAGCACGTCGCGCATCCGTGGCGACCGGCTGCTGCCCAGGCTGGCGATGAAGGCGGACTGGTCGTCGAGCGCGGCGTGCCCTTCGAACCTGTCCGGGGTGAACACCTCGTCCCAGTAGTCGCTGATCCGGCCGCGGGTCCAGCGATACCTGCGGCGGCTGGTCAGCCCCATCGGGTTGGCGTGGGTGGCTCCGAAGAACGGCTCGGCCGCGGGGGAGCGCCAGTCGAGCAGCAGCCGGCGGCCCGCGCTGTCGGTGAGGCCCAGCCGTCCGATGTACACGGGCTCGGAGTTGTCCTCGCCGACCATATGTCCGAGGCACAGGTCGAGGCCGAAGCGCCGCAGCACGCGCAGGCGAGCGGTCAGCCGGTGGACCTCCAGGTCCCGGTCCAGCGCCTGCCGGCCTGTCCCGCCGGGTGCCTTGAGTTCGGCGTCGAGGCGGTCGGACAGCTCGGCGATCGACTGTCCGAGGCTTTCGGCGATGGCCGAGAAGTGCCGCTCATCGGCGGCGATCAGCCTCGGATCGGCCTTGTGGGAGAGGTGGTCGGGAAGATCGAACGCGCTGGTGGGCAGCGGGTTCACGTCATCAGCTCCGATCTGGGTCGCTTGCGACCATCACGCGCACCAAGGCGCCCGAACCGCTGTGACGAAACCGGTGGCCATGACGAGCAGACGTGGACACCTGTTGCTGTTGCCGGTTCAGGTCGCCAGGGTGCGCAGGTTCTCGTGTTCCTGGGTTCTGGCGCGACGATCCCGCGTGGTTCAGGCGGGCACTGGGCTTGCTGAACCACGGGGCTTGCCTGAACCACGGGGCTTGCCTGAACCACCGGCCTTTCCCCGCCGACCGCGTCGAGCCCCGTCACGGGCTCGACGCGGTCGGCGCGACCCGAACGTCGACAACGACACACGCACGTCCCGTCCCCCGTTTTCCGCAGGCGCTGCTTCCGGCCGACGATTCTGCGGCACGACCGGGGTCTTGCCGCAAGCCCCCCTGTGCGCTATACGTTGAAAATGGAAAGGAGCGGATGATCCCCTTTCCCTTTCCCTTCATCTGCGGCGTGCCGTGTGATGCTCCGGGCTGAGCCTGGCGCGAGGGTCGCGCGAGGGTCGGTGGTACGGTCCCTCGGCTGTCGAAGGTGGTACGCGCGGCCCGGTGTTCGTCACTCATCCCCGAAGCAAGTGAGCGGTGCCGGCGTCCCAGTAGGCGGTCTCGAGACCACTTTCCCGCCTTACGTGGTTTGATCAACGGGATGGTCAACAGAGGCGGAGCGTCATGGCATCTCCCGGAAAGCTGGGCGGGAAGATCGCACTGGCCGGGGTCGGAGCGCTGGCATTAGTGGCGATCGCGTTGGGCGGCGTCGCTGCGGCGAACCAGTCCCACGGGTCAGAGGTGACCGTGGTGAGGGAGACGCGAGGGGTCAGCGGCCGGGGGATCCTGTCGACGAACGTGGTGTGTGGAAAGGATCTGCGGGCCGTGGGCGGAGGTCATGCTTTTCGCGGAGCCCATGACGTGAGCAAGCCGGTGGCGTTTCCGGTAAGCGCGCCCGGCAGCACGAGCGACACTCCTGGTGCTGTTCAGAACGCATGGGACTTCGTCGTGGTGAACCCTACGAGCGAGAAGATCAGCGTCGAGCTTTACGCGATGTGCGTGCCCATAGGTTGGCCAGCCCCCTAGCAGTGCTTTCTTAGAGGGCACGGCGCGCGGGCGGAGGACCATGAGCGAGTCGGTCGGCTCGGCGGCCGTGACGGGCGACACCGCCGGTCACCGGTAACCCGCCTGGTCGCCTGCGGAGCGGGGCAGGAATTCCGTTGCGGCGCTCGGGCATGGGCCGGGACGATGAGCGCGTGATCTGGCTCGCTTTCCTCGGTTCCTGTCTTCTGCTCGCGATGATCCCGGGTGTCAGCACCGCGGTGATTCTGCGGCAGACGCTCAGGGCTGGGCGCTCGTCCGGGGTGGCCGCTCTCCTCGGCAACGAAACCGGCATCTTCCTGTGGGCGATGGCCGCCGTGTTCGGTCTGTCCGCGCTGGTCCTGGCCTCGGAGGTCGCGTACGGCGCGATGAAGGCGGTGGGCGCGGCGCTCCTGATCGTGATGGGCGTCCAGTCGCTGTGGAAGGCCAGGCGCGCGCCGGCAGCCCTCGACGCGTCCACTCCGTACGACGGGGGCGAGGCGCGGAGTGCGGGCGGCTGGCGCCGCTCGTACGGCCTGGGGCTCGCGACGTGCGGCGCCAACCCCAAGGCCGCCGTGTTCGCGATGTCGTTCCTGCCGCAGTTCGTGCCGCAGGGCGCGCACGTGCCGCTGACGCTGACGATGCTCGCGGTGATCTGGGTGGCCGTGGACGTGATCTGGTACGTCGGGGTGATCTGGCTGGTCGGCCGCGCCGGTGCCGTGCTCGGCAGGCCCGCGGTCCGCCGCCGTCTGGAACAGGTGTCGGGGACGGTCCTGGTCGCCCTCGGCGTCCGCGTCGCACTGGAGGCCCGATGACGGTCTGGCACGAGGAGCGGGGCTCCGGCGAGCCCATTGTCCTGCTGCACTCCAGCGTCGCCGACTCGGGCATGTGGGATCCTCAGTGGCAGCCGCTGGGGGAGCGGTTCCGCGTCATCCGGCTCGACTTCCGGGGGCACGGGCGCACGCCGTGCGTCGCGGAGGGGCCGTACTCGGACGCCGGCGACGTCGCGGACCTGCTCGCGGCGCTCGGGCTGCGCCGGGTCGGGCTCGTCGGGTCGTCGTACGGCGGGCGGGTCGCGCTGGAGCTCGCGACCGGGCATCCCGATCTCGTCTCACGGCTCGTGCTGCTGAACGCGGGCTGCGGCCTGCCGCCTACTCCCGATCTTGAGGCGTTCGGGGCGGAGGAGGACCGGCTGATCGAGGCGGGCGACGTCGGGGGAGCGGTGGACCTCAACGTCCGCACGTGGCTGGGGCCCGAGGCGGACGAGCCGGTCAGGGCGCGGCTGGCGGCGATGCAGCGGCACGCGTTCGAGGTGCAACTGGCCGCCGACCCCGAGCCCGAGCGGCGCAGAGAACCGATCGACCTGGCGGTGGTCACCGCGCCCACGCTGGTGGTCACCGGCGGCCATGACCTGCCGTATTTCCGGGAGAGCGGACGGCACATGGCGGAGGCGCTGCCGGACGCGACGCTGCTCGAACTCGACTGGGCCGGTCACCTGCCGAGCCTGGAGCGCCCCGTCGAGATCACTCGTCTGCTGATCGGGTTCCTTTCCTAATCTACTTTGTAAAGGGGCCCGGTTGATGAGAAAACCAAGATCAAATTCATAGAACCCCCGACAAAGGGGAAAGCCCGGCACGAACCTCGTGCCGGGCTTTCATGGACTGGTCAGTGGTTGACGGTACTCATTCCGGCCGGGTTGTACCGGTCGCCGGCGACCTGACCGGCGAGAGAGTCGAGCGCGTCGAGGTGGTCCGCCTCGAACTTGATCTCCAGGGCCGCGACGTTCTCCTCCAGCCGGGTGACCCGCTTGGTGCCGGGGATCGGCACGACGTCGTCCCCGCCCCGGGTAAGCACCCAGGCGAGGGCCACCTGGGCCGGGGTCGCGCCGAGCGCGGCGGCGATCTCGCCGACCTTGGCCACCAGAGCCTGGTTGCTGGCGAAGTTGTCACCCTGCCAGCGGGGGTTGTGGTGGCGGAAGTCGTCGTCGGACAGCTCCCCGGTGTTCGTGATCGCGCCGGTCAGGAGGCCGCGGCCGAGCGGGCTGTAGGCGACCAGGCCGATGCCGAGCTCCCGGAGCGTGGGCAGCAGTTCGTTCTCGATGTCCCGGGTGAACAGGGAGTACTCGTACTGCCCGGCGGTGACGGGGTGGACGGCGTGGGCGCGGCGCACGGTGGCGGGCGCGGCCTCGGAGATGCCGAGGTGGCGGACCTTGCCGGCCTCGACCAGCTCCTTCATGGCGCCCCAGGTCTCCTCGACGGGGACGCCGGGGTCGATGCGGTGCTGGTAGTACAGGTCGATGTGGTCGACCCCGAGCCGTTCGAGCGAGGCGTCGCAGCAGCGGCGCACGTAGTCGGGGCGGCCGTTGACGCCCACGCGGGTGCCGTCGGGCAGGCGCTCGATGCCGAACTTGGTCGCCAGCACCACCTGGTCGCGCCGGTCGGCGACGGCCTTGCCGACGAGCCTCTCGTTGGTGAAAGGCCCGTACGCGTCGGAGGTGTCAAGGAGGGTGACCCCCAGGTCGAGCGCGCGGTGAAGGGTCCTGATCGATTCGGACTCGTCGCCCGGACCGTAGAAGTCGCTCATTCCCATGCAGCCCAGGCCGAGCGCCGAGGTGCGGAGGCCCTGGCCGAGCGTGTGCTGCTTCATTCTTCTCCCGTGATTCTGCGGCTGTAGAGATCGATCTTGTAGTCGACGATCTCGAGATCGCTTCGGAGCTGCTCGATTTTGGCGATCATGTCGGCTCTGTGGGCCTCGAGCAGCTCCTTGCGGGCCACGTAGGTGTTCTGGCCCCTGCGGACGAGTTCGGCGTACCTGCGCATCGCGGCGACGGGCATGCCGCTCGCCCGCAGGCGGGTGAGCAGCGCGATCCAGTCGGCGTCCCGCTCGGTGTAGCGCCGGTGGCCGTTGTCGCCGCGTGGTGGCGGCTCCAGCATGAGGCCGGCGCGTTCGTAGTAGCGCAGCGTGTGGGCGGAGAGGCCGGTACGCTGCGCTACCTGCGCGATGGTCATCCCCTCGTCCATGGGGACCAGTCTGGGAGTTAGAGCGCGCTCTAAGTCAAGCCCATGATCACTGGATGCGGCTCATTGGGCGGTGCAGAGGGCGCCGTTCAGGGTGAAGGCGGTCGGCAGCACGTTGGGGCCGCTGTAGGCGCCGACGAAGCCGATCGAGGTGCTCGCGCCGGGGGCGAGCTTACCGTTGTCCGGGGTGCTGGTGACGGTCACCGAGGTCCCGTTCTGCGTCCAGTTTGCGCTCCATCCGCTGCTGACGGTCTGCCATCCGGTGGGCCAGGTGTAGTGGAGGGTCCAGCCGTCGACGGCGGCCGTGCCGGTGTTGGTGATGTCCACGGTGGCGACGAACCCGTTGCCCCAGTCGCTGGTGTCCCTCAGGCGTACCGAGCAGGAGCTCTTGTCGGGGGTGCCGGTGGTGAAGGTGAGCGGCGCGGAGGCCCAGGAGACGCGGCCGGCGGTGTCGCGGGCGATGACGTTGACCGTGTAACGGGAGCCGGGGACGAGGTTGCGCACCGTGAAGGAGGTGCCGGAGGTCTCGCCGAGCTGTTCGGTGACGGCGCCGTTCTGGCGGTGGATCTCGTACTTGGCGACGGGGCTCGCGCCGGGCGCGGCGGCGGGCCAGGAGATGGTGGCGGTCTTGTCGGTGACGCCGCTCGCGGTGGGCTGCCCGGGGGCCGCGGGGGCGCCCGTGGTGGCGGTGGCCGGGTGCAGCACCAGCGTGGTCAGCGAGTACGGCGGGAGGGTCTGGGTGGTGGCGGTGCCGGCGTGGCCGGTGCTGACCGAGGTGGCGCCGTTGGTGAGGGTCTGCACCGTGGGCGCTTCGTCGGCGGGGGAGAACCCCTGGTAGTCGATCTTCACCTGGTGTTCGCCGTCCGGGTCGCGGTTGATCAGCAGGACGGCGAGGTCGCCGTTGGGGCGCCGGGCCGCGTGCGCGACGACCAGCGGCTCGTCGGTCGCCGCGCGGACGAACCGGTCGCCGGGGCGGGCGAACGTGCTGATCATGGAGAGCGCGTGGTAGGGGGCGAAGGGCGTGTTCAGCGGGGGTTCGCAGGTGTCGCCCGAGCACGTGCCGCTGGACAGCATGCCGAGGTCGCCGTAGTCGGTCTGGCCGGCGACGGTGCTGACGGTGCCGATGCCGTTGTGGACGTTCCACCAGTCGATGGTGAAGACGCCCTGTTCCATGAGGCCGGCGTAGGCGTCGGCGGCGAACAGCGCGCCGGGCTGGGTGTTCGGCGCGATCCCGCTGTTGATCTCGGTCACCGCGATGCCGATGTCGCCGGCGCGGGCGCCCGCGTGCTTGGCGATCTGCTTGCGGACCAAGTAGATCATGTCGGGGATGTGGGCGGTCTTGGTGAGGACGTCGGCCGCGTTGTTGTACGGCGGGTACCAGTGCAGGATGACGAAGTCGATCTTCGAGGCGGCGATCGACAGGACGGTGTCGTTCCATGTGGCCTGGTCGCCGCTGGCGACGATGCCGTCGGGCCAGTTGGCGGGGGTGGTCAGCACCGCGCCGATCTTGATGGTCGGATCGACGGCCTTCATCGCGTCCGCGTACTGCACGAGGTTCCTGGCGTACTCGCCGGGGCTCTTGTCGGCGTGGTCGTCGGCCTCCCAGTCGGCGCCGTAGTGGCCGTTGCCGTAGTTCTCGTTGCCGATCTCCCAGTACTTCACGCCGTACTTCTTGGTGACGTTGGCGTACTTCACCCAGTCGGCGGCTTCCTGGGCGGTGCCGGTGCCGTAGTTGGCGATGATGATCGGTTGGGCGCCGGTGCGCTTGGCCCCGCTGATGAAGGTGTCGAAGTCGGTGCCGGGGGCGACGTAGCCGCCCGGGGCGGTGTGGGTCTTCCAGTGGTAGATGTCGCCGTACGACCCGCCCGGGTAGCGCAGCATTTTCACGCCGGCGGCCTTGAGGAGGTCGGCGGTCTCGTTCGTGCCGAGATTGCTGTCCCAGATCGCGTGGTTGGTGCCGACGGCGGTGTCGGACGCGGCGGCCAGGCCCGCGCGGGTGTTGACGGTGACGTTGACGGGCGCGGTGTCGGCGGTCGCGGCGGGTACGCCGGTGAGGAATTGGGCGGCCACCGCTGCGCCCATGAGGAGTGCGATGGCCGGCCTGGCGATGCGCAGGGTGCTCATTACGTCCCTTTTTTCTGGAGGATCTTGCCGTGCGATCGTGATCAGGACGTATGGAGCGGTCAAGCACGCGCCCTCGGGTGTGGCCGTGAGCTGCGGCAGAGTTAGGTGGGACGTGCAACTTTCATCCGGAATCGCCTTCGAGGAGGCAGCTGCTGGTGCCATCCGCAGGATCAGGGTGGCGCGCTGTCGTTCGTCGTAGTGCTCGACGAGTTCGTCCCACAACTGCGTCGGGGACGGCGTCGTCGGACTGGTCGTTCAGGTGGGTTGCCGCTTCGGCCGGCGCCAGGGCGGCCCGTTCGGCATCGGTGAAGTGGGGCGGCGGGCGATCACCGCGTCGTCGGCCAGTTCGGCCGCCGACAGCCCGCCGTCGACGCCGATGACACCGGAATCGACATCCTGTCCGATCCCGGCAGGCTGGCCCAGCTCAACCTCACCCGCCTGGAGCCGTGATGAAGGCCGCCGTTGACCGCCGAGGATCGCGGCCGGGCGGCGGACGGATGGGGATGTCAGGACCCGTGACCGTGACGGACCGGCATGTTCTGGCCGAGCAGGCAGATGTCCGGCTGGGATCCGCAGAAGGCGGACTGCACCTCGAAACCGCCCTGGTCGGTGATGGCCTGCTGCGCCTGTCCCTTGACGAAGGTGGGGGCGATGACGCCAGTCAGGTTCTGGTTGAACCGGCCCGCGCCGGAGCGCCCCTGGCCACCGCCCGCGCGTCCCCCTTTGATCACCTGGCCGCCGCCACCTCCCGGCCGGGGATTGCCGAGCGCTGCGTGGCCCGGGCGCGTGTGATGCGGGGCTACGCGGGCGATCGCGGGCTGCGCGGCCGCGATCCCCACCGCCGTGATCATGAGCGCGGCCATGGCCAGCCGCCGGGGCGCGAGGACCATCGCGAGGAGCTTGGTGTCGCGCGGGTCGCGCGCGCGGGAGCGGGACATCTCGGTACGTGCCTTCCTGTTCCTGCCCCGGCGTTCGCTGTCGCTCGTCCGGTTCCGCCGGGACGTGACGCTCATACCCGGCCTCGAACTCCGTAGCTGCGGCGGGGGGCCAAGTAGCGATCAGGTGTCATCCACGGACCGGGAAACCTCCGGGTGGATCGAGGGTCGGCGCTTACCGAGCCGCCGGCGGGCGCTTCTTAGTGGACGCTGAAGCCGCCGTCGACGCAGATGGCCTGGCCGGTGACGTACGACGAGGCGTCGGAGGCGAGGAAGACGGCCACGCCGCGGAAGTCGTCGGGGACGCCGTTGCGCCCGGTCATGGAGCGGGCGGCCAGTTGCTCCACCCGCCCGGGGACGGCCTGGGCGGGCGCGGTCAGCGGCGTCAGGACGAAGCCGGGGATGATCGTGTTGCTGGTGACCCCGTGCGCCGACCACGCCTCGGCCTGGGAGCGGGTCAGCCCGCAGACGGCGGCCTTGGCCGCGCCGTAGACGCCGCTGTCGCCGAAGGCGCTGATGGACTGCTGGGAGCCGATGTTGATGATGCGCCCCCGGCCCCGGGCGGCCATGCGGGGGCCGAAGTGCTGCCCGAGGAGGAACGGCGCGGTGAGGTTGACGGCGATGGTCTGGTCGTAGTCGCCGACGGTGAGTTCGGCCATGGGCCTGCGGATGTTGTTGGCTGCGTCGTTGACGAGGATGTCGATCTCGCCGAAGAACCCGTCCGCCTCCTCGCACACGCGGGCGACTTCGGCGCGGTCGCCGAGGTCGGCGCTGATCGCGGCCGCGCGCACGCCGTGACTTTCGAGTTCGCCGACGGCCTCGGCGAGTTCCTTGCGCCGCCGGGCGACCAGGACCACGGCCGCCCCGGCGCGTCCGAGTGCCTCCGCCATGGCGTATCCGATGCCGGAGCTGCCACCGGTGACGAGGGCGACCCGGCCGGTGAGTGAGAAGAGTTCCTCGATGTAGATCGGCATATCGCCGGAAGGTAGCAGGAGGCCGGGGCGGGCCCGGCGGACGGGTCAGGCGGGGTCGGCGTCTTCGGCGTGCATCTCGCGCATCACGTCCTCGATCTTGCGCATCACCGTCTCCATGGTGCGCAGGGTCTCGGTGTCGAGGCGCCGCAGGAGGCGGATGTAGCCGCCGGTCCCGGCTTCGATGATCTCGCTGGTGAGCCGCCGCCCGGCCTCGGTGAGCTCGACGCGGCGTACGCGGCGGTCGTGGGGGTCCTCATGACGGTCGGCCAGGCCCTGGGCGACCACGCGGTCGACGATGCCGGTGACGGTGGCCAGGCCGACGCCGAGGTGGCGGGCGAGTTCCTGCCCGGAGGCGGACCCGGCGAACGACAGGAACATGACGACCTTGAGCTGCTGCATCGTGAGGGTGGAGGCCAGCAGCGGCATCGAGCGGTCGCGGGCGAAGAACCGGCCCATGCTGCGCTGCAGTTCCGCGAGGCGGGCGATGATGCACCCGCGCTCAGTGTCCTCCCCGAGGGTGGCGGGGTCGTCCTGCGGGTGGGGGGCGGCCGCCGCGCCGGTTCCGGTGCGCCGCTCGGCTGGGCTGTCGTTCACTGTCACCTCTCGGGTCAAGAGGTTACCAGCCGTTAATGCGACAGCTGAATCTTCGGATGAGGCGAAGTGTTAGGCTGAGGCGAACACTTCCCCCGATGTCAGGAGCTCGGATGACCTCCTTGGCCAGGCTGAGCCTTGCCAACCGCACTCTTGTGATCATGATCACGCTGGTGCTCGCGGGTTTCGGCTTGTTCGCGATTCCCTCGCTGAAGCAACAGCTTTTCCCGTCGCTGGAGTTCCCGGCGGCGTTCACGGTTGCGAGTTATCCGGGTGCCGCTCCCGAGATCGTGGAGGAGCAGGTCACCAAGCCGATCGAGAGCGCGTTCCAGGGTATCGCCGGTGTCACGGACATCACCTCCACCTCGCGGGAGGGGATGTCCCAGGTGCAGGTGGCCTATGAGTACGGCACCGACATCGACCAGATGATCGGGAAGATGCAGCAGGCCGTGAGCCGGATCAAGGCGCAGCTTCCGGCCGACGTCGATCCGCAGGTGGTCGCGGGCGGCACCGACGACATTCCGGTGATGGCGATCGCGGTGGGCGACGGCGGCGACCAGCACGCCATGGTTGACAAGATCGAGAAGATCATGGTGCCGGAGCTGCAGTCGATCGAGGGCGTCCGGGACGTCACCGTCAGCGGCGCCCGGGATGAGCAGGTCGTCATCATCCCCGATCAGAGCAGGCTCGCCCTGCTGGGGCTGTCGGCCGCGGCCATCCCCGACCTCCTGCGGGCCAACGGGGTGTCCATCCCGGCCGGCACGCTGACCGAGGACGGAAAGTCGCTGACCGTGCAGATCGGCGACCCGGTGCGTACGGTGAAGGACCTCGAGAACCTGTACCTGACCCCTGCCGCGCCCGCGGCGGGCCAGGGCGTCGCGGCCGGACAGCGCGGCGGCGCCGGCGCGGGACAGAGCGCAGGACAGGGTGCGGGACAGAGCGCGGCCGCCGGGCGGGGTGCGTCGCAGAGCGCGGCGACGGCACAGACGCAGGCACGGGCCGCCGCGGCCCGGCCGAAGCCGGTCAAGCTCGGCGACGTGGCCGACATCAAGGTCGAGGACGCTTCCGCGACCACGCTCACCCGCACCAACGGCACTCCGAGCCTCGGCGTGTCGATCACGATGGTGCCCGACGGCAACGCCGTGCAGATCTCCCACGACGTGAACGACGCCCTGCCGGACTTGACGCGCGCCCTCGGTGACAGCGCCGAGTTGACGGTGGTGTTCGACCAGGCACCGTACGTCGAGCGGTCCATCGAGGACCTGACCACCGAGGGCCTGCTTGGCCTGGCGTTCGCCGTGGTCGTGATCCTGGTGTTCCTGCTGTCGGTGCGCTCGACCCTGGTCACGGCCGTGTCGATCCCGCTGTCGGTGGTGATCGCGCTGATCGCGCTGTGGATCGGCGACTACTCGCTGAACCTGCTGACGCTGGGGGCGCTGACGATCGCCGTGGGCCGGGTGGTCGACGACTCGATCGTGGTGCTGGAGAACATCAAGCGCCATCTCGCCTACGGCGAGGAGAAGCGCCGGGCGATCCTCGGCGCGGTGCGCGAGGTGTCCGGCGCGGTGACCGCCTCGACGCTCACGACGGTCGCGGTGTTCCTCCCGATCGCCTTCGTCGGCGGGATGGTGGGGCAGCTGTTCAGCCCGTTCGCGATCACGGTGACCGTGGCGCTGCTCGCGTCGCTGCTGGTCGCGCTGACCGTCATCCCGGTGCTGGCGTACTGGTTCCTCAAGGCGCCGGTGCTCACGCCGCAGGAGGCGCAGGCCGTACGCGAGGACGCCGAGCGCAAGGAGCTGCGCAGCCCGCTGCAGCGGATCTACCTGCCGGTGCTGCGTTTCGCGACGCGGCGGCGCCTGATCACGGTGCTGATCGGGGTGGTGGTGTTCGTCGCCACGATGGCGCTGGCGCCCAACCTGAAGACGAATTTCCTCGACAGCTCGGGCAACGACACCACGCAGATCAGCCAGCGGATGCCGGCCGGGACCGACCTGGCGACCACCGACGCGGCGGCCAAGAAGGTCGAGGCGGTGCTCGCGGCCGACGGGGGCGTGAAGTCCTACCAGGTGACGGTCGGCGGCGGGAACCGCTTCCTCGGCGGAGTGGGCGGTGGCTCCGACCGCGCGTCGTTCTCGGTGACCCTCAAGGAGGGCGTGGAGACGTCCGCCCTGGAGGACCGGCTGAGGGAGAGGCTGAAGGGGCTGACGGGGGTCGGCGACATCACGGTCGGCGGCAGCGGCGGCGGGTTCAACTCCGACCAGGTGCAGGTCATCGTGCAGGGCTCGGACCAGGCCGCGCTGAAGACGGCGGCGACCACGGTGCGCGACGCCATGGCCGGGGTGAACGGGCTGCGGGACGTCGCTTCCAATCTCGAAGACAGCGTTCCGCGGGTCGAGGTGCACGTGGACCGGGAGAAGGCCGCCGCCAGGGGCCTGACCGAGGCCGGGATCGGGCAGCTGGTCGCGCAGGCGTTCCGCGGCGCGCCGGTCGGCTCGATCGACGTCGACGGTCGCTCCAGCGACGTGATCCTGCGCGCCGGCGGTGACGCGCCCGACGACATCGCGGCGATCAGGAAGCTCGCGATTCCCACGGCGACGGGCATGGTGAAGCTCGGCGACGTCGCCGACGTGGTGAAGGCCGGCGGGCCGACCCAGATCACCCGGCAGGACGGCGACCGCACCGCGACGGTGTCGGGCACCGCCGCCGCGTCCGACCTGGGCGCGATCACCACGAAGGTCACCGACAAGCTGAAGACGCTGACGCTGCCGGCGGGGGTGACGTACAAGATCGGTGGTGCGAGCTCCGACCAGCAGGACGCGTTCGCCGACCTCGGGGTGGCCATGCTGCTCGCGGTGGCGATCGTCTTCATGATCATGGTGGCGACGTTCCGTAGCCTGGTACAGCCGCTGATCCTGCTGGTGTCGATCCCGTTCGCGGCGACCGGCGCGATCGGGCTGCTGCTGGCCACCGACACGGCGCTCGGCGTGCCCGCGCTGATCGGCATGCTGATGCTGATCGGCATCGTCGTCACCAACGCGATCGTGCTGATCGACCTGATCAACCAGTACCGCGAGCAGGGGCTGGGTGTGGTGGAGGCGGTCATGGAGGGCGGCCGGCGGCGGCTTCGCCCGATCCTGATGACCGCGATCGCGACGATCTGCGCGCTCACCCCGATGGCGCTGGGCGTGACCGGTTCCGGTGGGTTCATCTCCCAGCCGCTGGCCATCGTCGTGATCGGCGGCCTGATCTCCTCGACGCTGCTGACGCTGGTGCTGGTGCCGACGCTGTACACGATGGTGGAGCGGCTGAAGGAGCGCATGCGCCGTACGTCGAAGCAGCCCGCCTCGGGCGACGGCGACGGGGACCTGACCGTGTACGGCAAGGAGGCCCTCGAACCGGCCAAGTGAGCGCGGCCGCCACACAGATATAACCGCAAACAGTTCTTCGCGAAGAAGTCTTCGCGAAGAACTGTTTGCGGTCTATGGTGGGGCCATGACCGATCATGGCGACACCCTTTACTCCCCGGACCCGGAGGACGCGGTCGTCCTGGACGCGAAGGGGCTCCGCGCCCTCGCGCATCCGGTGCGCGTGCAGGTGGTGGGCCTGCTGCGCAAGCACGGCCCATCGACGGCCACCCGGCTCGCCGAGCTGCTGAACATCAACTCCGGTGCGGCCAGCTATCACCTGCGCCGGCTCGCCGCCGCGGGTTTCGTGCAGGAGGACACCGCGCGCGGGAACGCGCGGGAGCGATGGTGGCGCGCGGTTCACCGGTCCACCTTTCTCGACGACCTGGACCTGGCCGAGCGGGAGCCCGAGGCCACGGTGGCCTACCTGCAGTCCGTCGCCGCCACCTACACCATGCGCACCCAGCGGGCGATCAACGAGCTCCAGACGATGCCGCGCGCGTGGCGCGCCGCGTGCGACATGAGCGACTGGGCGCTGCGGCTGACCCCGCAGGAGGCCACCGCCCTGCGGGAGGAGTTGTGGGCGGTCATCACGCGCCACCGCCGCGACGTACCGGAGGCGGCCGGCGCGCCGGAGGACGCGGAACGGGTGTCGGTGATCGTGCAGATCCTGCCCGAACTGGACGCGCCCGCCGCCCGGGAAGACGACGCCCGATGACGCACCAGGACGCGATCAGCGGCGGTTCCTCCCGCGCTCGCAGGCTGCGGCCGCTGGGCGGGCTGCTCGCGGCCATGGCGGTCGCGTTGACCGGCACCCGGGTGTCGGCCATCGCGCTGCCGTGGTTCGTGCTGGTCACGACCGGCAGCGCCACCCAGACCGGGCTGGTGGCCTTCTGCGAGATGACTCCGTACGTGGTGGTCAAGGCGCTGACCGGGCCGCTGGTGGACCGGGCGGGCCCGCGGGTCGTCTCCTGGAGCACCGACGCGGTCAGCGCGGCCGCGGCCGGCGCGATTCCCCTGCTGCACGCCGTGGGCCTGCTGTCCTTCCCCGCGCTGCTGGCCCTGGTCGCGGTGATCGGCGCCGTACGCGGCCCCGGCGACCTGGCCAAGCATGTGATGGTCCCGGACGCGGCCGAGCGCGCCGGCGTGCCGCTGGAGCGGGCGACCGGCCTGTCCGGGGTGACCGAGCGGCTGGCCTCCACCGTCGGACCGGCGGTCGGCGGCCTTCTCGTGGCGTTGCTGGGTCCGATGACCGGTCTCGCGCTCAACGCCGCGTGCTTCGCCCTCGGGTCGCTGATCATCTCGCTGGCCCTGCCACGCGGCATGGGGCACCCGGCGGACGGCGCTCCGCCCGCTTCCGGCTACTGGCGGCGTTTCGGCGAGGGCTTCGCCTTCCTACGCGGCGAGCCGCTGCTGCTCACCATCATCGTCATGGTCGGAATCACCAACCTGCTGGACGCGGCGTTCAACACCGTCCTGCTGCCCGTGTGGGCTGAGCGGTCCGGTAACGGCCCGACTGCGATCGGCCTGAGCAACGGCGTCTGGAGCGTTACGGCGGTCGCGGGAAGCCTGGTCGCCGCGGCCGTCGCGCACCGGATGCCGCGCCGGGTCGTGTTCTTCGCGGGATTCCTGCTGGCCGGGGCGCCGCGGTTCCTGGTGCTGGCCGCCGACGCGCCGATGTGGGCGGTGCTGGGGGTGTTCGCGGTGAGCGGGGCCGGTGGGGGCTTCCTGAATCCGATCCTGGGGGCGATCACCTTCGAGCGGGTGCCGCACGGCCTGCGCGGCCGGGTCAACGCGCTGGGTGACGCGATGGCGTGGGCGGGCATCCCTCTGGGCGGGCTGATCGCCGGGGCGGCGGTCGCGTGGTCCGGGCTCGCACCGGTGTTGCTGGCGGCGGGCGCGGCGTACTTCCTGACCACCAACCTGGCCGCGCTGCTGCCGCAGTGGCGTGAGATGGACCGCCTGCGCGGCCGGGGCGCCCGGGAGTCCCGGGCGGCCGATCCGGCTTCCGTCGGTGGCGACGTCCTGTGAGATGACCTCGTACGCGGCGGCGGCCGGGATCGATGTCCTACTTGTGTGCGGTGAACATGCTGATCAGGCTGTGGGGTGCGTCGTCGCCGAACATGAGCTCGTGGAGGTGGGCGGCGTCGGCGGCCTCCGCGGCGCTGCGGGGGAACAGGGCCTGCTCGTATTCGGTGAGCGCGGCCTCGACGTCGCCGGGGTGCGCGGCGATGGCCCTGCCGAGTTCGGCGCCGTCGTACATGGCCAGGTTGGCGCCTTCGCCGGACGGGGGCATGAGGTGGGCGGCGTCGCCGAGCAGAGTCACGCCCGGCACGCGATCCCACCGGTGCCCGCTGGGCAGGGTGTTGAGGGGGCGCAGGACCGGTGCGGTGTCACTGTCGGTGATCAGCGTGGTGAGCTCCGGCGCCCAGCCGTCGAACTCCTGCGCGATCCGTGCGGTGGCCGCTCTTGTATCGGTGAAATCGATGGCGGCGAACCATTCCTGCGGTTTGCGGAGCGCCACGTAGGTGTGGAGGGTCCCGCCTCTCTCCCGATGAGCCTGGATCGCCTTGCCCGGCGCAAGCGCGTACATCGCCCCGTCGCCGACCGCTTTCGCGCCGGCCGGGTGCCGGGTGTCGGCGTCGAACAGGTAGGTCTCGATGAACGACATGCCGACGTACTCGGGTGTGGCGTCGGAGAGCAGCGGCCGGACCCGTGACCACGCGCCGTCCGCGCCGACCAGCAGGCTCGTGACGACGGAGGTGCCGTCGGCGAAGGTCACCTCGTGGCGGCTGTCGCCGAGGGCGCGGACGTCGCCGGCCTTGTGACCCCACCGGACGGTGCCGGCCGGGAGCGAGCCGAGCAGCATCCGCCGCAGCTCGCCGCGCATCACCTCGGGACGTCCGCCCGTGCCGTCGTCGGGTTCTTCGAACAGGACGGTCCCGTCCGGGGCGAGGGCCCGTGCCGCCTGACGGCCCTCCAGGACGAGGCCGCGGAACTCCTCGATCAGGCCCGCCGCCTGGAGAGCCGGTTGGCCGTTGTGGTCGTGGATGTCGAGCATCCCGCCCTGGGCGCGCGCCGCCGGGGAGGGCTCCGCCTCGTAGACGGTGGCCGGGATTCCGTGGACGTGCAGGACGCGGGCGAGCGTGAGGCCGCCGAGTCCGGCGCCGATGATCGTGACGTGGGTGGTCATGGTGCTTCCTTCCTGATCGCGGACCGCGAGGTCTGGAACGCCGTTCCAGCAGCCGCAGTGTGGAACGCCGTTCCATGGCTTGTCAAGCTGGAATGGCGTTCCACGACGTCTAAGATGGGCACATGGCAACCAGGACGCGTCGCCCGGAACGACGGCAGGAACCGCTCTCACCGGAACGCATCGTCGGCGCCGCCGTCGAACTCCTCGACGCGGTGGGCGAGGACGGTCTCACGTTCCGCGCGCTGGCCGAGCGCCTCGCGACCGGCCCCGGGGCGATCTACTGGCATGTCAGGGGCAAGACCGAACTCCTCGCCGCCGCCACCGACGCCGTCGTCGCCGCCGCTGTGACCAGCGGGCCCGCCGAGTCTGCGGACTCGCCGCAGGACGGGATCCGCGCCGTCGCGCTCGGCCTGTTCGACGCGATCGAGGAACACCCGTGGCTTGCCGCGCAGCTCGCAACGCAGCTCTCCCGCAGCCCCTGGGGGACGGTGGCGCCGCGGATCTTCGAAAGCATCGGCCGGCAGGTCCGCGCGCTGGGCGTGCCCGAGGGCAGCTGGTTCACGGCGACCTCCGCGCTGATGCACTACATCCTCGGCGCCGCCGGCCAGAACGCCGCGAACACCGCGAGTGCCGGCACCGCCAGGCCCGACGTGGACCGCGCCGAGTTCCTCGACGCCGTATCGGCGGCGTGGGAAGAGCTCGACCCCGACGACTACCCGTTCACCCGTGCCGTCGCGAAGCAGGTGCGCGGGCACGACGACCGCGAACAGTTCCTCGCCGGAATCGCTCTCATCCTCGCCGGCATCACCGCGATCCACCCGCTCACCACGTAGCCGCCGCGTAACCGTCCCGATCGGGCACTTCGCCGGGCCGCCCGGGTCCGCACGCCCCGGCTGGATCACCCGCGGTCTGGGTGACCCGTCCTGAGTCCCCGGCGCAGCCGGGCCGGGTCGACTTCGGTCACGGCCGTCTTCCCGTCCAGCTCCCAACCCTTCCCGTACGCCGCGGCGAAGGCCTCCTCGCCCAGCGTGGCCCGCCCCCGGCGGGTGAGCTCGCGAGCCTGCCGATCGGTGCGGTCGTGAGCGCCGCGCAGCCGGGAGGCGGCGCCGAGCAGGACGGCCGACTCGTGATGCCGCCCGTGCGCCTCGGCGAGCGCCGCCGCGTTCACCGCCACCAGCGACAGGACCGGCAGGTCCCGGGTCACCAGCGCCGCCGCGTACGCCTTCTCCAGCGCCGTCTCCGCGCTGGCCAGGTCACCCGTCTCCAGGCACAGCGAGGCTCGTACGCTGCCGACCAGCGTCCGCACGTGGTCACCGGGGAATGTGGTGTCGCCGTGCAGACCCCGTTCGGCGTGGTCGAGCAGCTCCCGCGCCCGGTCCAGGTCGTCGAGCCGCACCCGGAAGGCGGCCTCCCACGCGTCGACAAGGAACAGCATCTCCGGCGAGGCCGCGCGCAGCGCCCGCTCCCGGGCCGAGTCGATCATCGCAATGGCCAGGTCGGTGTCGCCGCGCCGCAGGTGCAGGTCGATCCAGCGCAGATCGCCGAACACCTCGTCGCCGAGGCCGAGCGAGCCGAACTCACCGGCCAGTGACCGGGCCTCGCGCAGGTCGGCCAGCGCGCCGTCGAGGTCGTCGTCGTACTGCCGCAGCTGGGCGCGCAGCGGCAGCACATTGGCCTGACCCCAGCGGTCGCCGACCTGCCGGAAACAGGCCAGGGCCGCCTCCACGTCGCTGCGCATCTCGTCGAGCTCGCCGGCGTTCTCGGCGAACTGTGCCCGGAACATGCGGGCCAGTCCGGACAGCCACACGTCGTCGCCGCCGGCCAGGCGCTCGATGATCGCGAGCGTGGTCTTCTCCTCCTGCCGGAACGCGAGCGGGAGCGCGGTGAGCGCGCCGTACGGGCCCGGCAGCTCCGGGTACGCGAGCAGCCGGTCGGCCAGCTCGCGCATCCGCGCCTGGTCGTCCGCGGTCTCCTCGGCGGTCGTCCCTGACCGGGTGCCGACGCGGTTGATCAGGTAGATCGCGTGGGCGCAGTCGCGGTCGGGCGTCGGCGCGCCGCCGGGCACCGCCAGCGCCTCGCCCAGCCAGTAGGCCGAGTCGGAGCGCCGGCCGAGCATCTGCCAGTACCAGGTCAGGTTCAGGGCGAGAGCGACCGCGCCGGAGGCGTCGCCGGTGTCGCACCGCCGGCGCAGGGCGGCCAGCGCGTTGTCGTACTCGGCGGCGATGGCTCTCATGGCCGCGAGCTGGCCGGGCCCGCGCAGCTGCGGGTCGTACCGGGCCATCAGCGCGGCGAAGTAGCCGGCGGCCAGGTCGCGGACGGCGCCGAGGTCGCCCGTCTCGGCCAGGCGATCGGTGCCGTACTCGCGCAGCGTCTCCAGCATGCGGTAGCGGCCCGGGTCGGGCGCGAGCTGCAGCAGCGACCGGTCGACCAGGCCGGCGAGCAGCTCGGCGATCTCGGTGGACGGCACGGCGGTGCCGGCGCAGACCGCGGTGGCCGAGGCCACCGTGACGCCGCCGGGCAGGACCGAGACGCGTTCGGCGACCGTGCGCTCGTGCTCGCTCAGCAGCTCCCAGCTCCAGGCGATGACCGCGCGCAGCGTGCGGTGCCGGGGGAGCGCGGTGCGGCTGCCGGTGGTGAGCAGCCGGAACCGGTCGGACAGGCCGTCGGCCAGCTCGGGCAGCGACAGCGTCCGCAGCCGGGCCGCGGCCAGCTCCAGCGCCAGCGGCATCCCGTCCAGGCCGCGGACCACCCGCCGGACCTCGGGCAGCGTCGTCTCGTCCACGTCGAAACCCGGGCGCACGGCGGCGGCCCGCTCGGTGAACAGGCGTACCGACGCCGCCCGACGAGTATGTCCAGCTCGTCGCCCTCGACCCGGTTCCGGGCCTCGAACATCGCGCCCCTGCCGCCGACGCCGCGCAGCCCGATCCCGGCGAGCACGGCCGCGCCGACCTTGGCCGGCTCGGCGACCGAGGCGAGGTCGATCATCCAGGCGCCGTCGCGGTACTCGGGGCGGTGGCGGCGGGCGGCCTCGACGGCGAGACGCGTCTTGCCCGCGCCGCCGGGACCGAGCACGGTGACCAGGCGCCCGGCGGCGAGCAGCGCGCCGATCCGGGCGAGGTCGTCGTCGCGCCCGATGAAGCTGGTCAGCGGCGCGGGCAGGTTGCTCGACCCGGTCTGCGCGGCGTCGGCGGCCGAGGCGGGCCGCTCGGCACGCAGCAGGCGCAGGTGGCGCTCGCGCAGGGCGGCGCCCGGATCGGTGCCGAGGACGTCGGCCAGGGTGTCGCGGACCCGCTCGTACAGGGCCAGGGCCTCGGCCTGGCGCCCCTGGACGGCGAGCGCGTCCATGAGCAGCGCGGCCGCCCGCTCGTGGACGGGGTGCTCGGCGAGCAGGGCGGTCAGGCGGGCGGCGGCCTCGCCTGCACGGTCCAGGGACAGCTCGGCGACGGCGAGGTCGGCGACGGCCTCGACCGAGGCGTGGGCCAGCCGGGTCGCGGCGGCGGGCGCCACCGCGGCGACGACCGCGGGCTCGGCGCCGGGGCGCTCGCCCCACAGCGCCACGGCCTCGCCGAGCACGGCCGCCGCGGTGATGGGGTCGCCTGCGCGCAGGCGGTCACGGCCGGCGGCGGCGAGCCGCTCGAACCGCAGCACGTCAACGTCGGCCGCGTCCACGTCCAGCCGGTAGCCGCCCGCGTCCTGCGCGACGTCGCCGGCCGTGCCGAGGGCCCGGCGCAGCCGCGAGACGAGGGCCTGCAGGGCGTGGGCGGGGCCGGCGGGCGGGTCCTCGGCCCAGATCGCCTCGACCAGGACGCCCTGCTCGACCGCGCGCCCGCCGGCGAGCGCCAGCCGTACGACCAGACCCTGCAACCGCGCACCAGCAATGGGCAGGGCCGCGCCACCGCGAGCCACCTGAAAGGCGCCGAGCAGCGTGACGCGAAGCCGCGCATCCCCGTCCATCTCCCGATCGTCGCGCACGCACCGTCGAGTCCCCAAATCACGACAGGACTCTGGCTTTCCCAACAGGAGGGACGGCCGGAATACGGCAGAAAGACACCGCGTGGAGTTGCGCCGCACCGCGGGATGTCGGCCAGTCGGCATCGAGCGTTCGTGCGTAAGCGGCTGGGGGTGACCTACGAGGCGGCTCCGGTCCGGCAGGTCGCCGAGGACGCTATTCGTAAGGCGGTGCAGGCCACGGACAACCGGCCGATCTTGTCAACGTTGCGCTGGAGGAGCTGGTGCGCGCCCCGGTGCGAGCTGCCGGGCTACACCCACGCTGGACGCGATGGCCTCGGCGATCCGTATGCGGTCGCCGACCCGCAGCACCGGCGCGAGCTCGTCCCAGGTGATGCCGGCGTTGTGGAAGGTCGCCTCGGGGATGCGGGCTAGCCGGCAGGGGCGAGACGTCAGTCCAGATGGCTGCGTTCGATGATGATCGCGCCTGGGGTTTCACCGTCGGCCGCCGCCCGCTGGAAGCGCGGGCGGGTGTCCACCAGTCGAGCGCCGCGAGCGACCGCGACGGCGGCTTCGTCGGGAGAACCGGCGCAACTCGGCGCGCGCAGCGGCAAGCAGGCTGTCGACGGTCAGGGGCCCGAGGTTCTCCTTCGGTTCACCCATTGAAGAATTCCTCCAACACCCGTCGACGGGTGTTACTTCTCGGCCGTTCCGGGTTTCCCGCTGATGGACTCCTGATAGACGTCCGCGTAGGTGCGCGAGTCTTTGATCAGGTCGTCGCAGAAGGCGGCGACATCGTTGCCGATGAGTTTCAGGACTCCCCTGTTGGCCGCGACGCCCTCCTCGAAGAAATCGATGATCCCTGAGAGCAGGGGCCCGTCGAGCAAGTCGATCGGTCCAACCTTGAAGATGTACCTCTGAATCTCCTTGTAGACGATCTGATAGTCCGGCGGGAGCGCCTTGACCCGCGCCATGTGCGCCCGCCACTGCTTCTTGCCCTCGATGATGTCTTGGATGCCCACGTCAGCCTCCTAGCCGGCCCAATTTCTTTGCGACGTTCCTGTTCAACTGCTCGCGCCACCGGTCGCGATAGCTCCGAGCCCCTTCTCTGCCGGCCAGCGCCGCGCAGAAGCCCTCGACGTCGTCACCCAGCACTTCGTGAATGCTCTGCCCATCGGACGCCGTCTCTTCGAGCAGCCCCAGAGCATTGTCGAGAATCGGCATCAGGTTTCGGCCTGCGAAGTCGGAATAGGGAGAAAGATGCCTCTTGATCTCTTCCCATGCCGCCCAGTAGTCGGCCGGCAATACCTCGGCCCGGGCTTCGAACGCCTTCCATTCCCTGGTGAGATCGCTGCCTGTCATGGTCTCCCAGAAGTTCATCTCCCGCCCTCCTTGAGCTTGTCGATCCGTGATGTGATGTACTCCCATTTAGCCCAGAACGTCGCGAGTTCTTCGCGTCCCTCGTCGTTGAGTGCGTAGAACTTGCGCGGCGGGCCCTGCGCGGACGGTCGTTTCGTCACCTGGACGAGCCCGTTCTTCTCCAGCCGCAGCAGGATGGTGTAAACCGTCCCCTCGACGACGTCGGCGAAGCCCAGTTCGTTCAATCGACGCGTGATGGCGTACCCATAGGTCTCCTCGCGGCCGATGATTTCAAGCACGCAGCCCTCAAGCGTGCCCTTCAGCATCTCCGTCAGGTCGTCCATAGTGGATCCACTTCGGTCTCCCGGTACTTTGTATCAGCGAGTACCACTATACAGTATCACTGAGTAGTGAACCAATGCCGGCCTCAGAAGAGGAGCGGACCGGATCTACGCGGCAGCGGGGCCATAGCCACGGCCCCGGCAGAAGACGGCCTCCGTGACGGGCCGCGCCGGGATCGTTGGGCAATGAAACCCCTCGCGTTTGGGGTGTTGGCGAGCTAGCGTCGAGATCCACATCCACCGGGAGCCGTCCGATGACCGTCCCTGCGCCGTCCTGCCGTCTCTATGTGCTCCTCGCCACCGCCGCGCCTGTCGCTCTGATCATGCGCCGGGGTCCGGCCGGCTGGTGGCACCTGATGAAGTGGGACCTTCTCCGTTGTGAGGTGACACCCGGTGCCTGGTTTCGTGGAGCTCTCTACCCACGTCGGTGTGCTGCTTCGCCCGACGGCACGCTTCTTGGTTACTTCGCACTCGGGCACGGGCAGCCTCCGTGGGACACCTATTTCGCTGTATCCAAGACGCCGTGGCTGACCGCACTCACGGCTTGGCATACGAACGGCACTTGGGCTGGTGGTTGCGAATTCGCCCCGGACAACAGCCTGACGATCTCCGCTTCGATGGACAAGCAGCCCTTCCACGGCAACTATCCGTATCGGGTAACGGTGCAGAGGCTCGACCTCGACTGGGTCCGCCGGGACTTACGGAACGAGTTCAAACGCGGCTGGCGCCCCCTGTCCCAGGAAGTAGCCAAGCAGCTGCCCCTGGAGTTACGCCAAGCCGTGCTCATCGAGCGCATCCGGCCGGGCGACGACCGCGCGCTGGTACTGGCCCACACAGGCACCGACTTTCAGCGGCACGGCATCGAGGGTGTCCAGGTCAGTTATCTGCGAGAGGATGACGACGGAATTCTCACGCCGCTGTCCGAGGCGGTCTGGGCCGATTGGGACAGCAAGGGACGACTGCTCATGGCCACCCGCGGCGGCGTCGTAATGATCAACGACCGGCGATCGGGCTCATGGACGCAGATATGGTCCCAGAACCTGTGCGACCTCACCCCGGCCCCGGCGCCCTCCCCTCACTGGGCGCAGGCATGGTAGCTGGCCCAGCGCCTCCACGGCGGCATTGTCCTCCCTCCGTCGTGAGGGCAAGGCGTGCGACATCGCGGTAACCATGAAACCACCAGATCATTCACTCGAATGCGCGACTCGGTCTGGTCGAGGCATGCCCAACGTGACTGAGCCGGGGCGCCTCGGCCCTTACATCGGTGCTCGCCACGGCCGGTGAAGAAGCGGCGGTCGCTGACCCGCCAGGGACCTGATCGGCCGGAAGTTCACTGCGATCGCGCCGGACCTGCTCCGGTGCGGCGCTGCTCGTGGTGCGCGCCCTCGGCCTGGCACCCGGCTCCACGTCGCGCTGCCGGCTTCGCCTCGTCAACATGCCGCCATACATGCGAAGGCTGCTCGCCATTCTCTCCGGGTCGGTCTCCGCAGCCTCCAACCCGCCTGAAGATCCGAACTCCACACAGGCCCTAGCCCCGCCGCCCGCGGCCGGGCGTTCGGCCGGCTTCGTCGCGGGCGCAGGCCGCGACCGGTGACGCGATGATGGGATGCCGGAACGCGGAGGGGTGCTGGCACCCCCGTGATCCGCAAGCTGACATCATCGACCCGGAAACCCGTCCGTCCTTACCTTTCTGATTGTCGATCGAGGATTCACCGAATCGAATACCTCGGTATCCGAAAAGAAAAGGAAGGACGGGATTCCCATGAACAGGATTCGCCGGAAGGCCGGCATGGTCTCGGTTCTCGCCGCCCTGGCCGTGGGCGTGACACTGCCCACCGCCGGAGCGGCCAACGCGTCCGCGAGCGCGGCCAAGACGACCGTCTGGCCCTACGACATCCACCGGGGCGACTGCACGCTGTTCCAGCAGGCCAAGTTGGTTCTGACCTCGGATGGCAGGGCCAACTTCGAGGGTGTGGTCACCAGCAGCGACGACAACGACGCCTGGCTCATGTGGCTGACGCTCAAGGACCGCAACGGGGCCGTGCTCGGATCCGTCCACAACGACGACCCGGTCCCCGGCGACAGCACCAAGTTCGTCAAGAACCTGCCCAACCACCGGGATCAGTACCACTGGTTCGCCTCCGGCACGTTCGACCCCGGCCTCTACCCGCTGATCAAGCGGGTGGGACTGCGCGGCAAGTGCTGAGCCGGTCCGCGTGAGGGCGCCGACCGCTCGCTCGTCGCCCTCATCGCGGGCCGTTACCCGGCCCCGGCGCTGCTCCCCGCACGTCCCCCGAGCGACAACCACCGGCCTGCGAGGCGCGCCCCGCACCGCCGGCGGGGCCACGATCTCGCACCGCCAAGCGATGATCCCCAGCTGAAAAGTGCCTTCGAACTGATGCGGACAGGCCCTCGTACAAGGCCGTTCCCCAGCCCGAAGGCACTTTTCTCATATTGAGGATCGCTCCCGGAGAAATTCCCCGTGAAATCCCGCCGAAGCCGCCGCGGGCGCGGTCGACGTGAGTTCCCGCTGGACTGGCAGCGGCACCCGCGTGAGCGCCGCCGGGTCGGCCGGCGCCGCGTCCTTGATGCGATGCGTACGTCGAGCCCGGCCTTGCTCGCGTTGACGGCCACGCGTACAACCCCTGGCGCAGCTCGGCGCCCCACGCGTCGTTGCCCCGGCGTACGAAGTCGCGCAGCCAGGCGGTGTCCGCTGCCACCTGTCCGCGCAATCCCGGATCGGCGATCGTCCATTCGGGCGACGGCACCAGCACGCGGTGTCTTTCCGCCGTATTCCGGCCGTCCCTGGACAGCGCCGGCGCGTCGCAGGGCGGGAGTGTGAGCGCCGTGTGTGCCCGTGTGCGCCTCGTGTGTGCCTCGTGTGAGCGGCCCGCGTCAGTCTTGGGTGCCTGAAAGAACAGGAAGGCGAGCTTCGGAAGGGAAGTTCTCGTGCATGACGTAGTGATCGTGGGCGCCGGCCCTGTCGGTCTGTTCCTCGCCTGCGAGCTTGGCCTCGCGGGCTGCTCCGTCCTGGTGCTCGAGCGGGAGCCGGAACCCCGCTCCCCGTGGAAGGCGGACCCGCTCGGGATGCGGGGCCTGTCGGCCACGTCGGCCGAGGCGTTCTACCGCCGCGGGATGCTGCACCCGCTGCTGAAGGCGTCGGGCGTCGACGACTACCCCGGCGCGGACGAACCGGCACCCCCTCGTGGCGTGGGCCACTTCGCCGGCATGATGCTCGATCCGGCCAAGGTCGACGTCGCCGCCCTGCCCTTCCGGCTTCCCAGCCCGGCGATGGAGGGCGTGATGACGAACCTCGAAGCGGTCGAGGCGGTGCTGTCCGAGCGGGCATCCGCGCTCGGCGTGGAGGTAAGGCGCGGCGTCACCGTCTCTGCCATCGCGCAGGACGACGAGATCGTGGTCGCGCACGCCGGCGAGCACGAGTACGCGGCGCGCTGGCTCGTCGGCTGCGACGGCGGACGCAGCACGGTGCGCGGACTCGCGGGCTTCGACTTCGTCGGCACCGAGCCGCAGTTCACCGGCTACGCCGTGCTCGCCGCCATCGCCGATCCCGAGAAGCTGCGCCCCGGGTTCACCCTGACGCCGACGGGCATGTACCTGCGGACGCTCGCCGAAGGCCACATCGGCATGCTGGAGTTCGACGGCGGCGCGTTCGATCGCTCGCAGCGGCCGACTCACGACCATCTCCAGGCGGTCCTGCGCCGTGTATCCGGCACCGACGTGACACTGAGCGACGTCCATCTCGCCTCGAGCTTCACCGATCGGGCGATGCAGACGACGACCTACCGGCAGGGGCGCGTACTGCTCGCCGGCGACGCCGCTCACATCCACTCTCCCCTCGGAGCGCAGGGACTCAACCTCGGCATCGGTGACGCCATGAACCTGGGATGGAAGCTCGCGGCGACCGTGCACGGGTACGCGCCGGACGGGCTTCTCGACACCTACACCCGCGAGCGCCATCCGATCGGCGCATGGGTGCTCGACTGGACACGCGCCCAGGCGGCGGTCATGAGACCGGACCCGCATGCGCAGGCGATCCAGACAGTGATTCGCGACCTGATCGGAACCCGTGACGGAACGACCTACGTGTTCGGCAAGACATCGGGATCGTCGATCCGCTACGACCTCGGCAGCGAGCAGCCGCTGGTCGGCCGCAACGCCCCGGACCTTCGTCTCGAGGACGGCACCCGCCTCGGCGACCTGATGCGGGACGGACGAGGCGTCGCGCTCGACTTCAGCACCGACCGGCTCCTCCACGCGTCAGCGATGGGGTGGGAGCGTCGGATTCGGTACGCAGCAGGGCCGGCCGGAAACAACCTCGGATTGGGTGTCGTGCTTGTCCGACCCGACGGCGTCGTCGCCTGGGCAGGTAACCACGACGACCCCGATCGTGAAGCGTTCGAGCGGGCCGCCGGCCATTGGTTCGGCAGCCCGGCGATCTGAAGCTGCTGCGGGCCCCCAAGGGCGCGAAGGCCGTTTTCACGGCGCCGGCGCGGCCAGTGCCGGCTTTCCACGCCCCGCCCGAAGGTCAACGCTGACACCCCGTGACCGATATGACCCTTTTCTCTCTTCAACCAGATTCCAGGAGCCACCATGACCATCACCCTCCGTCCGGGAAGCACCGTGATGTTCACCGGCGATTCGATCACCGACTGCCGGCGGTCGGAGAGCGAACAGGGTCTCGGCTTCGGCTACCCGCTTTACGTTGCGGGCGAGTGGGGATTCCGGCACCCCGACCGGCCCGTGACCTGGCTGAACACCGGGATCGCGGGCGACAAGGTGATGGACCTCGAAGCCCGCTGGCAGGCGGACGTGCTCGACGCGCGCCCCGACGTGGTGTCGATCCTCGTCGGCGGCAACGACATGGGCTGGCACACGTACGACCCGGACGGCTACGTGATCCCCGCGGAGGACTACGCGGCGGGTTACGACCGCCTGCTCGCGCCCCTCGCCGAGGCGGGCACGCAGCTGATCCTCATCGAGCCGTTCCTCCTGCCGATTCGCGGCCTTGTCGAGGTCGGCGACGTGCACGTCGGCGAAGAGGTGCGCAAGGAGTGGCGCGCCGACCTGGACCCGAAGATCCAGGTCGTGCGCGAGCTCGCCCGCGAGTACGGCGCGCACCTGCTCGCCGCCGACGGCATGTTCGCCGAGCTCGCCGCGACGACCGGGCCGGAGTACTGGGCCGCGGACGGCGCGCACCCGACGCCGGCCGGTCACGCCGCACTCGCGGCGGCCTGGCTGCGCCTGGTCGCGTGACCGTGCCTCGCCGTGCCCGGCACCTGCGGGCAGCCGGCAGGAGCGGGCTCAATAGACTGGGCCAACGTGAATGCCAAGCCGCGTATCCCGAATGTCCTGGCCGCTCGTTACGCTTCGCCGGAGCTGGCCCGCCTGTGGTCTCCCGAGCACAAGGTGGTGCTGGAGCGCAGGCTGTGGCTCGCCGTGCTGAAGGCCCAGGCCGACCTCGGGATCGAGGTGCCCGAGCAGGCGATCGCCGACTACGAGAAGGTCGCCGAGCAGGTCGACCTGGCCTCCATCGCCGAGCGGGAGAAGGTCACCCGACACGACGTGAAGGCCCGCATCGAGGAGTTCAACGCCCTGGCCGGGCACGAGCACGTCCACAAGGGCATGACCTCCCGCGACCTGACCGAGAACGTCGAGCAGCTGCAGATCCGCGACAGCCTGCTGCTGGTGCGCGGCCGGGTCGTGGCGCTGCTGGCCCGCCTGGGCCGCCTGGCCGCCGAGCACTCCTCGACGGTCATGGCGGGGCGCTCGCACAACGTCGCCGCACAGGCGACCACGCTCGGCAAGCGCTTCGCGACCGCCGCCGACGAGCTGCTGGTGGCTTATGAGCGGCTGGAGGACCTGCTGGAGCGCTATCCGCTGCGCGGGATCAAGGGCCCGGTCGGCACCGCGCAGGACATGCTCGACCTGCTCGGCGGCGCCGACCGGCTGGCCGCGCTGGAGGACCGCGTCGCCGCGCACCTCGGGTTCGCCCGCCGCTTCACCAGCGTCGGCCAGGTCTACCCCCGCTCGCTCGACTACGACGTGCTGACCGCGCTGGTGCAGCTGGCCGCCGCGCCGTCCTCCCTGGCCAAGACCATCCGCCTGATGGCCGGGCACGAGCTGGTCACCGAGGGCTTCAAAGAAGGCCAGGTCGGCTCGTCGGCGATGCCGCACAAGATGAACACCCGCTCCTGCGAGCGCGTCAACGGCCTCACCGTGATCCTGCGGGGGTACGCCTCGATGGCAGGGGAGCTCGCCGGCGACCAGTGGAACGAGGGCGACGTGTCCTGCTCGGTCGTCCGCCGGGTCGCCCTGCCCGACGCGTTCTTCGCCTTCGACGGCCTGGTGGAGACCATGCTGACCGTGCTGGACGAGTTCGGCGCGTTCCCGGCGGTCATCGAGGCCGAGCTGGGCCGCTACCTGCCGTTCCTCGCCACGACCAAGATGCTCATGGCGGCCGTGCGGGCCGGGGTCGGCCGCGAGACCGCCCACGAGATCATAAAGGAGCACGCGGTCGCCTCGGCGCTGGCCATGCGGTCGCGCGGCGCCGCCAACGAGCTGCTCGACCGGCTGGCCGCCGACGATCGTTTCCCGCTCGGCCGGGCCGAGCTCGACGCGCTGCTCGCCGACCGGGCCTCCTTCGCCGGCGCGGCCGCCGGTCAGGTGGCGGCCGTGACCACGCGGATCGGCGAGATCACCGCACGCCATCCCGGCGACGCCGCCTACGCGCCGGGCGCGATCCTGTAGGGACGCGGGTGCGTGAGCTGGTGAGCGAGGCCGAGGTCGTCGCCGCCTCGGGAGACGACGACCTCGTCGTGTGGGCGGCGCAGGGCATGCGGCCCGGCGTGCGCGCCTGGGCGTACAGGGACGCGGTGGCGGTGGCCAGCCCCGAGGCGTCCCGGCGCGACCGCCTGGCGGTGCGGGGCACGGCCACCCAGGTCGTCCCGCTCGTGCGGCACGCCCTGGCCGAGGCCGGGCCGTCGTATCGGCCCCTCGGCGACGCCGCGCTGATCCAACAGGTCGTCGAGGCGGCGCCGGAGCTGGAGCTCGCCGGCCACTTCTCCTGGATGGGCACCGAGAAACTCGCCCCGCCCCGCCAGGAGACGACGAGCCGGGAGGGGGCAGGCCAGGAGGGGGCGGCCTCCTGGCTGGTGGAGTCCGCCGCTCCCGAGGTGGCCGAGCTGCTCGCCGCCGCCAACCCCGACTCCTACGCCGTGCCGGGCCTGCCGCGCGTACGCCGCTGGGCCGGCGTACGGGACGGTTCGGGCACCCTGCTGGCGGTCGCGGCCGACGCGTGGTCCGCGCCGACGGTGGGCCTGCTCGCCGGCGTCGCGACCGCCGTACCGGCGCGGGGACGCGGGCTGGGGGAGCGGGTGTGCCGGTTCGTGGCGTCCGCGCTGCTGGCAGAGCACGGCCGCGCGGCGCTGATGGTGGACGACTGGAACCGGGCGGCCGTCGCCGTCTACGAACGGCTCGGCTTCGCCCGCCGCCGCGTCGCCGCCGCCGGTCTGCGTACCTGATCCTTTTCGCTGGTCAGGCGGCGCGTGACGGTCCGATCAGGTGCGGGCTCTGCGCGTCCAGCACATCGGGCAGATCGCGCAGTGTGGTGATCCTCGGCACGGCGGGGGAGGAGGTGCAGGGCTCGGCGCGGTAGCGGTCGAGCCACACCCCGTGCATCCCCACCCGGGTGGGGGCGACCGCGTCGAGCAGGAGGTTGTCGCCCACCATGAGCACCTCCTGCGGGCGCAGGCCGAGCTTCGCCGCCGCCTCCCGGTAGCACTGCGGGGCGGGTTTGAACGCGCCGAGCGCGTCGGGCGTCAGGACCACCTCCATGCGGTCCATCAGCCCGATGCGGCGCAGCTTGGCCTCCTGCTGCACGGCCACGCCGTTGGTCAGCACGCCCAGCACGGGTGCGTCGTCGAGGGCCGCCAGCGCGTCCAGTGTCTCGGGCACGTCGGCGAAGGCGGCCCAGGCCGACTCGTAGTGGGTCAGGAAGGCGGCGAACGCCGCGCCCGGGTCGGCCGGCTCGGGCAGCCCGAGTCGCCGGCAGAACTCGAGCAGCCGCCTGCGCCGCTGCTCGGCGAACGAGCACTCCCCGGCGTGCCAGGCGGGCAGGTGCTTGTCCTCCAGGTCGAGCCAGAGCGCCGGCGTCTCCGGCAGCAGCTCGTGCCCGGGGCAGACCGACTCGGTCCAGCGGGTCGCGGCGTGCGCGACCGCCCGGCGATGATCGAAAAGGGTCTCGTCGAGGTCGAACAGAATGGCCCTGATCACGAGTCCTCATCTTGACAGAGCCCTGTTTCCGCCGCGTTTCCAGGTTGTGAAGCCCCCGCAGGTGACAGGTAGGAAATTTCCTACCTATTATGGGGTCGTGGACGTCACCCCCACCGCCGTACGGCAGTCGCCGCCACCGGCGGAAGACGAGATCTTCGCCGCACTCGCCAGCCCGGTGCGGCGCGAGGTGCTGCGCCTGCTCCGCGAGCGCGGCCCCCAGTCCGTGCAGGACCTGGCCTCCTGCTTCTCCATGGCCCGGCCCAGCTTCTCCGAGCACCTGCGGGTGCTGCGCGAGGCGGGCCTGGTCAGCGAACGCAGGGACGGCAGACGCCGGCTCTACCGCCTGGAGCCCGTCCCGCTCGTCCACGTCCGCGACTGGCTGGACCCCTACGAGCGGTTCTGGCGCGACAGGCTGTCCGCCCTGCGCCACCTGCTCGACGACACGGAAACCACCAGCGACACCCAAACCACCGACGACGCCGGCGGCCACCCGCACGACAGCGGCAGCGGCCCCCGGACGGACCAGGACGAGGAGAGGCCATGACCGACCCCGACGACCCGACCGTGCTGCGCCTGGACGAATACCTGGCGCACCCGCCCGCCCGCGTATGGCAGGCCCTGACCGACCCCGACCTGCTCGCCCAGTGGTTCATGCCGGGCGACTTCCGCCTGAGCGTGGGCCACCGATACACGATGCGCGGGACGGCCATGCCCGGCACCGGGTTCTCCGGCACCGTCCAGGCCGAGGTGCTGGCCTTCGAACCCGAGCGCATGCTCCGCCTGGGCTGGCGCGACGCCGACCCCGGCAGCCCCAGCGCCGCCGACTGGACGATCACCTGGACGCTCGAACCCGAAGGCCGTGGCACCCGGCTGTTCCTGACCCACGAGGGTTTCGACCCCGGCAACGAGATGCAGCGGCGGGCCCGCTCCATCATGGACGGCGGATGGCGGCACCTGATGACGAGCTCGCTCGCCGCCGTACTGTGACCCCCTTGCGTGGACCAGCCGGGGTCAGGCGTGCCGCGCCGCGTTGGCGTGGACCGCGTCGCGGACATACCGGCTCAGCCCCTCGGAGACCCGTTCGTAGTTCGCCGCGAAGCGCGGATCGGTGACGTACATCTCCCCGAGACCCTCGTGGATCTCGTAGGTGCAGTCGTAGAACCAGCGGGTGATGTGCGCGCGGTGCCGTTCGGCCACGTTCATCGCCCGCTCGCCGTCCGCCGGGGCACCCTCGGCGAAGGCCGCCGCGAACGCCTCCAGCACCTCGCCGGCCTCCGCCGTGATGGCCCGCCAGTCGTCCTTGGTGTAGCGGGCGGTGCGGCGGCGGCTCTGCTCGAAAGCGTCGCCGCCGCCCCACCGCTCCTCCGCCTCCTCGGCGTACTGCTCGGGATCGAAGTCGCCGAACACCTCGAACCGCTCCTCGGTGTGAGGGAAATGCCCAACTTCTGGGCCTATGCCAGTCGAGTTCTTAAGCGATGCCGAGGTGGCCTCGTACGGCCAGTTCCCGGCGCTCCGTCGCAGGCGGAGCTGGAGCGGTCGCGCCGTTCGTCAGGATGCCCTCGGCGCCACCTTGCCCTCCTTGTTCACGCTGATGCTACGAAACCCGGCTGCTATCGCGCGCGTACGCGGGCATCGCACCGCTCCTTTGCCCTGGCTGTAGCTGTTGGGAGTCCCGGACCGGCCTGGATCCGCCGCCTGGGCATCACCGCTGGGCACGGTGTGACGAGCCGGCAGATGGCGGCTCCGTCTCTCCTGCCGTCACGGGGTGACGTCGTGGGGTGCGAGCCAGTGGGCGGTCACGTAGGTACGGCCGTCGATATTGCTCACCACGGCCGCAGATCCGTTCGTGGTGGTCCGGCGCGCCACGAGTTCGATTGTGTCGCCGGCGTCAAATCGGTGCATGAACTGGCGCGAGCCGGTCGCCTGGACGTGGTTGCCCGGCCCGTTGCCTGGTTCGCTGATGTGGACGACCATGAGTTCGGTCCCGTTGACCAGCACGCCGTTTTTGTAGATGGCGGCGGTGACTCCGGTCGCCTGCTGAGCGGGTCCCGGGTTCGGCGGTATCGTGACCGCGCCGCGTACTTGGAAGTTGACCTCCCACTCGCCGCTCCGCGGGATGGTGAGAGTGGGAACCTCGGAGACGGCCTCCCATTCGCGGGCAGCCTCGGTGAGGTCGTGCCGGAAGGCCAGCGTGGCGGGGGTCTGGGACCAGGTGCCGGACAGCTCGATCCGCCACGTCTGCGGGCAGGCGCCCTGTTGTGGGGCTGTGACCTGCAGGCCTTGTCCGGCTTCGAGGAGCACTGTCGGGACGAGGAGACCGGTTGGCGTGCAGCTCAGCGCGTTGCACGGGGCGGGGTCGATCACCGGTTCGGCGGTGATTGGGTCGTTTTTGTGTCCGGTGCCGTTGAACGCGATGCACGTCGAGTCGGCGAAGTTGCATTTGCACTGCTGGCCTGGGGGTTCCGGCTGCGCGGCGGGGACGGCACCGGTCTCCGTCGTGCTGGGGAGGCTGATGTCGTCGTTGTGGGGCTGGTTGATGTCGTCCGGGGTCTGGTAGTGGCTCATGACCGGGCCTTTCCTGCCGGGGGCGCGGGTCCCTTCGGCACATCTCCTGGGCGGGTGAGGTTCTTCTAGGGGCCGCGAACTGCCTATATCACTCATAGTGATGTTCTGATTACACATTGCAAGTGACAGTTGAGTGAGACGAGCCTTTCTCCGCCCTTGCGGTCCGGCGTTACGCACCCTGCTGGCCCGGCGCGGGGTCACCTTCCAGGGCACCAAGACCTGGAAAGAACCACCTGCGCACCATGGTGGGGGTCATCCAGCGGAGCCCCGCACTGATCGCCTGGCGTCAGCCGCTTCCGCGGCGAGCAGGCCGCGGCCCTGGTCAAGGCCCTCGTCGAGGCGGGCGAACCGGACCACATGCGCGTCCGGCTGATGGCCGCGCACATCGTCACCGCGGCCAGTACACCATCCAGGAGACGTTCTTCCAGCGCCTGACGGACGGCATGCCCCCGCTGGCCGCGGGCAGGCTCGTCGGCGGAGAGGAGAAGTGATGCGCGCATGAGGAGTCACCTAAGAAACCGGCTTCCTGCCCGGCAACGTCGGCCGCCCCGAGTTGCACACGGAGGCGGTCGAGCGCGACATCCGGGTCATCGCCGACGAGCTGCACTGCACCGCGTGCGCATCACCGGCGGCACGCCCGAGCGGCTCTCGCTCGCCGCCGCGGCGGGTCTCGAAGTGTGGTTCTCACCCTTCCCCGTCGACCTGGGCGCTTCTGAGATAGCCACGGCAAGCCGATGGCCGTAACGGAGTTCGGCACCTGTCCTTACGCGGGATCCGGAGACCGCGGCGGCGTGGCCTGGGAGGTCCCCGCGGGGACCGTCCGCGACGAGACCGAGCAGGTCCGCTATTTCACCGAGCTAACGGACGCCTTCGAGGAGGCAGGCGTCGACGCCTCCTTCTGGTTCACTTTCGCCACCTACAACCGCGCAGGGCGTGCCGCCCTGGGCTCCTACGGCGTCGTCGAAATGCTGGATCCGACCACCTGGAAGCCCAGAAAGGTCTTCCACACTATGACCACCCGCTACGCAAACCCCTAGTCGGGGGCCCGGCGTGCCACCAGAGCCTGCGCAAGGCCTGGCCGTCGCGGTTGGCACCGGTCAACCCCTTGTCGACATAGATCCGGTCGGCGTCAACGCCGAGCTCAGCGAGAGCGTTCAGCTGTGCGGCCAGGTCCTGCTCGTACGATCAGCGATCAATCCCGCGGTCCGTTTCTGCCGTATTCCGGTGGCACCCCCGGTAGACGGGGCCGCAGTCGGCGCCGTTGCGGCGGCGGTGCCCGTCGTTAGGATTCTCGTGAGCCGGGTGTCGGGGCGCCGCTCTGAGGGATCACGGCGAGGAGACGTCGGTGAAGCGCGCTCTACGCAGGTTCACGCTGGTCGGCAAGTCGTTGTTCCGGGCGGTGACGGGGCTCGGGAGGATCGCCCGGCGAATCGCCCGGCCGCCCGTTCTTTCCCGGCTGGGGATCGTCTCGCTCGCGCTCCTCGCGCTCGGCGGCGTCGGCCTTGGGGTCGCGGGCGGCGCCCTCACGGCGCAGTCTCTCGGTGCCGCCGCCGTCACACTCGTGGGCCTTGCCGTCGCCACGCTCCAGTGGCTGCGGCCCCGCCAGCCACGCCTCCCCGCGCCGCCCCCGGAGCAGAGGACCGGCGTGCCGGCACCGCCCGCCGAGCCCCCGCCGCAGCCGACAGCCCTATGGGGGACCGACGAACCCGAGGCCGCCAGGACACCTTCGGTCGAGCCCGTCCGTACGCTGACCGACTGGGGGCCGGCGCCCGCGCCCGCCGCCTTCTTCGGCCGGCATGAGGAGGTCGCCACACTGACGGACTGGATCCGGGGCCGGGCCCGGCTCGGCGTCATCGTCGCGCGGGGCGGGATGGGGAAGACGACCCTCGCGGCCCGGGTCGCCCGCGACAGCCGGGACCTGTTCGACGTGGTGGTCTGGCGATCGCTCGCCGACCGGCAGTCGCCGGAGGAACTGCTGCGCGACCTCGTCGGCGTCCTGCTGCCCGCCCGGGCGCCCGAGGCGGTGTCCGAGGGCGTGACCGACCGGTTGATCGCCGAGTTCATCCGGGTACTGCGGGCGCGGCGCTGCCTGGTCGTCCTTGACAACATGGAATCCGTTCTCCCGCCTGGAACGTCCATGCCGTCGCCACAGGAGCGCGCTCACCTGCGCCTTCTGCACGCGCTCGCGGACGCCGAGCATGACGGGACCGTGCTGATCACCACACGCGAGGCGCCGGCCGAACTGCTGGATCGCCCCGGTCGGCAGGTGTGCACGCTCCAGTTGGGCGGTCTCGACACCGCCGCATGCGCCGAACTGCTGACCGTTCGGGAGATCCACGCCGACGCCGCGGCGGCCGCGCGCATGGCGGAGGTGTACTCGGGCAATCCGTGGGAGATGACCCTCGCGATCGGCGTCGTCCATGACCTGTACGGCGGCGACGCCGGTGCGTTCCTACGGGAGGAGGTGGCGGTAACCGGGGATGTCAGGGGCCTACTGGCCGGTCAGATCGCCCGGCTGAACCCGCTGGCGCTCGCCGTCCTGCGATGGCTGTCCCTCGGGCGCGAGCCGCTCGGTCTCGACGACCTGATCCACTGCCTGACGCCGTCGGTGATCGCCAAGAGCAGGGTCCTCGACGCCATGGGCACGCTCCTCACGCGGGCACTGGCGGTGCGCACGGATCCCGGGCGGTTCACGGTCATCCCGGTGATCGCCGAGTACATGATCGAAGACCTTCTCGACCTGGCCTTCTCGGAACTCGTCGCGGGCGAGCCACAGGTGCTGTCCCTCCACGGCCTGCTGCGGTCGTCGTTCCGCGAGTACGTTCAGCAAGCACAGCGGCGGGTCCTGCTGGCACCGCTCGCCGCGCGGTTGCTGGACGTCTACGGCCCCGATGGGAGCCGCGAGCTGCTGCGCTCCTTCGTGCGGGGGCTGCGCGACAGGCCGGAGGCGGCGAACGGTTACGCCGCCGCCAACGCGCTCCACCTCGCTCTCGCCATCGGCGCGGACCTGTCGTCCTTCGACTTCTCGGGGCTCACGATCAGGCACGCCGCGCTTCAGAGCGCGCGCCTGAGCCACGTGTCGTTCCGCGGGACCCGCTTCGTCGGGACGTCGTTCGCCGACACGTTCGGCATCGTCAACGCCGTCGCGGGCGCGCCCGGCGGGGAACTCGCCGCAGCGGGAACCGCGGGCGGCGACGTGCGACTATGGCGGATGTCCGACAGCCAGCCCGTCGCCGTCTGGCGTGAGCACATGAACGCCGTGACCGCGGTGGCGTTCAGCCCGGACGGACGGTGGCTGGCCAGCGCCAGCGTTGACCAGACCATCCGTGTGTGGGAACTGCGCACCGGGCGTGCCGTCCGGGTGCTACGGGGCCACGAGCACATCGTCGCCGACGTCGCCTGGCATCCGTCCCGCCCCCTCCTCGCGACTGCGGGCTACGACAACAGGGTGCGGGTGTGGCACGCCCTCACCGGCGACCCGATCCGAATCCTCACCGACCACACGAACTGGGTCCGAGCCGTACGCTTCGCCGACGACGGAACGCTTCTGGTCAGCGCGAGTTTGGACGGTACCGTCCGGCTGTGGGACACCGATGACTGGCGGTGCCTGCGCATCCTCGGCGGCGACGAGGCGTACTGGAACGTGGCAGTGTCGGCCGAGCTCGTGGCAGCCGGCAACCCTGACGGCGACATCAGGATATGGAAGCGGGCCACCGGGGTGCCACGCGACCTCGGGCTCGGACATTCAGACCGGGTTCGCTCCCTGGCCTTCACACCTGCAGGCGAACGGCTACTCAGCAGCGGGGACGACAGTCTCGTCCGGGTCTGGGACATGACGACCGGTCGGCTGCTCCGCAGGCTGGAGGGGCACCAGCGGACTGTCAACTCCGTCGCCCTGCTCGGCGCCGGTCCGCTGGCCGTCAGCGGCGGCGGCGACCAGAGCCTGCGCATCTGGGACATCGACACGGGCGCCTGCCAGACGTCACTGGAGGGTCAGGAGCAGCCCATCAACTCCGTGGCGTGCTCGCCCGCCGGGATCATCGCGACGGGAGGCATGGACACCCTGATTCGGCTGTGGGACCGGGACGGCCACTGCCTGCGGATCCTTGCCGGGCACGCCGCCAAGGTGGGTCCGCTCGCGTTCAACGGCGACGGCACATGGCTCGCGTCCTGCGGGGACGATCGCACGGTGCGGGTGTGGGATGTTGCTACCGGCCGTGCCATCCGGGTGCTGACCGGTCACCGCGGCTACGTGTCCGACCTCGCCTTCAGCCCGGACGGGCAGCGATTGGCCAGCGGCGGGCAGCACCAGCTCGTCCACATCTGGGATCTCACGACGGGGAACATCCTGTTCTCGGTCCCCGCGGTGGAGTCGGCGGCAGGGCCGGTGACCTACACCCCGGACGGGCGCCTGCTCATCACCGGTGGCGGCGACCACTATGATCCGGTGAAGCTTTGGGATGCCCGGGACGGGACTCCGGTGGCGACCCTGCGCGGCGGCACTCCCGGCGGAGTGATCGCACTGGCCGTCACTCCCGACGGCGGCCGTCTCTTCGCGGCGGTCGCGCAGGGCCCGGTGGAAGTCTGGGACCTCGGAGAACGGCGTCTTCTCGCCAGGCTGCACGGCCACGAGGGTTACTGGCGGGCGGTCGCTTGCCACCCAGACGGCCGCACGGTCGCGACCGGCGGCGACGATCGGCTTATCCGGGTCTGGCGGGTGGAGGACCTGTCCGACCCCATGGTGATCGTGGGCCACTCCGGACCGGTGCAGGCCCTGGCGTACACTCCGGACGGGATGGCCCTGGCCAGCGCCAGCCTGGATGGCACCGCGAGGCTTTGGGACGAGGGAGGGCGGCAGGTGTCGATGCTCGTTCCGGACCGTCCTTACGAGGAGATGGACATCACGGGGGCGCACGGGCTCACCGACGCGCAGCGGGGGACACTGCGTGCGCTGGGCGCCGTCGACGAGGCCGTGCGGTCCCAGCGGTGACCCGCGGGGGGACGTCCGCGTTCCGGCGCTGCGGTCGGCACCACCGTGCGCGCATTTTCCCTCAGCCGGCTACCGCCGCCACCGGCCGCGGGGACTGCCCCGGCGATGGCGACTCCTTCGTCGACGCCATGGTCTGGGATGGTCGGCCGCATGCTGGCCGACCGCGGCCTCACCCGGCGTGAGGGTCAACCCGCGTGCGCCGCGATGAAAGTTTCCAGCGGATTCACACGATTGACCAGAAGGAACGAGGACGATTTAGTTTGGGTGATTGACATATTCCCGAACTTAATTCTACGGTGCGGGGACTCTCGCGCCGACGCAGGCAATCCCGGGGCGGGCAGCGGTCCTCCCGTTCACACCACGCGCGTCCGAAGGAGCGCAGATGCCTCCCACACCCCCTGAAACAGTCCCGAGCCCGCCCCGGACCCGCCGCCGCACGCCACGCGGAATCGCCGCCGCCGCGGCCGTGCCTCTGGCCGCCGTGGCGTTGCACGCGGTGCCCGCCCAGGCGGCGGTGCCCGCGGCGGGCGGTACGTACCAGATCAGCGTCACCAAGAGCGGCATGTGCCTGGACATCGTGTCCGGATCCAAGGACAACGGCGCGCTGGTGCAGCAGTGGGGCTGCACCACCGGCGCCGCCTGGCAGCAGTTCACCCTCAACTCCGCCGGGTCGGGGATCTACACCCTGGTCAACGTCAACAGCGGCCGGTGCCTCGACGTGCCCAGCGGGTCCACTACGTCGGGCACCGATCTGCCCTCCCGCTAGAACCGGCCGTCCTGGGTGCACTCCTCCACACGATCTCCGACGGCATCGCCGTCCAGGCGGCAGCTGGCCGCAGCCACGACGATCTGCGGCAGATCGGTGACTTGGCGCTGCGCGCCCTGCTGGACTGAAAGCCCTCAGACCACGCCGCGTCGCATCCCGAGGCCCCCTTACCAGGCACGCAGAACGATCTGCCCCCAAAGGCAGACCACCCGGCGCCCTTGGCGGGACATTCGTTCGCCTGCCACATCAGCCTCGAAACGCCGGAGCCCCGGACGCATCAGAACGAGAAGCCACGCCAGCGTCAATCCAGGCGACCGCCTCCCGCGACTTTTCGAGCCGAATGCGGGGTCATACCCGGTATCGACGTCGAGCGTGGCAGGCTCAGCCGGGCCATAGACCAAGAATCACAGTTCCGATGTTCCTCAATCCCCGAGTAGGCGGTGGACTCTCCCACTGGGGGAGAGGCCATCCTGAGGCACGTGAACGACGACCTCCTGTCGATCGGGCAGTTCGCCCGCCTCGCCCGGCTCAGCGTCAAGCAACTGCGCCACTACGCCACGCTCGGGCTGCTCGAACCCGCCTGGACCGACCCAGCCAGCGGCTACCGCTACTACCGGGCCGCCCAGGCCCGCGACGCGCTCGCCATCGGCCTGCTGCGTTCCCTCGACGTTCCCCTGCCCGTCGTCGCGGCCGTCCTGTCCGGCGCCCGGGACACAGGGGAAACCGAGGGAGGGGACTCCGCCGCCGCCGCGCTCGCCCGGGTCAGGGACGACCTGGAAGCCGAACTCGCTCGCCGCAGGCGCACCCTCAAGAGCCTCGAACGCATCCTCGCCACCGGCCTGCCCGGCGCCGAGGTCACCCTCGTCACCGAACCACCGCGCCCCGCGATCGTCGTCCGCGACCTGGCTGCCACCCCCGAGGACATCGGCCGGGCCACCTCCACCTGCGTCGCCCGCCTGATGGCCGCCGCGCCACCCGCACCCGCGCTGGTCGGACTGTTCCCGCTCGACTACGGCGAGTCCATCCCCGTCGCCGTCGCCCTCACCGGCACCGGCCTGCCGCAGGTGCCCGGCGCCGAACCCGCGATCCTGCCCGGCGGCACGTTCGCCGTCGCCGCCCACGTCGGCCCCTACGACCAGATCTCGCTCACCGCCCACGCCCTGATCGCCTGGTGCGCCGAACGCGGGCACGCCCCCACCGGCCCGCTCCGCGAGGCCTACGTCTCCGACCCCGCGACCACTCCGCCCGAGCGGCTGGTCACCCACCTGATGATCCGACTCGAGGACGAAGAATGAACTGGTATTCCGCCGCCGACACCCCCGAACTCGCCGACTTCGGCCCCGTCACGGGACTCGGCGTCACCGGGCGCGGCGCGCCCGGCGGGCCCGCGCACCTCGCCGCGATCACCGCCCTGTACGCCGTCGCGGGACCCCTCACCGGCCTCGCCGGAGGACTGCCCATGCCGGTGCTCGAAGGCCGCTGGTGGGTCGAGGACACCACCCGCCACCCCCTCGACGTGCCCAGGGACGAATGGCACTGGCACCTGTTCCTCCGCCTGCCCGACGACCTCGACCCCGCCCTCGCCGATCAGGCCCGCGAGGCCGCCCGCCCCGCCCCCGGCGTCGACACCGTCCTGCTCGTCACCTTCACCGACGGGCGGTGCGTCCAGATGACCCACCACGGCTCCTTCGCCGAGGAACCGAAATCGCTCGCGCTCATGGACGAGTTCATGCGCGCCCGCGGCCTCGTCCCGGCCGGCCTCCACCACGAGATCTACCTGAGCGGCGTCCAGGAGACCGACCCCGCGGCCCTGCGCACCATCCTGCGCCAGCCCGTACGCACCGCGCGGAACTAGGAGTCCGGCGCGGCCTGGCCGTCGCGCCCGGCTTGGCCGCGCCGGCGGCGCAGCAGCGGATGCGACCCCATCGCCACCTCCAGCTCCCCGGGCAGGTCATCCCGGTAACGGCCCAGCGTCGACAGATCGCTGTGCCCCAGCACCCGCCGCACCGCGTCCATGTCCGTGCCGTCCGCGAGCAGGTGCGTCGCCGTCGTGTGCCGCAGCCCGTGCGGCGTCACCGCCCGGCGCCGCCCGGGATCCACCCGCCGCTGCACCCGGTCGATGACCGCCTGCACATCCCCCCGCGCCAGCCGCCTGCCCCGCCACGACAGCAACAGCGCCTTCTCGCCGTCCGCGCCCGCCCGCACCGCCAGGTACGCATCGAGCGCCGCCGCCACGGCATCGGGCAGCGGAACGTCCCTGGTCCGCCCGCCCTTACCGAAGATCCGCCAGTAACGCACCCCGTCGTTGGTGTAGAAGTCCTCCACGTTGGCCCGCACCAGCTCCGACACCCGCGGGCCCAGCGTGGTCAGCAGCAGCACCACCAGCGCGTCACGCACCTCCGTCCGCTGGTCGGACCGCCGGCGGCGCCCCGCGCCGGAACCGGTCGCCTCTCCGGAGGGGGCGGCGGGGGAGCCCGCCGCCTCGATCAGGCCCTCGGCCTGCTCCCGTGTCAGCGCCCGGCGCTCCGGCCGCAGCCCGCCCCGCTCCCGCGCCCGCACCGACGAGGCCGCCATCGGATCCAGATGCACCCATCCCGCCGACGCGGCATGCCGGAACAACGCCGACACCGACCGGCGGAACCTCGCCTGCGACGCCGCGCTCTGCCCCGTCTCTTTCCCCGAGTCCTTCCCCTGGACGTCGCTCTTCTTGCGCTCGTCCGGCTTGCGCGCGAAGGCCAGCAGCACCGCGTCCACGTCCTCGCCGGTCAGGTCGTCCAGCACCCGGTCCGGCCCGGCAAGCCGTACGAACGTCGCCACGTCCCGCGCGTACACCTCGGCCGTGGCGGGCGACAGCGCACCGGTCACCGTTTTGGCCCGGACCAGCTCCACATAGCGGTCCCCGGCCTCCTGCACGGTCAGCCTGTTCACCTGTACGGGCAGCATGATCGACACCGTACCGAGCCGCACCGACAGCGAACGCCGCGCGGCGACGGCCTCCTACGCCTCGCCGCCCTCCACGTCGACGGCGTCGATCGCGTCGACGAACCGTTCGGCCTCCGCCTGGCCCATCCCCGTCTCGCCGCGCACCAGGAACACCGCCTGCTCGCCGCGTCCGGCCGCCTTCAGCTCTCGCACCCGCGACGCCAGATCCGGCCGCGCGTGGCCCGGGGCCACCGGCAGCGGCCGCCCGGAGGCCAGGGCCTCGGCCAGGTCCTTGGCCTCCTTCAATCCCAGCCCGGTCTGTTCGCGGATCAGCTTGATCGCTTCGATCTTCTTGTTGTCGGCGTACAGCTCTCGCACCCGGTGCTGCAGCTCGGCCGAGACCGGCGGCAGCAGCCCGGGGCTGCGCCATGCCAGCGGCCCGGCGGGGCGGGCACCGGCCCGCACGGCGGCGAGCCCCACACCGAGAAGCGCGATCACGATGACGGCGAGGACCAACAGCTCGAACGGACCTATGTTGGGCATGCGGTGATCGTAAACCCCGCCCCACGCAACAGTCAGCCCTTCCGGGTGAGCGCCATGCCGCCGTCGCGTGCCATCCTGCGCCTGGCCGACGAACCCGGCTACCGGCGGCAGATCAAGGCCCAGACCAACCTGCAAGAAGGCCGCCACGCTCTGGCCCGGAAGATCTTCCACGGCAAGAACGGGCAGCTGTATCAGAGCTACCACGAAGGCATGGAAGACCTAGTCGGCGCGCTCGACCTGGTCCTCAACGCCGTGGTGCTGTCTAACACCCGCTACATGGACGCCGCCCTGGCGCAGCTGCAGGCCGAAGGCTTCGACGTTCGCGACGAGGGCGCGGCCCGGCTGTCGCCGTTCGTCCGCCACCACATCAACATGCTGGGCCGCTACTCCTTCCCGCTGCCCGAGCTGCCCGGGGGTCTGCGGCCCCTGTGCAAGCCCGACGCCGGCGACGAGTAAGGGCGAGCGAGCACCGGTTCGGTCTTCATCCGGTGCGGTGGTGGTCGCGCCAGCTCACCGTCGCGGCGTAGGCGAGTCCCGCGGCGATGAGGATGGCCAGCAGCAACGCCTCGCCGACGGTGTGGATGAGTTAGCGAGCCCTGTGTTCGCCCGGCTCGCTCGCACCGACCAGCAAGGCACCGTCCCTGGCCCGGTGCAGCAGGGGGATCGCAGGCGAGCTGCGCTTATTGACGATGACGATGATCGGCATGTCGCTGCTGCAAGATCGCCTGAGCCTGCTAGAAATGCAGCAGATCACCGGGCAACCCCCCTCGAAGGTCCCGGCGGATCATCTGGGGTCATCTTCACCACTGGATCGGTTTCGGGGGGAACCTGTGGGTAGCAGATCAGGTCACATGGCCGACATGGCCGTCTCGTCGTCGCGGGCACCGCTGCTTGGAGCTCTGGCCGCTGCGATGATCCTGGGGGTCGCCGCGGCCGGGCCCGCCGTTCCGGCTCACGCCGACACCTCCTCCGGGAGCACGACCGCGAACGTCTCGGTCACCGGGTCCATCACCCTGTCCGACCTGACCGGCTCATTCACTTTGACCGGTGACCCCGGTACCACGGTCACGCTGAACGGCGCGGTCACGATGACGGTGACGACCAACAACCCCGCCGGGTACCAGGTCACGGTGCAGGCGACCACACCGACGCTGACCGGCTCGGCGGGCAACCCCGACTCCATCCCCATCGGCAACCTGTATGTGCGGGAGACCGGCAGCGGGCCGCTGTTCTACCAGATGTCCAACACCACGCCGGTGACCGTCCACACCCAGCACACCCCCTCCGCGCCCGGCGGAGACAACCTGAGCAACGACTACATGGTCAACATCCCCGTGGTGCAGCCCGACACCTACCGCACCACGCTGGACTACATCGCCGCGACGCTGTAGGCAGGCGGGCTCGTGCCTCAACCAGTGATGGCCGCCATCCGGGCTCTGCGAGCCGCGGGCCTGGTGGTGAGCGTCCTGTGGTCGCTCACCACCTTCGGCACCGCCGCGCCGGCGCGGGCGCAGCCCGAGCCCTCCCCGTCGGCGGCTCCGGCGTTCTCGCTCAAGGTGAGTCCCACGCGGCTGGTCATCACCCCGTCACAGGCCGGCGACCCGCAGCATTTCCAGGTGGCCAACACCGGCCGGGCCGGGGTGGATGTGGATGTGACCACCAGATCGCTGGAGCAACATCCCGACGGGTCGCTGTCCTATCCACCCGCCGCGCCGTACTCGGCCGCGCACTGGGTCGGCATGACTCCACAGCACTTCCACCTGGCCCCCGGCGCCGCACGCACAGTCACGGTCCGGCTCACCATGCCCGCCCAGCCCGAACCCGGCGAGCACGCGGTGGCATTGGTGTCCCTGGTGCCCGCCGAGCAGCAACACGGACCCGTGCGACTCAACCGAGGGGTCGCGGTGCCGCTGCTGGTCACCGTGCCCGGTCCGGTGAACGACACCGTCACCCTGGCCGATCTGCACACCCAAGGGTTCAGCCCCGGCGGGCCGATCACCCTCACCGCAGTGGTCAAAGACAGCGGCACCGTGCACCACGACTTCTTCGCCCCCGACCACAACCTGCTCGCCCACGCCGAAGGCCACGCGATCGCCTTCCCGGACTTCACCGTCCTTCGCGGCTCCACCCGCACCGTGACCACCCAGTGGGCCGATCCGCCGCTGGCATGCATCTGCCACATCACGGTGGCCATCACACGCGAAGGCCTCCCGCCGCACGCCCTGCAGGCCACCGTGGTCCGCTTCCCCGTCTACCCGGCCGGCGGGCTCATCGCGGCGCTGGCCACGCTGTACCTCATGTGGCGCTTCATGGCCTCCCGGTTCACCCTGCAACGCCGCCCACAACGACCACCGGCCTGACGGGGACAGCAGCCGAAAGCCGCGCACCGAATCCCCCCGGCCGCGAGGAGGATCAGCGGGTGCCCCTGCCCTCGGCGGTGACTGCGTTCTCCTCGCGAAGTTGGTGGGCATATCCCACGTCCACCGGCTGGGCCCCGACGCTCGTCGTTACCATCCCCTCCACCACCGCCCCGGGCCTCTACACCGGCACCGTCACCCACTCCGTCGCCTGAGCGTGCGTGAAGCCTCCGCCCGCGATTCCCCGACGCGGCTGACCGGCGCCGGCCACCCCGACCAGTGATCAGGGCGCCCCCACGGCGCGCACGGCGATCGGACACATTGGCCTGCTGCTACATGCGCGAGGGTCTCCTCGCTGCGGGTTCTCCACCCACATGGCAGACGGCACCACCGCCATGACCATCGACGTCGCCGAACGCCGGATCGCGATGACTCAGCCGCGTGACGCCGAAACCGCGACGCCGGCGACCTTCGAGGAGTTCCTCGCCCGCGTGATCGACTGACGCGCCCGCACAAGAACGCGCCGAGGCCGCCGATCTCCCGATGTGGGCAAGGAAGAAGTCCCGGACGTCCTCGGCGGAGTCGCGGCGCTTGAGCCCGCGTCCCGCGCCCACCGGGGAGGCCGTGATCGGGAGTCCTCCACTCCCGATCACGGCCTCTCCTGCGTCACTGGCTCCTGTGCGTCACTGGAACGAGATCGAGTCGATCGTGACGGTGCTGCTGCCGCCGTACCAGAAGCCCATCGCGAACTGCCCGGGGGACGCGCGGTTGACCCCGTTGGCGGACATCGGGATCTTGATGTCCTGGTACGCCGCGGTGACGGCCGGGTGGCCGCCGCCGTCGAGCGTGAAGTCGCCGAAGACCTTGGTCACCCCGCCGAGACTGACGTTGAAGTGGCCCTGCTCGCCTCCCGCCGCGCCCTTGATGCGGATGACGAGATAGGTGTACGCGGACAGGTCGGTGTTCACGTCGCTGCCGAACCAGCCGCAGTTGTCGTACCTCAGGCTGAGCGCCCCGCCGGACACGGTGCCGGAGCCGCCGCCGTTGAGGAAGCAGTTGCCTCCGGTCCATTTGCCGAGGTCGTTGCGCGCGGCGGACGGGTACGCGGGGTCGCCGTCGAAGTCGTCCAGCACGAGGCCCGCGGTCGATGACGGGAGGGTGACGACGGTGACCGGCGCCGACGCGGCAGAGGTGTTGCCCGCGGCGTCGTACGCCTTCACGGTGTAGGTGTAGGAGGTCGCGGGGTTCAGCCCGGTGTCGGTGAAGGACGTCGTCTGCGCCGTCCCGGCCTGGGTGGAGCCGCGGTAGATCCGGTATCCGGCCACGCCGACGTTGTCGGTGGACGCCGTCCAGGACAGCGTGACCGAGTTCGCGGTGCGCGACGGGGAGGCCAGCCCGGTGGGCGCGCTGGGCGCCGTGGTGTCCTGCCCGCCACCGGTGCCGACGGTGACCGCGCCGAGGCCGAGCCAGCCGTCGGCGCCCTGGGCGGCGTTGGCGAAGCGCAGCTTCTTGGCGTTCGCGGAGACGGCTTCCAGGGGGTTCTTCACCCGCAGGACCCACTGGTAGCTCCCGCTGGGCACGCCGGACAGGTTCACCCCGGTCTGGAAGTACTGCGGGTAGCCGTAGTCCAGATAGGTGGGGTCCGGCCCCTTGCCCCAGTCGGGGAACGCGCGGATCTTGAGCGGCATGACCGTGCGGAGGTCCCAGGACGTGTCGAAGGTCTTGACCACGGTCCCGGCGCCGTTCTTCACGCCGAGGGTGACCGTCCACGGGTAGTAGAACGGCGCCACGCCGTTGTTGCGGATGCGCACGCCCACGTTCGCGGTCCCGCTCGCGGTGCTGGTGAAGTACGCGTTGTCGACGGTGAGGTCGTAGCCCATGAGCCGGACAGCGGCCGCGACGTTCGGGTCACCCGGCGCGTAGCTCTGGCTGCCTTCGTTGATCTTCCAGGTCGTGTGTTCCAGCTCGACGCAGGCCTTCATGTCGTCGACCTGCCCGGAGCCGCCGGGCCAGGACGCGAACGCCGAGGACTGGATCTCCGGCCGGACCTCGCCGCCCATCGAGTCGGTGATCCACTTGTTCTCGGCGCCTTGGTCGAGGGCCCGCTGGAGCTGGGCGTAGCCGGCCCCGCCGAGCGACCGCGGCAGCGTGACGCCGGCCAGCGGCGAGCCTTCCCTGTAGCAGAAGGAGTCGTCGTGGTATCCGATGTCCCGGTTGGTGGCCGCGCTCGCCGCCGAGTCGGGGTAGCGGATCTCCAGCTTGGTCTTGGCGAACGCGTCGTCGTACGCCTGGACGATCTGCGCGGCGTGCGCGTCGGTCGGCATGAAGTTCGGGTAGGTGTCGCCGCTGGTGTCGGTGTCGAACGGCCAGGTGTGCCACTCGCCCCACAGCCCGATCAGGCCCAGGTGGATGAACCCGACGCGCGGGTCGCCGTCGTACCGGGCGCCGAACGCCGCGATGAAGTCCTTCAGCGCGGTGAGCAGGTAGGGGCTGTCGTAGTCCGGGCTGGTGGTGCCCCAGAAGGTGTTGGTCCGGTAGGTGACGTGCCCGTCGAAGCAGTGGGGGATGGCGTTGCCGGGGTGGCTACCGCTGCCGCCGGGATACTCCAGATAGAACCGCACGGCCGCCTGGTTGCCGTACGAGGCGATCTCGTTCAGCGCGTTGTCGAGGATCGACCAGTTGTACTTCGAGCAGTCGGCCGGGTCGGTCATCACCTCTGACAGGCCGAAGTAGCTCCACATGAGGGAGTGCGGGTAGCCGGTGTTCTCGTCGCTGCCGGGCCAGTAGAAGCGGGCGAACCCCTTGAGCGGGTTGTCCAGCGGCGCGGGCGCGGACGCCAGTGGATGCGCCTGCAGCGACGGGTCGGGTGAGGCGGGAGCCGGCGGCCGGGGCGGCGCCCCGGCCGCGACCGGCGCGAGCGCCCGCGCCTGAGCGGCCGGCGACAGGGCCGTTGATAGCGCCGTTGATAGGGCCAGCGCGACGGCGGCGAGGGTCGCGAGGGCCCGCCTCATTGGCAGGACAAGGGCAGGCATGACTGAGGAACCTCCGGGATACGTGGGCGGCAGGAGCCTGCGGCGGGCCGGCGAGGGCCCCGCCACATGGGGGTTGACGTGGAACGGAAGGGTTCGGGGACGCTGCCGTACGCTCGCCAAGATATGAGGAGCTATTGACAAACTTCCGATGCCCCACATCATTATTCGGGAGTCACCCCGTGACAAGAGGTCAATTTCACCGATCGCCGAGGACGATGATGAAAACGATGCGGGCCGAGGAACGGTCGCAGGTCGCCGAGCCGAGCGATACCGGCGCACCCGGGCGAGAACGGGCCCGGCCGCGTGACGACCGCCGGGCGGCGTGGCTGTTCCTGATCCCCGCGCTCGCCGGCTTCCTGATCTTCTTCGGCTATCCGGCCGTCCGGGGATTCTGGTACTCCCTGACCGACTACAACCTGCTCAGCGCCCCCGCGTTCGTCGGCGGGGACAACTACGCCCAGCTCGTGCGCGACCCGCAGTTCTGGCACTCGCTCGCGGTCACCGTGTACTACGTCGTGCTCAACATCGGCTCGCAGATGCTGCTCGCGCTGGTCCTGGCCGCGCTCATGCACCGCCTCACCCGGTCGGTGATGCTCCGCGCGATGCTGCTGCTGCCGTGGCTGGTGCCGAACGTCACCGTCGGCCTGATCTGGATCTGGCTGCTCGACGCCGACCTCGGCTTCGTCAACCACCTGCTCAAGACGCTCGGCCTCGGCACGGTCGGCTTCTTCGTCTCACCCGACTGGGCCATGCCGACGATCGCGATGGTCAACACCTGGGCGTACACCGGCTACACCGCGCTCCTGCTGTACGCCGGCATGCTGCAGATCCCGTCGCACCTGTACGAGAGTGCCGCCCTCGACGGCGCCGGCGAGCTGCGCATGTTCCGCTCGATCACCCTGCCGATGCTGCGGCCCGTCCTCGCCCTGGTGCTGGTGGTGTCACTGATCGGCTCGTTCCAGATCTTCGACACGATCGCGGTGGCGTCCAAGGGCAGCGGAGCCGGCAGCGCGATCAGGGTCATCTACTACTTCATCTACCAGCAGGCCTTCCAGTACTTCCACATGGGCTACGCCTCGGCGGCCGCACTCGCGCTCGCACTCGTCCTCGGCGTGCTCACGGTCGTGCAGATGCGGCTGCTGCGGGCCTCCCGCTCGGACCTGGCCTGAGGAGGCGACACGTTGCGGCGCAACTCGAACATCGGCCGGCTGCCGGCCTGGGCAATCCTGGCCGTGGCCCTCGTGCTCACCCTGTTCCCCTTCTACTGGATGGTCCGTACGGCCCTCACCCCGGCCGCCGACCTCTACGCCGACAGCGGCGCCCTGTTCCCGCGGCACCCGACGACGGTGAACTTCCTGCGCATCCTCGGGCTCACCAGCCAGGAGGAGGCCCGCGCGGCGGGCGGATCGGGTGCGCGGCTCGACTTCGCCCGCTACCTGCTCAACTCGGTCGTCTACAGCGGCCTGATCGCGACGCTGCAGACCTTCTTCTGCGCCATGGCCGGGTACGCGTTCGCCCGGCTGCGCTTCCCCGGGCGGGAGGTCGTCTTCGGTGTCATGATCGCCGCGCTCATGGTGCCGCCGATCTTCACGTTGCTGCCCAACTTCGTGCTGGTGAAGAACCTCGACCTGGTCGGCACCTTCGCCGGGATGGTGGCCCCCACGATCCTGATGACCCCGTTCGCGGTCTTCTTCCTGCGGCAGTTCTTCCTGTCCATCCCGCGCGAGGTGGAGGAGGCGGCCCGGCTGGACGGCAACGGCCCCTGGGGCGTGTTCTGGCGCATCGTGCTGCCGATGAGCCGCGGGCCGCTGATCACCATCGGGCTCACCACCACCGTGTGGGCGTGGAAGGACTACCTGTGGCCGCTGCTGGTCGGGCGTGAGGAGCAGACCCGCGTCCTGACCGTCGCGCTCGGCGTCTTCCTGCAGCAGTCGCCCAACACCCGCCCCGACTGGACCGGGCTCATGGCCGGGTCGACCCTCTCGGTCCTGCCGGTCCTGCTCCTGCTGGTCTTCCTCGGCCGGCGGCTGGTCCAGTCGCTCAACTTCTCCGGGATCAAATAACCCCCCTGCAAGAGAGGCACCAACCCATGAACACCACCAAGCGGGCAGGCACGGCACTGCTGTCGCTGGCGCTCGCCGGAACGCTCGCCGCCTGCGGGTCCGGCGGCGGCCAGGCGCAGGACGACGCGGCCGGCGGCAACGTCACGATCGACTACTGGCTCTGGGACGACAACCAGCAGGCGTCCTACCAGGCCTGCGCGGACGCCTTCCACACGGCCAACCCGAACATCACCGTCAAGATCACCCAGACGGCCTGGGACCAGTACTGGCAGAACCTCACCACCCAGCTCGCCGCCGGCCAGGCCCCGGACGTGTGGACCGACCACGTCTCCTACTACCCCCAGTTCGTCGCCAGCGGGCAGATCCTCGACATCCAGCCGTACGTCAGCCGCGACAAGGTGGACCTGACCCGGTATCAGGACGGCCTGCCCGACCTGTGGGTGAAGGACGGCAAGCGGTTCGGCCTGCCCAAGGACTGGGACACCGAGGCGCTCGTCTACAACAGCGCCATGCTCGCCGACCAGGGCATCAAGCCGGACGAGATGGCGAACCTCACCTGGAATCCGGCCGACGGCGGCACACTCCAGCAGGTCATCGCCAAGCTCACCGTCGACGAGAAGGGGCACAACGGCCTCGATCCGGCGTTCGACAAGAACCACGTCAAGGTGTACGGCTTCCTGCCGGAGTGGGCCGACGGGTCGCAGGGCCAGAACGGCTGGGGCGACCTGGCCGTGGCCAACGGCTGGACGTACCTGGACAAGAACCCCTGGGGAACGCACTACAAATACGACGACCCCAAGCTCGCCGAGACCATCGACTGGTTCAAGCGGCTCATCGACAAGGGCTACGCGCCGAAGTTCGACAAGCAGTCCACCCTCGGCCGCGACGCGGTGATGACCGCCGGCAAGGGCGCGATGACCTTCGCCGGATCCTGGACCATCAACACCTACCTCGGCACCGACGCCAAGCAGAAGTTCGCCCTCGCCCCGGTGCCCGTCGGCCCGGCCGGCACGCGCACGACCGCCATCAACGGCCTGTCGGACGCGATCTTCGCCGGCACGCCGCATAAGGAAGAGGCCTGGAAGTGGGTGAAGTTCCTCGGCTCGGCCGGCTGCCAGGACATCGTCGCCGGCAACGCCGTCGTCTTCCCCGCGATCAAGACGGCCAGCGACAAGGCCGCGGCCGCCCACCAGGCCAAGGGACGTGACGTGCACGCCTACCTCGACCCGACCAAGACGCCGGGCGGCACCTTCCTGCTGCCCATCACCGACCACGGCAACGAGGTGAGCCAGATCGTGCAGGACGCCATTCAGTCGGTCATCCTCGGCCAGGCCGGCGCCGCGGACGCCCTGAAGAAGGCCAACGACCAGGTCAACGCGCTGTTCACCTGAGACCCCCGCACCTACCGAAAAAGGAGCATCATGCCGCTGCTCGTCGAGCTGGCAGGCCGTACCGTAGCCGTTGAGCCGACCGGCTCCGAGCCACCCCAGAAGATCGAGGGCGGGGTCGTGCTGCCGCCGGGCCGGGTGGCCGTGCTGCACGGCCTCGGCGACGCGCTGTTCTATCGGCACGGGCAGAACTCCTGGAGCCCGTGCGGCTGGCGGCGGCTGTCGGAGCCGCCGCTGCGCATCGCCGACCCGCGGCGCCGGGTCACCGCCGACGACCCCGCCTGGGACGACCCGTCCCGCCACCACTCCTCGGCCGTCGCCGCCCTGCAGGGCGGCGACGGGCGGGTGCTGCTGCTCGGCGCGCTCGGCATCGGCACCCCGCGCCTGGCCGCCGACCACGACACTCTCGCCGGCTGGTACGAAGACGACGGGGCGCCGTGGTTCCTCGCCTACGGCGAAGAGGAAGAGGTCTTCGGCGCCTACACCCGCGCGCTCGCCGCCCGCCTCGGCAGCCGCGACCGGCGTGCCGGCAACGTCTGGTGCAGCTGGTACGCCTACTACGAGGGCATCACCGAGGCGGGGCTGGCCGAGGACATCGCCACGCTGAAGGGGCTGCCCTTCGACGTGGTGCAGGTCGACGACGGCTGGGAGGAGATGGTCGGCGACTGGGAGCCGAACGCCAAGTTCCCGTCCGGGATGCTCGCGCTCGCCGGCCGGATCGCCGACGCCGGGATGACACCGGGGCTGTGGCTGGCGCCGTTCATCGTCCTGCCCGGCTCGCGCACCGCCCGCGAGAGGCCCGAACTGCTGCTGCGCGACGAACGGGGCGAACCCGTGGTCGCCGGCTACAACTGGGGGAGCGGCTACTGGGCGCTGGACCTGTCCCGCGCCGACGCGCTCGACCACGTGGAGCGGCTCATCCGTAAGGTCGTGCACGAGTGGGGCTTCGGCTACCTCAAGCTCGACTTCGTCAACGCGGGCGCCGCCCCCGGCGTACGGCAGGGCGGGATCGGGCGCGAGCAGGCCTACCGGCAGGCGCTGGAGCTGATCAGGCGGACGGCGGGACAGGAGGTGTACCTGCTGGGCAGCGGCGCGATCCTGCTGCCCTCGCTCGGCCTGCTCGACGGGCTGCGCAGCGGGCCCGACGTGGCGCCGATGTGGCAGAACTACGCCAGCGACGACCCGTCCGACGCGATGGCGCGCAACGCCGTGGTCAACACGCTGCACCGGCTGTGGCACGCCCCGCTGGCCGAGGTCGACCCCGACGTCGTCTACTTCCGCAGCCGCCTCAACCTGCTCACCGACCAGCAGCTCGGCTGGCTGCGCGACCTGGCCGACGTGTGCGGCTTCCGGGCGGTGTCCGACCCGCCGGGATGGCTGCGCGCGGAGGAACTGGCGGACATGACGGCGTACCTGTCGGCCCGGCCCGCCGTCGAGCGGAAGGGCCGCTACGTGTTCGCCGTCGACGGGCGCGAGGTGGACTTCGGCCCCGCCGTCGCACCCGGCGGCCAGTTGTATCCGATCTCCTGACTTCCCACTACTCTTTTGTAAAGAGCGCAGCATTATTCCGCGCAGCATCATTCAGGGGATCGCATCCAGGGGATCGAGGGGGCGGCGGTGACGGAACAGGTCACGACCGGGACGCTGGTCACGACCGGGACGGACGTGACCCGGATGCGGGAGCTCAACGCGCTCGGCATCGTCCGGGCGCTGCGGGGCAACCCGCCGTCCACCGTCACCGAGCTGGCCACCCGCACCGGACTGTCCAGGCCGGGCACGGACGTCATCGTGCAGGGCCTGGTCGCCGACGGCTGGCTCACCGTCGTGGAGCCCGACGGCAGCAGCGTCGTCGGGCGCCCCGCCCGCCGCTACCGGTTCAACGCAGGCGCCGGGCACGTGATCGGCGTCGACGTCGGCGCGCACAAGGTGCTGGCCATGCTCGCCGACCTCGACGGCTCCGTCATGTGGACCACCCGGCTGCCGGTCGATCCCGGCGCCGACCCGGCGGCGCGGCTCGCCGTCGCCGACGCGGCCGTCGACGAGTGCCTGGCCGCGTCCGGCCTGCGCCCGGAGGACATCTGGGGAATCACCGTCGGGGTGACCGGGCCGGTCGACGCCAGCGGCCGCACCACACTGTTCACACCGCTGCCCGGCTGGGCCAGCGTCAACCCGGCCGAGCACCTGGCCGCCCGCTTCTCCTGCCCCATCCAGGTGGAGAACGACTGCAAACTGGCCGCGCTCGCCGAGCGCTGGCAGGGGGCGGCCCGCGACGCCGACGACATCGTCTACCTGCTGGCGGGCATGCGCACCGGCGCCGGACTGATCATCGACGGCACCCTGCGCCGCGGCTACGGCGGCGCGGCCGGCGAGATCGGCGCGCTGCGCGCCGTCCGCTGGCTCACCGCGCCCTCCCACCTGGAGAACTGCGCCAGCCTGCCCGCCGGCATCGACACCGACGACGCGGCCGCCTGGGTGTTCAACGCCGCCCGCTCCGGAGACAAGGCGGCCAGGACCGCCGTCCGCCGCTACACCCGCGACCTCGCCGTCGGCACCGCCGCCCTGGTCCTCACCCTCGACCCGCAGGTCGTCGTCCTCGGCGGCGGCTTCTCCCGCTCCGCCGACCTCATCCTCGGCCCGCTGGCCCGCGAACTCGGCCGCACCTGCCTGCGCGTCCCCGAGATCCGCGCCTCCACCCTCGGCGCCGAGAGCGTCGCCCTGGGCGCGCTGCGCCTGGCCCTCGACGAGGTGGACGCCCGCCTGTTCGGCATGGGCCTGCCCGCGCCGGTCGCCCCGCGCGCCTGACCGGGCAGGGTGACCATGCCGGGCGACCATGCCGGGCGACCGGGCGGCCTTTCCCGGTCAGCCCACCCGCCGGGCGATCGTGACGCCGTCGCGCACCGGCAGCATCACCGACTCCACCCGGCTGTCCCGCGCGATCGTCTCGTTCAGGCGGCGTACGGCCACCTGCGCGTCGCCCTGGAAGGCCGGGTCGAACACGCGCCCGCCCTGGAACACGTTGTCGAGCACCACCAGGCCGCCGGGGCTCAGCCGCGTGACCACCTCCTCGTAGTAGTCCGGGTAGCTCTCCTTGTCGGCGTCGATGAAGGCGAACCCGACGACCGGCTCGGCCGGAAGCGCGCGCAGCGTCTCCAGCGCCGGCCCGATCCGCAGGTCGATGCGGTCGGCCACCCCCGCGCGCTCCCAGTAGTTCCTGGCGATCGACGTCCACTCCCTGCTCACGTCGCACGCCAGCAGCCGCCCGTCCGGCGGCAGCCCGCGGGCGATGCAGATGGAGGAGTAGCCGGTGAACACCCCCACCTCCAGGGCCAGGCGGGCGCCCGACATGCGCGCCAGCATCGTCAGCAGGGCGCCCTCGTCGTGCGAGACCTGCATCCCGGCCGCGCCGCCCGTCTCCTCCCGCGTCCTGACCACCAGATCCCGCAGCACCTCGTCCACCGGAGAGCAGTGCGTGAGCAGGTAGTCGTCCACGACGGGGGACAGGGTCCACGCCGCGTCACCCCCGACCGGCGGCGACCAGTCGACCACGAGCTCCTCCTGGGTGGCGAACCGCAGCAGGTGACGGGTGACCACGTCCCGCACGCCCTGCAGGTCCTCCTCGACGGCCGCGGTAGCGATCATCTCGAACCCGCCGGCGCACGGCCGCAGCACGCAACGCCCGGACCGCAGCTCGATCACCGCCCGGCCGTCGCCGCCGAGCACGGTCTCCACCTTGTGGCCCATGTGCGACACGAGCTGCCTGATGTAGCGCTCGGGCCTGTCGGTGACGACGTACGCCGTCGAATGAGGCATCGGCTTCCTCCATCTGACACATCAAGCGTCGAGACTTTTCGACGCTTCCGGCGCGGCGATTCTGCTGGCCCGCTCACCCGTTTGTCAAAGCGTCGACCATCCTCGACACTTTCTCCCGTGACCGACGAGACGACGACGGGGGAGCGCCCTGCCACACCCCCGCACGACCCCGACCTACTGGAGCTACGTACCCCCGCCCAGTTCAAGGCTCTCGGCCACCCCGTCCGTCACCGCATCGTCAACCTGCTCCGCCAGCGCCCCGCGACACTGGGGGAACTGGCCGCGGCACTGCGGGCCGCCAAGGGCACCATCGCCTACCACGTCCGCGTCCTGCGCGAAGCCGGCATCGTCTGCCTCGCCGGCACCCGGCACGTACGCGGCGGCACCGAACAGACCCTCGCCCTGGTCAGCCGGGGCTTCCGGCTGCACGAAGAGGCCGCGGCCGGCCCCGACTTCCTCGTCAGGGCCGCCCTCGCCGAGATGCTTCCCGCCCGGCCCGGCCAGGCCGAACAGACCCTGCTGAACCACCTCTGGCTCACCCAGCAGGAGGCCCACGCGCTCATCGCCCGTCTCCGCGACCTCCTGCCCCCTCCCGGCCGCACCCCACCCCCCGGCGGCGAGCCGTACGGGCTGCTGCTCTCGCTCTACCCCGCCGACATCCCCACCCTGCCGCCCTGCCCCTCCGACGAAAGCGCCGCCAGGAACAGCGCCTCATGACGCGCGATGTGCGCGCTGTCGGTGAGATACAGCAGATCGTGCCCCTCCGCCACATGAGCGGCGAACGCCTCATGACCCGCCGCGGCCTCCGCACGCATATGGGCGACCAGATGCCCCAGCCGGGCCCGCGCCGTCTCCGCCAGCACCTGCCGGTCCGCCGCGCCGAGCCGGTAGGCGTCGGCGAACACGCGCAGCCGCCGCGCCTGCTCCTCCACCCCGGGAGCGCTCCCGTCACGGCCGGGATCATGCAACGGCACGAACCGGTAGGCGGCGTAGGCCACATCCCACACCCGCGGCCCCGGATGCGCGGTGTCGAAGTCGATGAACGCCACCGGCCGCCCCTCCCGGAAGACGCAGTTGTACGGCGCCACGTCACCATGGCACACGACCTCGGCCGGAGCACGCGGCGGAAAGTACCACTCGGCGCCCTCCGGAGGCGTGAAGCCCACCGTCGCGTCGTGGTAGTCACTCAGCAACGCCCCCACACCCGCCAGCGCCTCATCCGCCATCGCGTACGGCGGCAGGGGATAGTCCGGCACCTCACCCGGGAGGAAATCCAGCACCTCCCGCCCCTCGCCGTCACACCCGTGAGCCCTCGGCGCGCCCTCGAACCCCGCCGCCGCCAGATGATCCAGCAAAGCGTGCACCGCCGGCGTCCACCGGCGGGCGGGCCGGCGCACCGTACCGCCGACGCGTACGACACGGTTGACCCCGCCCCCGGTCAGCTCCTCCTCGTCGTACGCGGGGTCGCCCCCCACCACCGCGCAGGAACCGCCCCTGACACGCCGCGCGTACGCGGCGACATCGAAGTCTTCCCTCGGGTAGGGGAGCGGCCCATCCTGCTCGCGCCCCTCCTGCCCACACCCCTGAGGATGGTGCCGGTCGAGCTCCGCCATGCCGTGATCGTACGAGACCCGGCGCGGGGAAATCCCGTTGCACGGCCACGGGAGCGGCGGCGACACTCCCGAGATGACCGATCATCTCCCCCCGGACGGACGCGCCGGAATCGACGCGGCACTGGTGAAGCGACTGATCGCGGACCAGTTCCCGCAGTGGCGCGACCTGCCCGTGACACCGGTCCAGGTCGACGGCTGGGACAACCGCACCTACCGCCTCGGCGAGAAGATGACGGTCAGGCTCCCGACCGCCGCCGGCTACGCACCGGCCGTGGACAAGGAACATCGGTGGCTGCCGGTCCTCGCACCGTCGTTGCCTGTCGCCGTGCCCGAGCCACTGGCCAAGGGCACGCCGGGGGCGGGATATCCGTTCGAGTGGTCCGTCCGCAGGTGGCTGGAGGGCGAGACCGCCTCCGCCGGCCGCATCGACGACCTGCCCGCGTTCGCCGTCGCCGTGGCCGAATTCCTCCTCGCCCTGCAGAGTGCCGACGCGACGGACGGGCCGCGGGCCGGTGCGCACAGCTTCTATCGCGGCGCGTCCCCGGCCCACTACGACGACGAGACCCGCCGCACCCTCGCCGCGCTCGACGGCCGTGTCGATACCGCGCGGGCCACGGCCGTCTGGGACGCCGCGCTGGAGGCGACCTGGCAGGGCACGCCGGTATGGTTCCACGGCGACGTCGCGAGCGGAAACCTGCTGGTCAGGGAGGGGCGGCTGACCGCCGTCATCGACTTCGGAACCTCGGGCGTGGGCGACCCCGCATGCGATCTGGTCATCGCGTGGACGATGTTCGCGGGGGAGAGCAGGAAGGCCTTCCGCGCGGCCGTACGCCAGGACCCGGCCACCTGGGCCCGGGCCAGGGGATGGGCGTTGTGGAAGGCGTTGATCGTCCTCGCCGGGGTCGTCGACACGGACGGGGCGCAGGCCGCCGACCAGCTCCGTGTGATCGACGAGGTCCTGGCCGACCACGACGCCTGACCGGTGCGCGGCTCCCACGGGGACGTCGCAGCGGGAGGATGAGGTATGACCCCGGCACGAAACCCACGGCCATGACGAGCCGGGAGGTCGCCGTCCTCGTCGGGCTGCAGGCATCGGGCAAGACCACCTTCTACCTGCAGCGCCTGGCGGCGACGCACGCCCACGTCAGCAAGGACAACTGGCCGAACGCCCGCCACCGGCAGCGACGCCAGATCCGGGTCATCGCCGAGACGCTGGGGGAGGGGCGGAACGTGGCCGTGGACAACACCAACCCCTCCCCGGAGGAGTGGGGCCCGATCATCGTCGCAGCCAAGGAACACGGTGCCCGGGTCGTGGCCTACTGGTTCCCTCCCGACCTTCCCGCCTCCCTGGACCGCAACGCGCGGCGACCCGGCCGTGCGCGGGTGCCCGAGATCGGCATCCACGCCACGATGAAACGCCTCCGCCGCCCCCGGCTGTCGGACGGATTCGACGCGGTCCACACGGTGACCTTCGACGACCAGGGCGGCTTCACCGTACGAGACCAGGACACGGGCCCTGACGATCACGAGGTAGGGAGGTAGGGCGGGGCCACACCCCAACCCCACCGGGGGACGGGAGCCTGCTGCGGCGGTCGGGCACCGGGCTGGGAGTTGGCGAAGGCGAGCCGCGTGCCCCACTCGATGTAACTCGCGAAGGCGGCGCGGAACTCGGGGTCTGCCGGCAGGCCGACCACGTCGGCGGCGTCCATGAGGAGATCGACCCAGCGGCGGCGCTGAGGTTCGGTGATCGCCTTACCGAGGTGCTGCACGAGCATGTGGTGGTAGCCGCCCCGCTCGTCGCTGTAGCGGGACGGACCCCCGAAGACCTCCGCCAGCCACATCGCGACGTACCTGGGGTGTCCCGGGTCCATGTGGGCGAAGAGGGGGCCGATCAGGTCGTCCTTGAGAACCTGCTCGTAGAACGTCTCGGTGAGCCGCTCGAACGCCTCGGTGCCGCCCGCCCAGTCGTACAGGCTCGGGACCGAGGAGCCGGCGCCACGCACGGCGGTGCGCCCGTAGTGCCGCATCTCCTCGATCTGCCGGACGTACGGTTCGATCGCGGAGAAGAACGCCCCGAAGTGCTCGCCACCACGGAAACCCTGCAGGTGATCCTCGGCCGAGGTCCACGTGATGCGCAGGATGTACCACTCGGGCTCGTCGACGCATCGGGACAACTCGTAGTCCACGCACTGCGGCGCGGCCGCCAAGGGCACCGCGGCGCGTTCGTAGGCGGCTTCGAACTCTTCCGCGTCCTGCTGGTCGATGCGGTAACGGATGTACTCGACGATCATGTGAGCACCACCCCAGGGGCCGCACCATCGGAAAATAAGATCACGATTCATTGTAATAATGTAATTCCCCTTACGAAGCCGCAGGCCGACGACGCCGACCAGCCCGGCCCCGCTACACGTGACCGCTCACGCGGAGTCGGCACGATCAGCGCGGATCAGCTCAAGGAAGGCTGTGGCCGCCGGGGACGGCCGGTTGTCCCAGATCAGGTGCTCCACCCGCGTGGGAGCATCGCGAAGACGAATGACACGCAGATCAGGAAATCGCGGCGCGTACGCGGCAGGCAGCATGCCCACCCCGAGGCCCTGCCGTACCAGATCGACCATGAGGTCGGCGGACGACACCTCGAAGGGCACCTCACGTCGCACCCCCGCTGCCGCGAAGGCCTCGTCCGACTGTGCTCGACCGGCAGCACCGACGCGGAAGTCGATGAACGGTTCGTCCGCCAGGCTCCGCAGGTCCACCTCGTTCTCCGCCCGGTGGTAATCAGGCGCGACCACGGCGACCAGATCGCCTCCGCCGAGGCGGCGACTCTGGACGCCCTTGGGTTCCGTGCGCGGAGGCAGGCCGAGGAACGCGACGTCGACACCGCCCTGCCGAACCCGCTCGATCAGCTCTCCACTGCCCGCCGCGACAAGCGTGATATGCACCCGCGGATAGCGCCGCCGATAGTCCCTCAAGGCGACCGGCACATCGACCGCCGCCACCGTCGGGATGGTGCCGACGGCAAGCCGCCCGCGAATCTCCCCGGCGGCGGCCGCCACCTCGGCCCGCGCGCGGTCCGCCGCCTCCAGACACTCCCGCGCCGCGGCGAGGAACGCCTCTCCGGCCGGCGTCAGCCGTACACGCCGGCTGGTCCGCTCGAACAACCGCGCGCCCAGCTCCCGCTCCAGAACAGCGATCTGATGACTGAGCGCCGACTGCACCACACGGCAGCGCTCGGCCGCCCGGGTGAAGTTCCTGGTCTCCGCGACCGCGACGACATACCTCAGCTGCTGCAGCTCCACCCAACCATAGTGAACCACGATCGATATCGATGAAAAGTATGCGTTGGACTCATCGATCGGTCGTCGCGCACCCTTGACGTCGGCGGCCACCGGGCTCTCGGCCGCCGATGACTACCTCCCCGACGCCGGGCGGCCAGGTGCTGCCGACCTGCGGACGATCAACCATCAGAAAGAACGAAATGGTCACCTACGACACACACCCGCATGCGGCCTTGAGATCATGGCTGGGCGTCGCGGCCATCACCGCCAGCCTCTTCGTCTTCCTCACGACCGAGCTGATGCCCGTCGGCCTGCTTACTCCGGTAAGCGCAAGCCTGCGCATATCCGTGGGCACCGCCGGGCTGATGGTCACCCTGTACGGCGTGTCAGCCGGGCTCGGCGTCCCCTTCATCGTGGCATGGACCAGGCGCGTCAACCGGCGCGTCCTGCTGTCCGCGCTCCTGGTGATACTGACCCTGGGAAACACGATCACCGCCATCTCGCCGAACTATCCGCTGGTCCTGACGACACGGCTCATCATGGGCTTCGCCAGCGGCGTGTTCTGGGCCATAGGCGTGAGCATGGCGATGCGCCTCGTTCCGGAACGCCACGCGAGCAGGGCGGCCGCGATCGTGATGTCCGGCATCTCGATCGCCGCGGTCGTGGGCATACCACTGGGAACAGTCCTGGAAAGCCTCACCAGCTGGCGAACCACGTTCCTGATCTGGGCCGGCCTCGGTGCGCTGGTGTTCCTCGCGGTCGTCGCCGTCATTCCATCGCTGCCGTCGACGAACGCGGTCTCGGTGCGGGAAGTCTTCGGGCTCACGCTGAAGAACGCGCCGCTACGACTGGTGCTGCTCACCGTCGTGCTCTTCGTGCTCGGCCATTTCGGCGCGTACACATTCGTACGCCCTTACCTGGAGCAAAGCGCATCCGCCACGCCCTTCTTCATCACCGTGGCGCTGATGGTCTACGGCGCAGGAGGCGCGGCCGGGAACTTCATCGCCGGATACACAGTGAACAGAAATCTGAGGGGCAGCTTCATCGTCGGCTGCGTGGGACTCGTGACGTCCCTGCTGTCGCTGCTCACGATCGCTCACGGCCACGCCGGAACAATCGTCACGCTGATTCTCTGGGGCGTTTCCTTCGGCGTCGTCCAGCTCTCCCAGGTCAACATGACGCAAGCCGCCGCACCCGACACCTTCGAAGCCGCGATGTCGCTCAACACCATGGCATACAACACGTCCATCGCCATCGGGGCACTTGTCGGCGGACTGTTCGCCGATCACCTGGGCGTCACAAGTGTCGTCTGGTTCGGTGTGGCGCTGACAGCGGCCTCACTGCTCCTCGCGGCTCGACCAGCATCGGAACGAAAAGTCGCGCTCGGCGTCCGCCCGGGTTGACGCGATGCGATCGACGGCATCCGGGCCGCGCTCGAGTCCCGGCCGGCCGAGCTGGAGAAGTCAGCTCAGCGAGGCCGCCTTACGCAGCAGCACTGAGCGTTCGCGCTGGTTGGCACACAGCCGGGCCGCCAGCTCCAGCTCGGCGTGCGCTTCCGCTCGCCGTCCGAGTCGGGCCAGCAGCTCACCGCGTACGGTCGGGACCAGATGCGAACCGGGGAGCCGGTCCGAGGCGATCAGCTCGTCCACGATGACCAGGGCTTGCGCCGGGCCCGAGGCCATGGCAACGGCGACGGCCCGGTTGAGCTCGACCACCGGCGAGGGCGCGACCCGGCCGAGCGCCTCGTAGAGCACCACGATCCGGTCCCAGTCGGTCGCCTCTACCGAGGGCGCCGACGCGTGGGTGGCGGCGATCGCGGCCTGCAGGCCGTAGGGGCCGAGGCCGCGAGTGGATGCCTTGGCCAGCGCGGCCAGCCCACGGCGGATCGCCGAGAAGTCCCACAGCCGCCGGTCCTGCTCGTCGAGCAGAACCGGTGAACCGTCCGGGCCGGTCCGGGCCGGGAAACGCGCGGCCGTCAGCTCGCACAACGCCAGCAGGCCGTGCACCTCCGGCTCGTCCGGCTGCAGCGCGGCCAGCGTGCGGGCCAGCCGGATCGCCTCGTACGCGACATCGGGGCGCAGCAGCCGGTCGCCCGACGTGGCCGTCGACCCCTCGGTGAAGATCACATAGAGGACGCTGAGCACGCCGCCCAGCCGCTCCCGGCGCTCGGCGGCCGGCGGCAGCTCGAACGGCACCCCGGCCGCCGCGATCGTCTTCTTGCCCCGGGTGATGCGGGCCTGCACGGTCGGCACGGGTACGAGGAACGCGCGGGCGATCTCCTCGCTGGACAGGCCGCCGACCACGCGCAGAGTCAGCGCCACCCGGGCCTCGGGGGAGAGCACCGGGTGGCAGCTGACGAACATCAGCGCCAGCACGTCGTCATCGATCTTGTCGGGATCGATTTCCTCGTCAACCGCCGAGCCGGTCGCCAAGTCCGCCGCCAGCAGGGCGTATCGGTCCTGGAGGGCGGTCCGGCGGCGGATCGCGTCGATCGCCCGCCGCCGGGCCGTGGCCATCAGCCAGCCGGCCGGATTCGCCGGAGAGGCGAGCGGCCACGACACCAGCGCCTCGGCCACCGCCTCCTGGGCCGCGTCCTCGGCCAGCCCGAAATCGCCGGTGAACCGGGTCAGCGCGGCGACGATCCGCGCCGACTCGATCCGCCAGACGGCCTCGACATCGGCCGTACCCATCAGATCTGTCCGTCGCTCTCGCGCCCGGCCCAGTCCTTGCTGATCACTTGCCGACCTGCGGGACCTCGTCGCTCCCGGGCACCCGCCGGACCTCGATCTTGGCCCCGGGGGCCGCCGGGACCCGCTTGGCCCACTCGACCGCCTCCTGTTTCGAGGCGACGTCGAGCAGGAAGAAGCCCCCGAACAGTTCCTTGGTCTCCCCGTACGGCCCGTCCGTGACCACCGGGGCCTCGCCGCTGAAGTCGACCACAACGCCCTGGCCCGGATCGTCCAGCCCTTCCGCCGCCAGGAGAACGCCGGCCTTGACCATCTCCTCGATGAACCGGCGGGTCGTGGCCATCATCTCGTCGATGTTGGCCATCATGGCCGCGTTCGACTCGTCGGTGCCTCGCATGATCAGCAGGTACTTCGGCATCGCGTTCTCCTCGTCCGGCGGGGCCGCCTCTCGGCCCTCGCACCCACACGTCGAACGAGCGGCCCGCGGATCGACACGGCCCCGGAAAAAATCTCTCGCCGCGACGCAGCCGATCCCTCCGACCCGCGTATCGCCCGTCCAGAGCGGCCCCTGAGCGACGGCCGACGCGGACGCCTTGCTGATCAGAGAGCTTATCGTCGCATCTTCGGAAGGCGGCGACCTCACAGATTCGGGGAAAAGCATTCGGAACGCGCTCAGTGACTTCTTTCGATCCAGTCGGTGAGGCGGCGCAGGAACGTCATGGCGACGCGGGGTGGGTCCTGCGCCATCACGCTCGCGTGAAACGCGTGCGGCATGCCCTCGTACAGGTCGAGGGTCACGTTGACACCGGCGGCCGAGGCGGCTGCGGCGAAGCGACGGGTGTCATCCAACAGCACCTCAGCGGTCCCGGCCACGAGCAGGAGCGGAGGCAGGCCGCGCAGATCGCCGTGCAATGGAGACTGAGGAGCCTGATCGGCGCGAGCCCCGGCCAGATACTGGGCGATCACGTGTTCTGCGATACGGCGATTGATCACATCCCGGCCGTCGTTGGTGTCCAGGGACCGGCCGGACAGGGTCAGGTCGGTGAGCGGGGAGATCGCGACGGCCGCGCCGGGCAGGGGATCGCCCGCTTGTCTGAGCGCCAGCAGCGCCGACAGGACGAGCGTGCCGCCCGACGACTCGCCGCACACGATGATGCGATCGGCGGGAACGCCTTGCAGGAGCAGGCTCCGGTAGACGGCGACGACGTCGTCCAAGGCGGCAGGGTACGGATGGGCGGGGGCCAGACGCTGGTCCACCCTGAACGCCGGACGCCGGGTGGCCTGGGACAGGCGGCACGCCATGAGAGGCTCCAGCACCGGCTGGGTGTGCTCGAAGCCACCCCCGTGCACGTACAGCGTGACACCGTCCGCGGTGGCCGAGCCTGCGGCGGCGCTGACCCACTGTCCCGGTACGCCTCCGGTATGAGCGAGTGCGGGCGTCACGTCGGCGGCGAGCGCCGGAGCGCGGGTGACCAGCGCCCGGATCGTGGCCATCACGGCAGCGTGGTCGTCGGAGGTGGCGGGGACGCGCGTGACGTTCAGATGATTCTCGTGCCGGGGCGGTAGTGCGTTCAACAGGGGGACCAGGTGCCGTTCCTCATAGGAGAGATGGTTTTCGATCCGCTCGATGAGCCGGTCCACCTCGGTCAGCAGGCCGGCCGGTCCCTCCGAGAGCAGCCGCCGCAGGTCGTCGAGGAGGCGGGCCAGGACGGTGTGCTCGGCGTGCAGACGATCGAGGACCACGTCGAGCTCGGGATGGCGGTCACGCAGGTACGGAAACAACTGGTTGCTTTCCGCGGTGTGGTGGTGGTGCAGCCCGCCGCACACGGCCAGGCAGTTGACGCGCAGCTGCGCGCCCACACGCGGGCCCGCGGTGGCGGCTTCGGCGCGGATCAGAGCCAGTTCCCGCCGGAAGGCGTCGTGAAGCGCCTTCAGCACCTCGCCTTCCGGCAGGTCAGGGAAGGAACCGGAGCGCGGAGTCAACGCGACGACGGGCAGGACACGGCCGGACTTCGCCTGATAGTCGGCCCAACCGGAGTCGGCCTCCACAGCACGGGCGAAGAGCCGCTCACGTTCCTCGCCTTCCAGAACGGCGGCCTCGGCCTCGATCGTGAAGACGCCGCTCTCTACGGTGACGTGAGGGTTGGCACGCAGATTGTGATACCAGGCCGGGTGGTGCGGCGCACCGCCGGCCGAGGCGATGACCAGCATGCGGCCCCCCTCGTCATGCAGGTAGCCGAGGGGGACGGTGTGGCGGACCCCCGAGCGGGCACCGATGGTGGTCAGGAGGAGCAGCCTGGCTCCCTCGAAAGGGCCGCCTACTTTTCCGCGGTTCGCGCGGAATTCCTGAATGACCTGCTGGTTGAAGTCGTACGGCATTCTCTGCTTTCTGGTTTCGGGCATGGCGAATCGACCGCCTCGCCGCATGAGGGCCGGCGGTTGCGAAGGAATGGCGAAAACGCGCGGCAGTAAAGGAGCGGCGTGGCGGTGATTTCGCCGATGCCGCAGGCCGCGCCGATACGCGGTAAGGAGAATTCCGAATCAGGAGGTCAGAGATACGGCGGGCCTCGCGCCCGCCCGGCCCTCACGCCGGGGCCGGGTGCCTCACTCGCTTGTGGCCCATGGCCGACCCGGCAGTCACGGTTTTCACGTTATCGTCACCTCAAGAATGTGGCAACACCACATCTGTGCCTATTCGTGACGTGATGGGGGCGAGCCCTGCCTCACGAGATCCGTGATAATGTCGCCGTCACTGCGCATCGCTGCGAACTGAGGAGGTGAGACCGATCAACGCTGTGGCAGGTCGGGGCTCCCTCCCTCACATGGCCTAGGGGAGTGCCCGCAGAAGGCATCCCGAAAGGCGTACATCGCATTGCGCTTCATCTCTGAGACGTCATCCGACGACGTCCGCGAACAACTCTTCACCCTCGACGAGATCCCCGGCGCGCTCTGGACGCCGGAAGGCGCCGTCGGCGCTCGGCCCCTCATCCTGATGGGACACGGCGGCGGCCGGCACAAGAAGGCCCCCGACGTCGTGACCCGTGCGCGCCGCTTCGTGGCCGAGTGTGGTTTCGCGGTGGCGGCGGTGGACGTGCCCGGCCACGGCGACCGGCCGAAGGACGAGAGGTACGACAAGATCGCGACCGAGAATCAGGCGCGCGTGGCGGCAGGGGAGGAGCCGGCTCCGCTGATCGCCGGTTTCCAGGCGCTCGTGGCCCGCCAGACCGTCCCGGAGTGGCGGGCGGTGCTGAAGGCGCTCCAGCGACTCGAGCACGTCGGCGCCGGCCCGGTGGGCTACTGGGGTGTGTCGTTGGGGTGCGGTCTCGGCGTCCCTTTCGTCGCCGCCGAGCCCCGGGTCCGCGCGGCGGTGCTGGGGCTGGGCGGGGTGCCGGCATCGGCCGAGACCGCCGCGCGGATCACCGTCCCGGTGGAGTTCCTGCTGCAGTGGGACGACGAGCGGGTGCCGCGAGCCCAGGGCTTGGCGCTGTTCGACGCCTTGGCCTCGACCGAGAAGACCCTGCACGCCAACCCCGGCAAACACGGGGAGATCCCCGAGTTCGAGACCGACAGCTCGCTACGGTTCTTCGAACGGCACCTCGGTTAGGACCACATGGGACATCGCCGGGGAGAGATTGGACGGTATTACCTATACCGGACAGAATTCGCCTTCTGTCCGGTATAGGACTGAATAGGAGTCTTTGGCCCGCAGGGAGCCCTTTCTCGTACCAGAGGAGGGGCGAGAGCGTTCTCGTTCGGCGATGTGGGCGCCCAGAAGGAAAATCTCGGGATCCGGGTGTCGATAACGCGGCACCGGCTCCGTCTCAGGTACGCCAGTGGCCACGACGGGCCGTGCGACAAAGGAGGATCACCATGACGATTCAGCGGATGGACAACGTCGGCATTGTCGTCGACGACCTTGAGGCCGCCATTGCGTTCTTCGTAGAACTCGGCATGGAGCTGGAGGGTAAGGCGCTGATCGAGGGGCCTTGGGCGGCACGTCTCGTCGGGCTCGACGACCAACGAGTCGACATCGCGATGATGCGGACCCCGGACGGCCACGGGCGGATCGAGCTGGCGAAGTACCACGCGCCGACGGCGATCAGCGGCGTGCCGGAGGACGCCCCGGCGAACACGCTGGGCATTCGCCGCATCATGTTCGCCGTCGACGACATCGACGACGTCATCGCCCGCCTGCGCACCCACGGCGCCGAACTCGTCGGCGAGGTGGTGCAGTACGAGGACGCCTACCGGCTCTGCTACATCCGCGGCCCCGAGGGCATCGTCGTCGCGCTGGCCGAGCAGATCGGCTGACGACCTCGTCGCGGCAACAGCGCAGAGATTGGTGTCATGTGCACCTCGAAGGGCGTTCCGAAACTCCAGGCCATCCGCCCTTCGAACCCCCTTCCGGCGTTGCTCGATAATGAACATTATGTCAAGTAACCCAACGTGGCTCGCTCCTCCCGCAGGTCCGTACCCTCGGGTCGTCATGGAGGCTGTGCCATTTTCGTTCAGCGGGATCCGTTTGCCGCGGGGCGTGACGGGTTTCGCGGATGCCCGAGCCGAGCGCCCGGCGGCGATGGACTGGCGGGCTTTCGTGTCGCTGTGCCACGAGGCGGCGCGGCTCACCCGCCGCCGGGTCGTGGACATGACGCCGCGGAATGTCACGCCGAATTTCCACGTGGCCGTGCTGAGCGGCGGGCCGCTCGACGTGGCGGTGCTGGGCCACGGGGATCTGCCGATCATCGCACTCGCACGGGTTCCGGTGACCATTCCCGTGATCTTCGCGGACGACGACGCCGCTCTCGCGCAGTGCCTGCGGCACCGGCCGTCGGTACGCCTGCTGACCAGACGTGAGCTGGACACTCCCCTGTGTTCGTACGACGTGTCGGATCTTGACAAGGCGGAGCTCCGGCAGATCGCCTACTGGCGGCCCGAGACCCTCGGCCAGCTGCTGTTCCACCACTGGGACTGAGAGCGGTCGTGTCTGCCCTCGCCCGGCCGGGACAGGCCGGGCTGGTCGCGCTGCTCCTGCTCGCCCTGGCCGGCGTTGCGCGGCCTACGCCGTCGGTTACAGACAGCGACCACTCCCCTCTCCCCCGCAGATCAGCCGCTCGCGCCCGCGTGCGTGAGCCGCGGCTCAGCGGGTGACGGTGGTCTCCCGCTCCATGTGTGACAGCTTCTCGGGGTTGCGTACGGCGTAGAGCGCGGTGATGAGGCCGTCGTCGATGCGCAGAGTGATGACGGTGTCGATGTCGCCGTCGATCCGGACGATCAGTGCCGGGTGGCCGTTGACCTGTGCCGGCTGCAGCGACATCCCCGGGGTGATCCTGCTCAGCACGTAGGCCACCTGGTCGGCTCCCACGAGAGGTGCCAGCGCGGCCTGCTTGAGTCCGCCACCGTCTGCCAGGAGGACGACGTCGGGGGCGAGGATGTCGAGCAGGCGTTGCAGGTCGCCGGTTTCGACCGCCTGTTGGAAGGCCTGGAGGGCGTCGCGGGTCTCGGCTGGGGAGACGGTCTCGCGGGGGCGCCGGGCGGCGACGTGTGAGCGGGCGCGGTGGGCGATCTGGCGGACCGCGGCCTGGCTTTTGCCGACGGCTTCGGCGATCTCGTCGTAGTCCAGGTCGAACACCTCGCGCAGCACGAACACCGCCCGCTCGGTTGGGGTGAGCGTCTCCAGCACCAGCAGCATCGCCATCGAGACGCTGTCGGCCAGCTCGACGTCCTCGGCCACGTCGGGTGTGGTCAGCAGCGGCTCGGGCAGCCACGGCCCGACGTAGGACTCCTTGCGGCGGCCGAGCGTGCGGAGCCGTTTCAGCGCCTGGCGGGTGACGATCCGCACCAGATAGGCACGCTGATCCCGCACGGTGTCGAGGTCGACGCCCGCCCAGAGCAGCCAGGTCTCCTGCAGGACGTCCTCGGCGTCGGCGACCGAGCCGAGCATCTCGTAGGCGACGGTGAACAGCAGGTTGCGGTGGGCGACGAACGCTTCCGTGGCCGGATTCGTGGTGGAGTCCATCCGGCCGCCGCCGGCGAGCGGCTCGGTCGCGTCCATGTGTCTGTCGCTCATTCGCCGTTTCCTGTCTGTTGGTTCTCGACCGTGCTGTGCATACGATCCCGGTCCCCATCGCTTTGTGACACCCACAGCCGGTGACGCACGTCACACGATCCCGCTGTCACAAGGGCCGGGCCGCCGGGATCTCTTGCTCGTCAGGACGCCGCGCCGGCGATCGGCGCGGTACGCGACGTCACGAGTGAGGACCCCTTCATGGAACCCCGTATCGACCTGATGGCCAACGAGCTCGGCGCAAGGATCGCCAAGCGGATCTATAACGTCGCCCTGGCGATCCAGCAGTCGCCGCTCCCCCGGGCCACCCAGGACCTGGTGATGCTGCGCGCCAGTCAGATCAACGGCTGCGGTTTCTGCGTCGATTACCACACCAAGGACGCCGCGGCCGCCGGAGAGCGCGCGGTCCGGCTCCACCTGGTGGCCGCCTGGCGCGAGTCCACCGTGTTCACCGAGGCCGAGCAGGCCGCGCTGGCGCTCACCGAGGAGGGCACCCGGATCGCCGACGCCCATCGCGGTGTGTCCGACGAGACCTGGGCCGGGGTGCGCGAGCACTACGACGACGACCAGATCGTCGCGCTGGTCTCCCTGATCGCCATGATCAACGCCAACAACCGGCTCAACGTGATCGTGCGTAACCCTGGGGGCTCCTACGAGCCCGGCATGTTCGCCGGCATGGCGAACTGAGAGGAATGTCATGAACTCAGCGCTTGAAATCCTTCGCCGTGACTTCGGCGGCGACATCGTCGAACCGGGAGCACCGGGGTACGCATCGGCCAGTCGCTCGGTAGTGGCCTCGGGCAGTCCGGCCTGTGTTCTACGGCCCAGGAGCGTCGGGGACGTGCAAGCAGGTGTCAGATTCGCCGCCGACACAGGGCTTGCGCTGTCGGTGCGAGGCGGCGGCCACGCCTTCGCCGGCTTCGGCACCAACGACGACGGCGTCGTGATCGACCTCAGCGGGCTCGCGAACGTCGAGATCATCGACAAGGAGCGTCATCTCGTACGGATCGGCGGCGGCGCCACCTGGGGCCAGGTCGCCGCCGTCCTGGCCCCGCATGGGCTGGCGATCTCTTCGGGCGACACCAAGAGCGTCGGTGTCGGCGGGCTGACGTTGTCCGGCGGCATCGGCTGGAAGGTCAGGAGGTACGGACTCGCGTTGGACAGCGTGGTCGCGGCCGAGGTGGTCACCGCGGACGGGCAGGTCGTGCGTGCCGGTGCGGAGGAGAACCCCGAGCTGTTCTGGGCGATTCGCGGTGGCGGGGGCAATTTCGGCATCGTGACCGCCTTCACGTTCGCGGCCCACCCGACGACGGACGTCTTCTTCGGCAGGGTCGCCTTCCCGGCGTCGGAGGCGGCCGCCGTGCTCCAGGGGTGGGCGGAACACCTCCGCACCGCCCCGGAGGAACTCACCTCCATCGCGAACCTCGCCAATCCGTTCGCCGGCGGCCCCCAGGCGCCGATCGAGATCCAGGTCGCCTTCGACGGCGATGACCCGCGGCTCGCGGCCCAGGCCGTCGATCCGATCCGCCGGCTCGGCACGGTGATCGGCGACGATGTCGCGTTGAAACCCTACGCCGACACGCTCGTGGACGGCGCCATCGCGCCGCCGGGCATTCACCTGGTCACTCGAAGCGCGTTCGTCGGCAAGGAGTCGGTGCCCGAGGTCCTTCGGATCCTTGCCGAGGCCGGGGCGGCGGAGGGGACGCCGTTCATCGCCGTTCGCAGCGTCGGCGGCGCGGTATCCCGAGTCCCCCAGGACGCCACCGCGTACGCGCATCGCCAGGCGGAGTTGATGGTGGTGACCACCGTCGCGGGGCCGATGCCGGTCATCCAGGCCGCTCGGCCCGGTCTGGAGACGATCTGGAGCAGGCTCGCGCCTCACGTCGACGGTGCCTACGCCAACTTCCTCGCTTCCGCCACCGAGGAGGATGTCGCCGCCGTCTATCCGGCGCGGACCTACCGGCGGCTCGCGGCGGTGAAGCGCCAGTGGGACCCCGGCAATCTGTTCGCCCGCAATCACAACGTGCGGCCTGCGTAGGTCGTGCGGACCGGCGAAGCCGTCCGAGGCGCCCGGCCGGTGACGTCGTCCCCGGACCGGGCGCGGGGCGTTGGATTCCGGGGCCGCGGTGGTCAGGAGGTGGTGTCGGGCAGGCAGACGGTGACGGCCTGGGGCACGACTTTGACCGTGATGCGCTTGACCCGGTCGCGGGCTCCCCCGTCCAGTTCGTACGCCATGGGGGTGCGGAGCTTGACCGATACCTTCCTGGCGCGGGTGATGCGGACGAAGGGGGATTTCTCGGCGTTGCCTGCGCTCATGCGACCGAGGGTGCGGGCCCATTGGATGGGGCCTTCGGCGGTGGAGACGCCGACTTCGAGCCAGCCGTCGTCGTAGCGGGCGTCTTCGAAGACGTCGATTCCGCCGGTGACGGTGCCGACGTTGCCGACGAGTACGCAGCTGGCGTCGCCTTCGAACCAGTCGTTGCCGTCGATTGTGATGGTCATGGGGGTGACGGCGCCGCCGACGTGGCGCAGGCCGGTCCAGATGTAGGCGAATCGGCCGAGGCGGTCCTTGAGGCCGCGGTCGGCGTCGGCGATCATCTCGGCGTCGAAGCCGACGCCTGCCATGACCGCGAAGTGCTCGCCGTTGATCTTGCCGAGGTCGAGTTTGGCGCGGCGGCCCTCGAAGCCGATCCGTACGGCCTCGGGGAGGTCTTCGGGGATGCCGAGGTTGCGGGCGAGGAGGTTGGCGGTCCCGGCGGGGATGATGGCGACGGTGGCGTCGCTGCCGGCGAGGGCGTCGACGCAGCGTTGCACGGTGCCGTCGCCGCCCCAGAGGAAGAACAGCTCCGCGCCGTCCTTGAGTGCCTGGCGGACCTTCTTGGGGGCCTTTTTGCTCTTGGGGACCTCATACCAGAGCAGGTCGTCGACGTCGTAGCCCGTGATGAGCTTGCGGAGCTCGTCGAGGCCGCCGCCGACGGTCTTCTTGCGGTGCGCGATGACGGCGACGCGGGGGGCCGGGGTTCGGGGGGTGGCAGGCGCGGCGGTGGCGGGCTCTGCCGGGGCGGCGGCCTCGTCCGTGGGCGGCCGGTCAGCGGATTTCACCATGCACGGCGGCTACCCGGATGGCGGCCGGTTAGGCGTCGGGGAGGGTGTAGTCGAGGAGGTAGTGGTGGCCGTCCTCCGCGCGGATGGTGCCTTCGCCGGTGAGGCCGGCCAGTTCGCCGGTGCCGCTGGTGGGGACGATCTGCCATTTCATCCACTGTTCGCCGTTGTGGCTGGCGGCGCTGTGCTGGAGTGCGAAGGTGCCCTTGCGGCCGTGGAGGGTGCCTTCGAAGTGTTCGACGCCGACGTAGGCGGCGGGGCCTTCGGGGGTGACGACGGTGAGGATCTCGGTGGTGCTGGTGCCGACGAGGTCGCCGTGGAAGGTCTTGGCGATGTGGTTGCGGCCGAAGGTGGCGCCTTCCTTGTCCTCGGTGGCCAGGTCGGTCCAGTTGGTGATGTCGAAGGTGCCGGTGGCGTGTCCGTTCATGTGTCCAGCGTGCCCCGTGTTCCTGTCATCCTCTGTCAGGTATGGCGGTGTCTGCTGGGTGAGGGGAAGGAGAAAGTTAGGCGAATGCCGTGAAGCCGGCCACTTTGCAGCCGTTCATGACAGATGATCGGAGGCATGGGTTTTCCCCGACCGGCCGTCCCGGTCCTCGCCGGCCGGTTTGTCCAGGCCCGGCCGGCGCGATGCTGATCTCTCCCTTCCCTTCGCAGGAGGGCCGCAGGACCGCGTACAAGGTGTTCGGGTCGGCCGCGACCGCCCCGCGCCGGGCGCGCGCGTTCGTACGGTGCCAGTTGCGGGGGTGGGAGCTCGCGGATCTGGCCGAGACGGCGGAGCTGGTGGTCTCCGAGCTGGTGACGAACGCGGTGCGGGCGACGGACGCCGTGGTCAGCCCGCCGGTGGCCTCGTCGATGTTCCCGGTGGCCCTGCGTACGGTGGCGTTGCGGGTCCGGGTGGGGCCGGGGCGGCGCAGCCTGTTCATCGAGGTGTGGGACGTCAGCGACCGTGAGCCGGTGCCGCGTGGTGAGGTGGGGGGCGAGCTGGGCGAGAGCGGCCGGGGGCTCGTGCTGGTGGGCAGCCTGGCCCGGCGCTGGGGCCACTATTCGGCGCCGGATCGGGGCAAGATCGTGTGGTGTGAGCTGGCCATCTCGCCGGCGGAGGGGGCGCGTCCATCGGGGGCGGGTGTTCCGGCCGCCGGTCCCGGACCGCGCGGGCGGCCGGGGGCGTCGGCGGCGGCGCTGCCGCGGCGGGTGCGGCGGCATCCGGTGGGCGCACGGGCGGACGGCCCGGACGAGGCGACGTTGCTGCGGGTGCTGGAGGGCCTGCGGGCGCTGGACGTGTCGGGCCCGGACCGATGAGCCGGCCCGGCCGAGGATGCTCGGTGGGTCAGGGGACGACGGTGACCGGCCAGCGGCCGGCGCGGACCAGGCGGAGCGCGACCGAGCCGATGAAGCGGTGGCCGGCCTGTGTGGAGGCTCCCACCACGACCGCGTCCGCCCTGATCTCATCGGCGATCTTGGCGAGGACGCCGGCGGCGTCGCCGTACTCGGTGCGGAAGGTGTAGTCGACCCGCGAGTGGGTGGTCTGGGCGAAGCGCTCCACTTGTGCGCGTAGGTCGGCGGCGATCTCCTCCCCCGCTTCGATCACCGAGGCCGACGCGGCCGGCATCATCGTGCTGATCGTTCCGGGATTGGTGACGTAGACGAGGACGACGTGCGAGCCCTGGCGGCGGGCGAGCCCCCAGGCGTACGCGGCGGCGCGCAGGGAGGTCTCCGAGCCGTCGATGCCGACGAGGATCACTCGCGGGCCGTCGGTGCCCAGCTCGAACGTGTTCACGCAAGTCAGCGTACGGCCACCGGGGGGCGTCCGGACACGGGCCCCGGGCCGGGGGCGGGGCTTGCCGGGCCAGGTGGCGGTGTGAGGTCTTCTGCGGGGCCGCCGGGGAGGCGGGGCGAGGCCCGGTCGGGGGGCGCGGATAACCTGTTGCGGAAATGTCGGGGCCGTTGGTTAAGGTCTCGGATCGTGGCTGATCAACCTCTGATCTACGCGCGCGGCCTGGTCAAACGCTTCGGGGAGTTCACCGCCGTCGACGGGATCGACCTTGAGGTGGCGCCGGGAGAGGCGTTCGGTTTCCTCGGGCCCAACGGGGCCGGCAAGTCCTCGACCATGCGGATGATCGGGTGCGTGTCCACGCCGACCGCCGGGGAGCTGCGGATCCTGGGCATGGACGCGGTGCACGACGGGCCGAGGATCCGCGCGCGTCTGGGGGTGTGTCCTCAGCTCGACAATCTCGATCCCGACCTGACGGTGCGGGAGAACCTGGTGACATACGCTCGTTATTTCGGGTTGTCGCGGGCGGAGAGCCGCAGGCGGGCCGACGAGTTGCTGGAGTTCGTGCAGCTCGGCGATCGTGCGGGCGGGAAGGTGGAGCCGCTGTCGGGCGGCATGAAGCGGCGGCTGACGATCGCGCGGGCGATGGTGAACGAGCCTGATCTCGTGCTGCTCGACGAGCCGACGACGGGGCTGGACCCGCAGGCCCGCCACCTGTTGTGGGAGCGGCTGTTCCGGCTCAAGCAGCGGGGCACGACGCTGGTGCTGACGACGCACTATATGGACGAGGCCGAGCAGTTGTGCGACCGGCTGGTCGTGATGGACGGCGGCAGGATCGTGGCGGAGGGGTCGCCGAGGTCGTTGATCGAGACCTATTCGACGGCCGAGGTGGTCGAGTTGCGTTTCCCCGGCATGCCCGAGGCGGGGTCGCGGTACGCGGCGGCGCTGGAGGGGGTGGGCAAGCGGGTCGATCCGCTGCCCGACCGGGTGCTGGTCTACGTGGACGACGGCGACGCCGCGCTGAACGAGATCCAGCGGCGCGGGCTGGAGCCGTCGAGCGTGCTGGTGCGGAGGTCGACGCTGGAGGATGTGTTCCTCCACCTGACGGGCCGGACGTTGGTGGACTGAGATGGCTGTGACCCACGCGGTGCATCCGACGATCGCGGTGCTGGAGCGGCACCTGACCCTCTACCGGCGGTTGTGGCAGGCGTCGGTGTTCTCCTCGTTCGTGCTGCCGGTGTTGTTCCTGCTGAGCATCGGCATCGGCGTGGGGGGTTATGTCGGAAGGGTGCAGGGGGTCGATTACCTGTCGTGGATCGTGCCGGGCGTGCTGGCGTCGACGGCCTTCCAGATCGCGGTGGGCGAGTCGACCTACGCGGTGCTGGGTGACTTCAAGTGGGTCCGGGCCTATCACGCGATGCGGGCGACGCCGGTGGGGCCGGCGGACATGGTCCGGGGTCATCTGCTCTACCTGGTCTTCCGGGTGACGATCGCGGTCGTGGCCTTCCTGGTCGTGGTGGTGTTCTTCGGCGGGCTGCATTCGCCGTGGGCGCTGGTCACTCCGCTGGTGTGCGCGGTGCTGACGGTGTCGGTGGCGGCGCCGGTGACGGCGTTCGCCGCCACGATCGACCACGACAGTTATTTCTCGCTGCTGTTCCGGTTCGTGGTGATCCCTTCGACGTTGTTCGCGGGGGTGTTCTTCCCGGTCGAGCAGCTCACGGCGGTGCTGCGTCCGCTGGCGTACGCCTCGCCGCTGTGGCATGCGGTGGAGCTGTGCCGGGCGGCGACGCTCGGCACGGCTCCGGCCTGGCCGGTTCCGGTGCATGCCGGATATCTGCTGGTGTGGGCGGTGGCGGGTCTTTTCCTGGCGGTGCGGGCGTTCCGCCGGAAGCTGGAGGACTGATGGTGACGACGCTGGTGGCGTCCCGGCTCTCCCCCGGCCGGGTGGGCGCCGTCATCGGCCGCAACGTGGGGGCGCTGCGCTCCGGGCCGTCGTACTGGATCGTCCTGCTGTCGGGCTTCTTCGAGCCGCTGCTGTATCTGCTGTCGATCGGTGTCGGCGTCGGCGCGCTGATCGGTGCGCTGACGGTGGACGGGCGGACCATGTCGTACGCGTCGTTCGTCGCGCCGGCGATGCTCGCGGTGTCGGCGATGTCGGGGGCGTTGGCCGAGACGACGTTCAACTTCTTTTTCAAGTTGAAATACATGAAGACGTTCGAGGCGGTGCTGGCGACGCCGGTGCGGCCTATCGAGATCGCGGTGGGCGAGCTGGTCTGGTCGATCGTCCGGGGTTCGCTCTACACCGCGATCTTCCTGGTCGTGATGGTGGCGATGGGGCTGACGGAGCCCGGCTGGGCGCTGGCCGCGTTCCCGGCGACCGCGCTGGTGGGGCTGGCCTTCGGCGGGCTGGGGATGGCCGTCAGCACGCTGATGCGCGGCTGGCAGGACTTCGACCTGATGGGCACCGGGCAGTTCGCGTTGTTCCTGTTCTCCGGGACGTTCTCCCCCGTGCAGGACTATCCGGTCGGGGTCGAGGTGTTGATCCAGCTCACGCCGCTCTATCACGCGGTGGAGCTGGTGCGCGGCCTGTGCATGGGCGTGCTGGGGTGGGGGCTGCTGGGGCATGCGGCCTACCTGGTCGTGCTGGCCGGGGCGGGGGTCTGGTTCGCCTCCCGGCGCCTGAGCCGGGTCCTGTGCGACTGACTGTGTGACTGACGGCGCGACCGACCCTCACCCGCGCCGGCGTCTCGGCGCTCAGGCGGGAGACGAATCGATCTGTACGCGGTCGCTGTCGTCGTCCGACAGGAACGACGCCAGTGACCGCCCCTCCTCGGCCACGGCGGCGCGGTCTGATCGGGACAGGCGGCGCAGCGGGGTGACGATCACGGTGCCGGCCGTGGCGGTCCAGGTCGCCGCGACCCGGCCGTCCACCAGGACGACGCGGGTGCCGGTGACCGACAGGCCGCGGTGGGCGTCGTCGACGATGCGGCTGCGGTCGTGGTAGCCGAGAAGCGCGTTGTCGAACGCCGGCAGGAACCTCACGGGCGCGGGGGTGTCCGGGTCGGGACGCGGTGCGTCGGGCAGGTCCAGCAGTTGCCGGCCCCGTTCGTCGCGGAAGGTGACGAGTTCTTCGCGTAGGGCTTCGACCGCGGCGGGCAGCCCGGCCAGACCGCACCAGGCGCGCAGGTCGGCGGACGCGGCGGGCCCGTAGGCGGTCAGATAGCGGCGCACCAGAGCTTGGCCGGCCTCGTCGGGGCCGTCCGGAGGGAGCGGGGTGACGTCGCGTCCCAGCCATGTGGCGAGGGGCACGTTGCGTACCCCTGCCTTGGTGCGCCACAGTCCGCGCGGGGGCAGCTGGGCCATCGGGATGAGCGCGGCGACGAGCAGCTCACCCAGCGCCCGGCGCGGCGGCGCGGGCCAGCGGTCGGTGAGCGCGTCGACGAGTTCGGCCATCGTGCGGGGCCGGCCGTCGGCCATGACCTCCCTGCCGGCCGCCGCCACCTCATCGGGATCGAGTCCGGCCAGTTCACGGCGGTAGGTGGTCAGCACCCGCCCGCGCAGCATGGTGTCGTGCCGGGCACGCCAGGCCAGTGCGTCGTCGGCGGTGACGAGGTGGACGGTGCGGCGCATCAGGTGGGTGCGCACCACGTCCCGTCCGGTCAGCAGGCCGTCCAAGGCCGCGGGGTGGAAGGCTCGCACCCGCGACCACAGCCCGACGAACGGCTCCTGCGGTTCCTGTGCCTGCAGGCCGCACAGGTGCGCGACGACGTCGAGGACCGGTGCGTCGGCACGGGCGAGCAGGAACTGACGGGCGAGCGTGGCGCGGTTGAGGGCGCGGCTGTCGAGGACCGTCATGGTGTCAGGCCGCGGCCCGGTCACCGGCCGGGCGCCTGCGCAGCGCCGGGTGCGTGACGGCCGGCGGGTCGTAGGAGATGTCGAGGGGGCCGACGTCGGTCCCGGGCGGGACGATCTCGTCGATCTTGTCGAGGATGTCGTCGCCGAGCGTGACGGCGGCGCCCGCCAGCAGGTCATCGAGCTGTTCCATGGTGCGGGGGCCGATGATGGCTGCGCTGATGTCGGGGTGGGTGGTGGCGAAGGCCATCGCCATGTGGGCCAGGGACATGCCGGCTTCTTCGGCCACGGTGATGAGCTGTTCGACGGCGTCGAGCTTGCGCTCGTCGGTCAGGTGCTTGGGCACCCAGTGCATCCTGGCGTTCTCCTCCCGGGGGGCGCCCTTGCGGTAGCGGCCGCTCAGCAGGCCCGACGACAGCGGGCCCCATACCAGCACGCCCAGGCCGTAGCGCCGGCAGACGGGCAGGACCTCTCGTTCGATCCCGCGGTTGAGAATGGAGTACGTCGGCTGCTCGGTGCGCAGCCGGTGCAGAGCGCGCCGCTCGGCCACCCACTGCGCCTCGACGATCTCCGAGGGTGGCAGGTTCGAGGAGCCGATGGCGCGGACCTTGCCGCTGCGCACCAGATCGGTCAGCGCGGACAGGGTCTCCTCGATGTCGGTGCGGGGGTCGGGGTGATGGATCTGGTAGAGGTCGATGTAGTCGGTCTGCAGGCGCCGCAGCGAGTGCTCGACCTCGGCGGTGATCCAGCGACGTGAGCTGCCGTGGCGGTTGGGACCGTCGCCCATCCGGCCGTTGACCTTGGTGGCCAGCACGACGTCGTCACGCCGGCCTTTGAGGGCCTTGCCGACGATCACCTCGGTTTCGCTGTAGCCGTACACGTCGGCGGTGTCGACGAAGTTGATGCCGGCGTCCAGCGCCCGGTGGGTCATGCGGACGCAGTCGTCGTGGTCGGGGTTGCCGACTGGGCCGAACATCATGGTGCCCAGGCAGTAGGCACTGACCTCGATGCCGGTTCGCCCCAGCTCGCGCATTCTCACAGTGGTCCGATTCCTCTTCGATTCGGGGGCGGGAAGGGAGAGGGGTGCGGCGGGCAGGCGGATGTCCGCCGCACCCCTCCGTGGGGTCAGCCGTTGTAGGGGGCCGCGACGTCCAGGACCCAGACGACGCCGAAGCGGTCCTTGACCATGCCGTAGAGCGGCGCCCACTGCGCGGGGCCCAGCGGCTGCACGATGGTCGCGCCGACGGCCAGCTTGCCCCAGAGGGCGGTGATCTCGTCGGTGTCCTCGCCGCGTACGGAGACGAAGACGGCGTTCTCGCCCGGGTTCCACGGAGTGTGGGAGGGCACGTCGTAGGCCATGACGTGGAAGCCGTTGCCCGCGACCACCTGGCCCCACATCACCCAGTCCGCCTCGTCCGGGTTCTGCACGTTGCCCGCGTCCTTGTAGGTGACGGCGACGACGTCTCCGCCGAAGACGGAGTGATAGAAGTCGAGCGCTGCGCGGGCGTCGCCGCGGAAGTTCAGGTGGGTCGTGGTGGTGATGGACATGATGACTCCCAGCATTCGATCACTCGGACAAGCGCCGGACGAGCTCGCGTCGGAAGCGGCCGGGCGTGCGCCGCCGCGGCGGCTGCCCGCTGCGGCGATGGTGCTCCGGGTGATCCCCGTTGGCGTCACCACCCCGGAGTGGCGGACGGGCGCCCTCTGTCCGGGAGGATGGTGACCTGCGGTGATCGTGCTTGTGTTCGACCTCGGTCGGCGTCGATGACCTCACATTTGCATGCGTAGAGGACAGGATGTGTCCTCTACCGGAGCAGGATGGGTCTCATGCCGAAGACGTCCGCGCGACTGCTCGCGCTTCTCTCGCTGCTGCAGACCCGTCGTAACTGGTCGGGCGAGGACCTGGCCGCGCGGCTGCAGATCAGTGCGCGCACGGTGCGCCGTGACGTGGACCGTCTCCGCGAGCTCGGTTACCCGATCACAACCTTCAAAGGCCCCGACGGCGGATATCGGCTCGATGCCGGTTCGCAGCTGCCTCCGCTGCTGTTCGACGACGACCAGGCCGTCGCCCTCGCCGTGGCTCTCCAAACAGCCACCGCGACCGGTGTCGGCATCGAGGAAGCCGCGGCGCGTGCGCTGAACACCGTCCGGCAGGTCATGCCCGCACGGCTGCGCCGCCGGATCGACACTTTCCAGGTCACCGCCGTCGAGCGGCCCGCGACGCGGCCGGACGCACAGGTCGACAGCCGCGTGCTCATGGCGCTCAGCGCCGCCGTCCACGCCGGTGAGGTGCTGCGCTTCGACTACGCGGCCGCATCACCGCCGGAGTCGGACGACGGCGGCGTGCTGACGCCGCCGCGCCGGGTGGAGCCTCATCATCTGGTCACCTGGGGCGGGCGCTGGTATCTCGTCGCCTGGGACCTCGACCGCGAGGATTGGCGCACCTTCCGCGCCGATCGGATCACCCCGCGCTCCCCTACGGGGCCGCGTTTCACCCCCCGCGAGCTGCCCGGAGGTGATGTGGCCGCCTTCGTGACCGGCAGGTTCCGGGGCTTCGACGGCTCCGGTGACTGGCTCTGCCGCGGTGAGGTGATCCTCGGCCTGCCCGCCGCCGACGTGTCCCGATACACGCGCGACGGGGTCGTGGAGGAGCTCGACCCGGACCGCTGCCGGCTCGTCCTGGGCTCGTGGTCATGGGTCGGCCTGGCCGCCGCCGTCGGCAGGTTCGACGCCGACATCGAGGTCGTCGGCCCGGCCGAGCTCAGGGAGGCTTTCGCGCATCTGGCCCGCCGCTACGCCAAGGCCGCGAGCGGCGCGCCCGCCGCCCCGCCCCCCGATCGCCGCGATTCGGCGCGGCCATGGTGATGGCGGTACGACCGGGGTCGGCGCGGGCCTCGTTCCGGGGATGATCGCTCCGGCTACTCGCGCCGGGACTCCGTGGACGCCTCGCCGGCGGTGGCCGCGCTCGCCTGGATGCCGTCCAGGAGCCACTGGAGGCCGAGAGTGAAGCTGGTGTCCCAGTCGCCGTCCGCGACCAGGGGACCATGGGCGGCGAGGACGGGATACCGGTCGCTCTCGGCACGGAACCGCTCACGGGCGGCCTGTCCTGTGGCCTGCTCTCCCCCGGCCGTCCAGGTCTCCTGCATCAGCGCGGACCCGATGACGTAGTTGGACAGCCCGTACGCCGCGGCGGTCAGGTGGGGTTCGGCGACCCCGGCCTTCACGAGGGTGGCGTACAGGAACTCGCTGCGGGCGAGCACGTTGGGGCCGAGCATCGGGCGGCCCAGCAGCGCCGCCGACCAGGGGTGGTCCAGGAGGACGGTGCGCCACCCGGTGATGAGTGCGGTGACGGCGGCGCGCCAGTCGCGGCCGTCGTCCCCGGGGATCTCGACCGCCGCGAAGATCGCGTCGAGGGCGAGGTCGAGGACGTCGTCCTTGGTCTTCAGGTGCCAGTACAAGGTGGTCGAACCGGTGCCGAGGCGCTCGGCGAGCCGGCGCATGGTCAGCCGGTCGGCGCCCTCCTCGTCCAGGAGCGCGACGGCCTCCGCCACGATCCGGTCCCGGCTGAGCGGGGGCGCCTCGCGCGCCGCCCGCGCGGGCGGCCGCAGCCACACGTCCCCGGCCGATCCCGAGCCTTTCCCCGCCACTTCTGTCCTCCTCCTCGTCCGGAGGCGAGTCTAGTATGGTGATCGAGCACTGGACCATTGATCTAGTCACTGGAACGTCGGTCCGGAGGCGGGGAGGAACGACGGTGGCGGGACATGTGGAGGTGGACCGGCTCACCTACGTGCTGCCGGACGGGCGGCTGCTCCTGCACGAGGTGTCGTTCCGCGTCGGCGACGGCGTCAAGGCCGGGCTGGTGGGGCCGAACGGCGCGGGCAAGACGACCCTGCTACGGCTGATCGCCGGAGACCTGCGCCCGGACGACGGCCGGGTGCGCCACTCGGGCGGGCTGGGGGTGATGCGGCAGTTCATCGGTGGTGTCCGCGACGACAGGACCCTGCACGACCTGCTGCTGTCCGTGGCTCCGGAGCGGGTCAGGGCCGCCGCGGCGGCCCTGCTGCGGGCGGAGTCGGCGCTGGCGGCGTGTGACGACGAGGCGGCGCAGCTGGCCTACGCGCAGGCGATCGGCGACTACGCCGACGCCGGCGGCTACGACATGGAGGTGGTGTGGGACACCTGCGCGACGGCGGCGCTGGGCCTGCCCTACGACGCGGTACGGCGGCGGCCGGTGAGCACCCTGTCGGGCGGGGAGCAGAAGCGGGTCGTGCTGGAGGCGCTGCTGCGCGGCCCGGACCAGGTGCTGCTGCTGGACGAGCCGGACAACTACCTGGACGTGCCCGCCAAGCAATGGCTGGAAGGGTGGCTGCGTGCCACCTCGAAGACGGTGCTGCTGGTCTCCCACGACCGGCGGTTGCTGGCCGAGGCCGCGGACCGCATCGTCACGGTGGAGTCGCGCGGCGTGTGGGTGCACGGCGGGGGTTTCGCCACCTACGCCCAGGGCCGCCGTGACCGCATCGACCGGCTGGAGGAGCGGCGCCGCCGCTGGGACGAGGAGCACGCCAAGCTCAGGCGCCTGGTGCAAACCCTCCGGCAGACGGCGGCCAACAACGACGCGCTGTCGTCCGCCTACCGGGCCGCCCGCACCCGGCTGGAGCGGTTCGAGGAGGCGGGCCCGCCCGAGCGCCCGCCGAGGCGGCAGAACGTGCGGATACGGTTGCGCGGCGGCCGGACCGGCAAACGCGCCGTGGTCTGCGAGGGCCTGGAGCTCACCGGGCTGATGCGGCCGTTCGACGTGGAGATCTGGTACGGCGAGCGCGTGGGCGTCCTCGGATCTAACGGCTCGGGCAAGTCGCACTTCCTGCGGCTGCTGGCCGAGGCCGCCGGCAGCGCGGTCCCCAAAGGCACGGCCACCCCGGTCCGCTACAGCGGTTCCGTACGGCTGGGCGCGCGGGTGGTGCCCGGCCACTTCGTACAGACCCATGCCCGGCCCGAGCTGCACGGACGCACTCCCGCCGAACTGGTGACGTCCGGATATGCGCTCACGCTGAACGACGCGATGGCCGCGCTGGCCCGCTACGAGCTCGCGCCGGCCGCCGGGCAGCGGTTCGAAACCCTGTCCGGCGGGCAGCAGGCGCGGTTGCAGATCCTGCTGCTGGAGCTGTCCGGTGCGACCCTGCTGCTGCTCGACGAACCGACCGACAATCTCGACCTGGCCAGTGCGGAGGCCCTGCAGCAGGGGCTGGCGTCCTTCTCCGGCACGGTCCTGGCCGTCACGCACGACCGCTGGTTCGCCGCCGACTTCGACCGCTTCCTCGTCTTCGGCGCCGACGGGACCGTGTACGAGAGCGCCGAGCCGGTGTGGGACGAGGCCCGGGTCAGGCGTGGCCACTGACCGCGCGGCGTCCCGGGCGCGGGAGCCGGGGGCGGGGCACGGGCGTGATGCGCTCAGGAGACGCAGACGCAGAACTCGTTGCCTTCGGGATCCCGCCAGACCTGCCAGAGGTTCTCGTGCATCTCCCCTACCGGGGTGGCTCCGAGCGCGGCGGCGCGGGCGACGGCGCCGGCGAAGTCATCGGTGACCAGATCCAGGTGGATGCGGTTCTTCACTGTCTTGGGTTCGGGGATTGCAGGGCCAGGCCGGGGCCGAGACTGATCCAGTCGTCCTCTCGGCGAGTGATGTCCCGCTCCAGCAGCCGGCTCCAGAACCCGGCGAGCCCGTCGAGGTCGTTGGCGTCGATGACCACGCCACCCAGGCGAATGCTCATTCTTCCCTCTCGGCGTACCGATTGATCGTGGCTGGACCCGTTGTCCAGGCCGGTACGGATCCCGACCATGGCAGAAGGAGGATCTTTCGAGGAAGAGGCAGGGATCGCCCGCATGAACCCGGTTGTCATACGCCGTCTCGGCGGCGAGGACTGGCCTACCTGGCGCCGGCTGCGACTGGCGGCACTCGCCGACGCGCCCGGCGTCTTCCACGGAGACCTGGATGAGGAACGGGCCTACGACGAGGCGCGGTGGCGCGCATGGACCGAGGACGGTGTCAAGGTGGCCGCGTTCGACGCGGACATGCCGGTGGGTGTGGCCGCGGGGCGTGTCCCGGCGGACCGGGCCGGGGCCGTGGAACTTTTCGGCATGTGGGTGCGTCCCGAGGTCAGAGGCGGGCGGATCGCCGAGCGTCTGGCACTGGAGGTGGTGGCCTGGGCGCGGGAGACGGAACGTTCCCGGGTGGAGCTGTGGGTCGTCTCCGGCAACGAATCCGCCGAACGCGTCTACCGGCGGCTCGGATTCCACGACACGGGCGAGTACGAACTCCATCCCTTCGACCCGGGCCTGCGCAAGTACGTCATGGCCAAGGGCGTCGGCGAACGGTGACGGCCGATCCCCCGGTGGCTCGCGCACGGGTGAGCTGGCGATGCCGCCGACAGGACCCCCGTCCGGGCCGGGAACCGGTCGAGGTGACCGAGCCCCGGAGCCGTGGGCGGCCATCGCGCAGCCGGGGTTCGCCTGCGGGCGTACGTCCCCGGGCCGATGCCGCGTGGGCGGTGGCCGGTTAATCTCGCGGCATGGACTCCGTGACGACCATCCCGTGGCCTGCGCGCGTCGCGTGCCGCGTCCTTGTTCGCGCGAGGGCACGCCGCCGATGACGAGAACGAAGGCCGCGGCCTGGGCGGGGAGCGCCTCCTACCTCCTCATGGTGGGCCTGCTGGTGGGGGGCACGGCGGGGGCGCCGGGCACGGTCCAGGGTGCCGGTTCCCTGCTTGCCGTGGGCCTGCTCGTCGGTGTGGTGCGGCGGACTCCGCTGTCGGCTCTGGCAATGGCATTGTTCGGATCCACCGCCGTGGTGGTGGGCGCTGCGAGCCCCGTCGCCGAGAGCCTGGCAGCGGCGTATCAGGGCCGGTTCCTGTCGTATCTGGCGGTGGACCTCGTCCTGGGCTTCGTCGTCGCCACGTGCGCACGCCGGGCTTCGATCGTCGCCGTAGCCGTGTCCTTCACTGTGCAACTCCTGGTGATCGGCGGCTTTTCGCAGGGGAACGACCTGACCGTCAACGGGGTGATCGCCCTCCTGGCGATGGCCGCGTCATGCATGGCCGGTCTGCTGATTCGCGAGCGCCGCGAGCACGCGGCGGCGCTGCGTTCGCAGGAGGTGGCCGAGGCCGTGACCGCGGAACGGCTGCGGATCGCACGGGAACTGCACGACATGGTCGCGCACAGCATCGGCATCATCGCCATCCAGGCCGGTGTGGGGAGCCGGGTCATCCAGACGCAGCCGGCGGAGGCCGGCGAGGCGCTGCGCACCATCGAGGCCACCAGCAGGCAGACCCTGTCGAGCCTACGGCGCACGCTCGTGGCGCTCCGTCAGGCCGACGGGGGCGCGATCGGCTCGGAGCGGTCACCGCTCGCACCCTCGCCGGGCCTGGCGGACGTCGAACAACTGGCGGCGGCGACCGCGGACGCGGGGGTGCGCGTCGACGTGCGCCGCAGTGGGGAGCAGCGTTCGTTGCCGGCCGATGTCGATCTGGCCGCCTACCGCATCGTGCAGGAGGCGCTGACCAACGTGGTCCGCCACGCGGGCATCGGCCACTGCCGGGTGGCCATCGACTTCGGGGATGAGGAGCTGTTTGTGGAGGTCGTCGACGACGGGCGCGGCACCACCGGAAACGGATCGGCGCACGGCTTCGGCATCGTCGGCATGCGGGAGCGGGCCGGCCTGCTCGACGGCCACCTCAGCGCCGGGCTGCGCCCCGAGGGCGGCTTCCGGGTGGCAGCCCGGCTGCCGCTGCCCGAACCCGCCACAGTCGCGGTGGAGGCCCGATGACCGTCCGGATCCTGCTCGCCGACGACCAGCCGCTGGTGCGGTCCGGGCTGCGCGTGCTCATCGCCGACCACCCCGACATGGAGGTCGTCGGTGAGGCCGCCACAGGCTCGGAAGCGGTTCGGCTCGTCGGCGACCTCGGCCCCGACGTCGTGGTGATGGACATCAGGATGCCCGGCATGGACGGGATCGAGGCCACCCGCCGGATCACGGCCGGCCCGGCGACGACCCGCGTCCTCGTCCTGACCACCTTCGATGAGGACGACCACGTGTACGGCGCGCTCCGGGCCGGCGCGAGCGGCTTCGTGGTCAAGGACATGGCGCTGGACGACATCCTCGCGGCGATCCGCGTGGTCGCCGCCGGAGACGCACTGATCGCGCCGAGTGTGACGCGCCGGCTGATCGCGGACTTCGTCCGGCGCCCCGGAGCTGCCCCGGAGCGCTCCCCGCGGCCGATCGAGGGCATCACCGAGCGGGAACGCGAAGTGCTGACCCTGGTCGGACGCGGCCGGTCGAACACCGAGATCGCGGAGGACCTCTTCATCACGGTGGCCACCGCCAAGTCGCACGTGTCACGGCTGCTCACCAAACTGGGCGCCCGCGACCGGGTCCAGCTCGTGATCACCGCCTATGAGCTGGGGCTCGTCACGCCGCCGCGCTGATCGACGGCGTTACGACGGGCGTGAGAGCCGGTCGGGCGTTCGTCCGTGATAGCTGGTCGGGGAGGTCGGTTAGCCGTTCGATGCGGAGCACCGTCTCGTCTGCCGTTGGCGATGGCCCGCCGGTGACGAAGTCGATGCCGCGGTCCAGCCGGATGCCGGTGAGCCCGGCGAGGGGGGCTGCGTTCACGTCGCTTTTCAGCATGTCGCCCACGTTGACCGCCTGCGCGGGGTCCGTCCGCATCCACCGGCAGGCGGTGGCGAAGGCGACGGGGTCGGGCTTGGCCGCACCGAGCTCGGTCGGGGTCAGGACGGCGTCGAAGTATTCGAGGAGGCCGAAGCGGGCGAGTTTGGCGCGCTGCTGCTCGGGGTCCCCGTTGGTGAGAACGGCCAGACGCGGTCCTCGGGGAAGCCGTTTCAGGGTCTCCATGCAAGGCTGGACATCGGGATAGCTCCGCCAGGACTCCTCGAACGCTGTGAGGTAGCGCTCGGCGAACCAGGCGTCCAGAAGGCCGGGACTTTCAGGAACCGGCTCGCCGAGCATTGGCAGGAAGGAACGGAGCCTGCGCCGGTGGTGCTCAGCGAAGGAGCACTGGCCAGCAAGGTATTCCTGCATGTGCCGCCCCTTCAGCGTCCACCACAACGTCACCAGCTCGTCCGGTGGAGCCGTCGCCTTCGGCGCGGCCTGGACGATCTGGCCGATCGCTTCCAAGACTGCGCCTCGGTGATCGACCGGGGTGCCGTCCGGATCGAAGAAAACCACCTCCGCCACAGGAGGATCATCTCGTTGCACCTGCCCCTGACGCCCGCGGGTAGCCATTGCCGCCCCTTGCCCCCGGCGACACCCTCGCCCTATTGTCAATGAATCAGTTGATAAAGAGGTTGGTTGATAAAGATGCCGCTTGATGACGCGGAGGACCGCCTGGACCGGGCGTTCACCGCATTGGGCGACCCGGTTCGGCGTGCGCTGATCGCCCGGCTGTCGCGAGGTGAGGCGACCGTGAACGAGCTCGCCGAGCCGTTCTCGATCACCAAGCAGGCCATCTCGCGGCACATCCAGGTGCTGGAGGCGGCCGGGCTGATCACGCGAAGCCGTGACGGCCAGCGCCGTCCATGTCACCTGAATCCGGCGGCGCTCGAGGAGCTGACGAGCTGGATCGACACCTACCGTCTGATACGCGAGGGACAGTTCCGGCGCCTCGACGACGTACTCGACGAGATAAGGGAGCAGGAACGATGACCGAGAACCCGACCACCATCACGGCCCAGCCCGGCAACCCGTTCATCGAGGTCATCCGCGACTTCGACGCGACACCCGCGCAGCTCTTCCGCGCGTACACCGACCCCGAGCTGGTCACCCGCTGGCTCGGCCCGCGCGAGCTCGAGATGCGCCTCATCGAATACGACGCGCGCTCGGGCGGGGCGTACCGCTACGTGCACCGCGACACCGAGGGCAACGAGCACGGCTTCCACGGCGTCTTCCACACCGTCACCCCCGACGAGCGGATCATCCAGACCTTCGAGCACGAGGGCACGCCCGATGTCGTCAGCATCGATTACACGACGTTCGAGGACCTCGGCGGACGTACCCGGCTGCGGACTCGTTCCGTGTTCCCGACCGTCGACGCACGTGACGCCATGATCGCCTACGGGATGGAACGCGGCATCCTCGACTCAATGGACCGCCTCGACGAGCTGGCTCACAGCCCCGCCGCCGGCCGCCCGGAGGCGAGCCGGGTCGTCGTCGACATCTCGATGTCGCTGGACGGGTACGTCAGCGGACCGGACGTCGACCTCGAACGCGGCCTGGGGGTGGGCGGCGAACCGCTGCACGCCTGGGTGACGGACGAACGTACGCCGCGCGACGCGGAGATCCTCCGGGCGTCCTTCGCCGACACCGGAGCCGTCATCATGGGCCGGCGCACCTTCGACATCGTCGACGGGCCGCACGGATGGAACGACGAGGTGGGCTACGGCCACGACCAGGACCAGACCGCCGCTCCGCCCGCCTTCGTCGTCACCCATGCACGGCCCGAGAAGGTACGGCTGAGCGACCGGTTCATCTTCGTCACCGACGGCCTCGACAGTGCTGTGGACAAGGCGCGCGCTGCCGCCGGCGGCAAAGACATCGTGATCATGGGAGGCGGCACGATCGCGCACGAGTTCCTGCGGGCCGGCCTGGTGGACATTCTCAAGATCCACCTCGCCCCGATCATCCTCGGCGGCGGCACGTCGCTGTTCCCCGAGGGGATGCCGGAGTCGCTGCGTCTGGAGCCGCTCGACTCCGTGTCCACCCCGGCCGCCGAGCACCTGACCTACCGTGTGATCAAGTGAGGGACGGTCTCACCCGTCGCGATCCGCGCGGGCAGGCCACCACCTGTCCGCGCATCACCGCCCAAGGGGGCCCGTGAGGAACAAGTCCGCGAGATCCGGCGGTAAGGGCCCTCGTTGTGGGCTATTCAGGCAGGTCTGCGATCATGTCGCCGTGATCAGCCAGGGGCTGGAGGGCTACGGCCGGTTCGGGTCGCTGTCGCGGGTGGAACGTGGAGCGGTTCTTCCATCTCGATGACGAGGATCGGCGGCTGATCGGCAAACGACGTGGTGATCACCCGCGCCTGGGCTTCGGCCTCCAGATCGTCACGGTTCGGCACCTGGGCATGTTCCTGGCCGATCCGTTGGACGTGCCGGTCGAGCTGACCGAACGGGAGAAGACCAAGCTCGAACACGCCTGGGAAATTCAGCAGGAGTACGGGCTGAGCTCGTTCGCCGCAGTGGAGTCCGAGCTGTCCGCGTGGATCGCCGACCAGGCGTAGGTGACCGGGGACGGGCCGAAGGCGATCCTGGAGGGTGCGATCGTGTGGCTGCGGGACCGGCACGCGCTGCTGCCCGGCATCACCACACTGGAGCGGTTGGTCGCCGAGGGACGGCAGGCCGCCGAGCGGCGGTTGTGGCGGACGCTGGCCGACCAGGTGATACCGGAGGTGGCCGGGGCACTGCTCGCGCTGCTGGATGTGCCGGAGGGCAAGGACAAGCGGCGCCGAGTGAGCGAGCTGGAACGGCCGCGGCGCGGCGTGTTCCGCTCGTCGTCGAAGGGCATGGTGGCCGCGCCGCGCCGGCTCGGCGACATCGAGGCGTTGGGCGCGGCCCGGTTGAACGTGTCGGCGGTGCCGCCGCGGAGGCTGCTCGCCCTGGCCACGCACGGCATGTCCGGAAAGGCGACGCTGCTGCGCCGGCTGCCGCTGGAGCACAAGCTCGCGGTGCTCGTGGCCACGGTGGTGGCGTTGTCGGCGCGGGCCGCCGGCACATCAAGCACCGCAACATCTTCGCCGCCGCGTCCTCCCGCTGGCGCGACCCGCGCGCTCATCTGCTGTCCGGCGCGGCATGGGATACCGCCCGCGGGCCGGGGATGAACGCGCTCGGCCTGCCCGAGCAACCGGCGCCGATGCTCACCGGCCACGCCACGGCCCTCACCCGTGACCGGCTGCATCACGTCGACCAGAACTACGTGCGATTCGAGACCATGGCCGCCGCGAACGTGCCCCTGGTTGAGGCCCAGGCGGAAATCGAGCTGGCGCAGGCGTGGGGTGGTGGGCTGGTTGCCTCGGTGGACGGGCTGCGGTTCGTCGTCCCGGTCCGGACCCTCTACGCCTGGCCGAACCCGAAGTACTTCGGCCGCAAACGCGGCATCACCTGGCCCAACATGATCAACGACCAGGCCGCTGGTCTCACGGCGAAGGTGCTGTCCGGTACCCCCGCGCGACTCACTGCACGCCGTCGATGTGGTGCTAGGCCAGCAGGGCGGCGTAGCGCCGGAGGCGATCATCACCGATACCGGGTCCTACAGACCGCGCCGCCCGCGGCCGCATCGACCTCGACCGGATTACCCAGCACTGGGAGGACATGCGCCGGGTCACGGTGACGCATAGGGCTTGCCGCTGGCCGGCCGGGATCGGCCGCTGCACTGGGCGATCAGCCAGACCAGCCATATCCGCCCGATCTTTTCCCCAGTACTACGGGGACCCCACCTCGACATCGAGGGTGTGCCCGACCCGAGCACGTCCCCTGGATCGACCCGACCCATCCGGCCTGACGAACGGCCCGGTTTCAGCGGCTTCACCGCTCAGAAATCCTCCGCCACGTCGTCAGTTCCGGTAGCCCCTCGCCACCGGTGGAAGGATTGACGACCATGACCGACGCCAGACTGCTAGGCGACGACGAGGCCGCGTTCATCGCGGCGGCCCGCTCGAATGACGCGGCACAGTTCGCGCTCATCACGGAGCGCTACCGGCGTGAGCTGCAGGTGCACTGCTACCGGATGCTCGCGAACTACGAGGACGCCCAGGACATGACGCAGGAGACGTTCCTGCGGGTGTGGAACAAGCGGGAGTCGTTCAAGGGCCACGCTGCGCTGCGGACCTGGCTGTACCGGATCGCCACGAACGCCTGCCTCGACTTCCTGGACAAGCGCAACGACCGCACACCCGTGCCTGCCGAGCTGCCGGGCGCGGGCTCGGAATTGCGCTACCTGCAGCCCTACCCGGACCGGATGCTCCCGGAGGACCCGCAGGAATCGGTGGTGGCGCGGGAGACGATCGAGCTGGCGTTCATCGTCGCCGTCCAGCACCTTCCGCCGCGGCAGCGGGCGGTGTTCATCTTGCGCGACGTCCTCGGCTGGCCGGCGTCGAAGGCCGCCAACGCCCTCGAGCTGACCGTCGCATCGGTGACCAGCGCACTGCAGCGGGCGCGCGTGACGATGCGCGAGCAGCTGCCCGACCGCCGCCTCGACTGGCGGAGCCCTGCCCCGCACGAGCTGTCGGATGACGAGCGCGGCGTGGTGAAGTCGTATATGGACGCCCATGAGCGCAACGACCTCAACGGGCTGATGGCCCTGCTGCGCGACGACCTGCGCTTCGCGATGCTGCCCGAGCCGGGCACCTTGATCGTCACGGCCAAGGACGCAGTGGACGGCTGGGTCTCCGGCGGGCTCTTCCAGCGCGGCCACGACGACTGGCGCTGCACCGCCACCACGGTCAACCGCATGCCTGCCGCCGCGCTGTACCTCCGCACCCCCGACGACCCGGAATACCGTTTGTTCACCATCGCGGTCCTGCACATCGTCGACGGGAAGATCGCCGAGCTCACCGGATTCGACGCCACCGACAAACCATGGCTGAGCCTGCCCGCGACGCTGTGATCAGACAAGTCCCCATCGTCGACGAGTCCAGCGCACGGGCCGGCGTCACCGTCGTCCTCATCTTCAGCGAGGCGGTCCACAGCTCACTCGAACGCTCGCCGAGGGTCACGGTAAGCACGCCAGGAAGGATTTCGACCTGGCCTTACGAGCCGAGCATGTGGCCCGTGCTCATCGCCTCGTCTCGTATCGGGTCAGCACCACGCCGCCGGGAAATGTCCGCGTCTCGACCAGGTTCAGGTTCACCCAGCTGTCCAGCGCGGTGAAGAACGGCGTGCCGCCGCCCACCAGGACCGGCACGGTGACCAGCGCGTACTCGTCGATCAGCCCGGCCCGCATGGCCGCCCCGGCGAGCGTCGCGCCGCCGATGTCCATCGGGCCGCCGTCCTCGGCCCTGAGCCGGGCGATCTCGGCGACCGCGTCGCCCGTGACCAGGCGGGAGTTCCAGTCGACCTTGTCGATCGTCGACGAGAACACCACCTTCGGCATGTCCCGCCAGAGGCGCGCGAACTCGATCTCCGCCGGGGTAGCGTTGGGCTGCTGGTCGCCGGCCGGCCAGTAGGAGCTCATCGCCTCCCACAGCTTGCGCCCGTACAGCGACAGCTCGCTCGCCCGCATCTGGTCGTACCACCACTGGAACAGCTCGGCGCTCGGCGATGAGTCCGGTCCCTCCCCTCCACTCCAGCCGATGTCGTCACCGATCGCGGCGATGTAGCCGTCCAGGGTCACGTTCATGCCGAAGATCAGTTTCCGCATCGTGCCAGCCTCCCGTGAGTCGATCTCACACATACAGACGGGCGCGGCGCGGAAACCTAATCGGTGCGCGATCTGCGTCCGCAGGTAGTCCTCGCGTTCCGGACTCAGCACGGCGTACTCGGCGGGCTCGAGCACCACCGACCGGATCTCGATTTCACCCTCGCAGCAGTACCTCCTCGGTGCGGGCGGTGGACTCGTACAGCAGCGTCCACAGCACCCGCTCCCGCAGCGGCACGTCCAGTTCGAGCACCGTGGCCACCTGCGGGCGGGTCAGCGCCTTGCTGTTGTCCGGCGGCACCGGCCGGGGCCGCAGCCGCACCAACGGATCCCCGGCCAGCCACTCCTGCTGGCGCCAGTGGCCGCACGCCGAGCCCAGTGCGGTCAGCCGGGTGTTGAACGTCTTCGCCGAGCAGCCGCCCCCTGCGAAGGTGAACCAGCCGGCCACCCGGTCCGGGTCCAGCTGCGCCACGTTGGTGTCCGCGCCGAAGTCACGCACCATTCTGTCCAGCGGGACCTCGTAGCCGCGGCGGGTGTTCGCCACCGCGATCGTGTCCAGGAACGTGGCCACCGCGTCCGCCAGCCGCACGCTCGCCGCCGGCACCGGAAGCGTCCGCACCGTGGCCATCCGACCCGCCTCCCGCGCTACCGCAGATAGTTTCCGGAGTCCCCCCGGCCGGACGAGATCATCGTGCCAGGTCGCCCCTCACGCGGTAGTCGCTTAACGCCGGATTTCTCGCGGAGGTTCCTCACGGGCCAAGGACCCCTGTGACCTGTTCGTCGGCCTTCTTGCGGTGGCGGCCGGACAGGGCTGTCTCGTTCCGGCCTCCACGAATCACCCGCACGCCTCAGCCGCTCACTCGTCAAGAGCGTCACCGGCGCGCGGCGGATCCTCGTCCTCACCGGGGCCGGGAGGTGGTGTGGAGGCGGTCATCCGTTCGATGATCTTTTCCAGTGCGCTGTGCAGGTGGCGCCGCTCCTCGTCGGTGAGGGTGGCGGTGGCGTGTTCCGCCAGCAGGCGCCTGGCCTCGGCGATCGGTTGTTCGGCGGCGCGGGCCTTCGGGGTCAGGTGCAGCCGGACGAGCCTGCCGTCCGCCGGATCACGGCGCCGTACGAGCAGTCCGGCCGCCTCCATTCGGGTGGCGGTGTTGACGACGGTCGGCGTGGTGACCTGCAGGCGGGCCGCCAGCTCCCCCGGCGTCAGCCCGTCGGTCTCCCACAGGACCTCCAGCACGAGGTTCTGCCCCACGCGCACGCCGTGGCGGCTCATGGCCTCGTCCGCCGCCGCCCGTAACAGCTTCTGCGCCCGTGTGAGCAGTCTCAGCACTTCGGTCACCTGGCCATCCTACGATTCGTTTGCCTGCTAATGACCTCGCCGTTATGCTGATCATTAGCTTGCTATCGATTAGGAGGGATCCTGATGATCCTCGTGACGGGCGGCCGCGGCTTCATCGGCGCGCACACCGTGCGGGCCCTGCTCGACCTCGGCGAACGCTGCGTGCTCGGCCAGCGGGCGGCGGGACCGCCGCCGCCCCTTGTGAGTGAGCGGGAGGTGCGGGACGGGCGGGCCGTGGTGGAGCCGATGGACTGCACCGACCTCGGCACCGTCCTGGCGGCCGGCAGGCGTCACCGCGTCACCGGCATCGTGCACCTGGCCGCGGCGGGGATGGGCGCCTCGGCGCCGCTGGACGAACTGTCGGCGAACACGGCCGGGCTGTTCACCGTGCTGCGCGCCGCGCGGGAGTGGGGCGTCGGCCGCGTCGTCGTCGCGAGCACGATCGGCGTGTACGCGGGGGTCGCGGGCCCCTCCCTCCGCGAGGACGGGCCGTTGCCGATCGCGAGCCCGCATCCGATCCCGGCCGGCAAGAAGATCGCCGAAGTCGTCGCCGACGTCGCCGCGTCATCCGGGCTGGACGTGGTCACCGCCCGGATCGGGGCGATCTGGGGCCCGCTGGGCAGGCCGTCCTCGCCGTTCTTCGCCGCTCCCCGGCTCGTCCACGCCGCCGCGCGCCACGCGGCGGCCGGCGGCGCGAGCGTCTCCCCCGCCGCCCCCGGCGAGGGCGGCACACCAGGCGAGGCGGCGCCCTCCTATGCGGGGGACGCGATCGACATGTGCTACGCGCGCGACTGCGGGCGGGCCCTCGCGCTCCTGCAGACCACCGCGACGCTGCGCCACCGCACCTACAACGTCGGCGGCGGACGGGCCGTCGCCAACCAGGAGGTCGCCGCCGCCATCGGCAGGGCCGTGCCGGAGGCGGGGCCCGTGCTGCTTCCTGGGCGCTCCCCGGGAGCGCCCGCCGTGGACGCCTGTCTCGACATCTCCCGGCTGCGGGAGGACACCGGCTACGCCCCCGAGTACGACCTCGACCGGGCCGTGACCGACTACGTCGGCTGGCTGCGGGCGGGCAATCGGCGATGACGTCCCAGCCGGCGGGCAGGGAGCCGGGCGGATGCGGGATCTCGGTGCGTCCTGGCGCGGCATCTGATCCGTCCGCGCCGGTCGTGAGCCGGACCAGGACAACCGGAGCACCGTGGTGGGGAAAGTTGTCAGCCAGTTCGACCGCAGGGGCCACCACCTCAGAGTCGGTGCAGGGGGCGTCGAGGGGGAAGTCCCTTGTTCTCGAGGCTCTGGAGCGTCGAGAACAAGGGCAAAGCCGTGCCGTACGGCCTGCTCAGGGTTGGGTGCCGAGCCACTCCTGGAAGGTGGGTCCTGCGAGCTTGGCGTGCGGGCTGGGCAGGAACCCGCCCTCGGCGGCGATCTCGGCATCGGGCATGCCCGAGCCGTCAACGCCTACGACCTTGATGCCTCGGCGGGCGCCGAGGAGTGCGGCCGCCTCCGCCAAGGTCTCCTTCCGGGGTCCGGCGATCTCGGGGATCGGCGTTCCTGGAGTGGGCTCGCCCGGGTCGAGGGCCAGGTCGACCAGTTCCTCGGCCACCGCGCGGCAGGCTACGAGCTGGGCGGGCAGGGCCGGGATGTAGGCGACGTCGCCCTGCTGCCAGTCCAGGAGCTGACCGACGAACTCGTGGAACTGCGCCGCCCGCAGAATGCGGACGGGGATCGGGCCGGACAGGAGGAGTTCCTCGTGCACCTTCTTGGCGGCGAGGAAACCGGCGGTGGCCTTGTCGACGCCGATGATGGACGCCACGGCGATCTGGGCGACACCCGCCTTCTGACCGTACTCGTGCAGATTGCGGGCCGACGTGCGGAAGAACTCCGTCGCCGCCTCCTGGTCCGAGGCGTGCCAGGAGGCGACGTCGATGATGACATCCACCTCGGTCAGGGCCTCGGCGAGACCCTCACCGGTGATGATGTCCACGCCGGTGGCTCGGGACATCGGCACGACCTGGTGTCCCCTCTCAGCCAGGACGTCGACGACGTGGCGGCCCAGCCGACCGGTCGCTCCTGCCACCGCGAACGTGGTGATCCTCATGCTGTATGCCTTTCCTACTCGCTGTAGTTCTGGCCGGGAGGCATGCCGGGGATCGGCTTGGCGATGAGAGCGGCGGGAGTGAAGAAGTCGATGTGGGCGATCGCCATGATGAGCGTCCAGAGCGCCTTGTCGTCGTAGTGCGCCGACGCCTTGGCGTACAGCTCATCGGGGACACGCTCGCCGGACGGGTTCGGGGTGAGGACCGCCTCCACGAGCTCCAGCGCGACCCGTTCGGCGTCGGTGAAGTAGGTGGTGTCGTGCCAGGTGGCCACGGCGGTGATGCGCTCTTCTGATTCACCGATCCTGCGGAGGTTGCCGGTTTCCCTGATCGTGAAGTACGTGCTGCCGAGCATCTGCCCGGCGCGCAGCTGCAGCAGGTGGATGGTGACCTGTGGAATCGAGCCGTTCTTGATGACCTTGTGCAGGCCTTCGCCGACTACCGCCATCTCGGGGACGAACCGAAGGGGGTGGGCATACGCGACCGCAGGTCCTCCCGCTTGGTCGTCGCGTCGGTCGTCGCGGGTGTGGGCATGGCGAGGTCTTCCCTTCTCAATCTCAACTCGTGACGGCGCGTGCCGCAGTGCCGTATGGATCGTTCGCGCGGCGTCCTGACGAACACGAGACGCCGGCGCCACGAGCCCTGTAACAGAGCGGCCATGTGACATAGGCCACCTACCGTGGGTGTTACAAAGCGGTGGGGGCCGGCGTCTTGTGCGTGTGGCGGTGCCAAGAGCGAACAGGCAGGAGCCGGGCGTGAGCGAGCGCAGCGAACGAGGTGCGGACCCAGCCGAGCCGCTCGATCGTGCCAACCGCGTCGACCCCGTGGACTCCGTGGACTCCGTGGACTCCGTGGACTCCGTGGACTCCGTGGACTCCGTGGACTCTGCCACCGAGGCGTTCGTCGCCCACCGCAACCTGCTGTTCACCGTGGCCTACGAGATGCTCGGTTCGGCCGCGGACGCCGAGGACGTCCTGCAGGAGACCTGGCTGCGCTGGGTGGACGTCGACCTCGACACCGTGCGGGAGGAGCGTGCCTATCTGGTGCGGATCGTCACCCGGCAGGCGCTGGACCGGCTGCGTACGCTCGGTCGGCGCAGGGAGTCCTACGTCGGGCCGTGGCTGCCCGAGCCGCTGCTGACCACACCCGACGTGGCCGAGGACGTCGAGCTGGCCGACAGCGTCTCGATGGCGATGCTCCTGGTGCTGGAGACGCTTCAGCCGACCGAGCGGGCGGTGTTCGTGCTGCGCGAGGTGTTCGACCTGGACTACGACGAGATCGCCGAAGCCGTCGGCAAAAGCCAGGCCGCGGTCCGCCAGATCGCCTACCGGGCGCGGGCATACGTCGCCGCGCGCCGGCCGCGCGGCATCGCCTCCCCGGCCGAGACCCGAGCCGCACTTCAGGCCTTCCAGCGAGCGGTCGAAACCGGCGACCTGCAGAGCCTGCTCGACGTCCTCGCGCCGGATGTCGTCGCTCTGAGCGACGGCGGCGGAGTCAGGCATGCCCTGCTGCGGCCCGTTGTGGGGATCGACAACGTGGCTCGCTTGCTGGCCGTCGGCTGGTGGAAACGCGACGCGGAAAGGTCGGTCGAGCTGGTTCAGATCAATGGCGGCCCTGGGCTGCTCGTGCGAGTCGACGGGGAGATCGACGGAGTGGTGGCGGTGCGCGTGGAGAACGGCTACGTCACCGGTGCCTACCACGTGCGCAATCCCGAGAAGCTGTCGCGTGTGGAGCGGGAGACCGTCGTGACCCGCTGAGCCCGATCCTGGCGTTGCCGCCGCAGTAGAAGCACGACAGGTCCCAGGTCAGCCGTTATGGCGTGGGGTCGATAGGCCCGGTGAGGCGACGTCTTGGAAATCTTCGGATCTCGTCACGCCCCGCAACCCCCGCTGTCGCCACGCGCGGGATAATGCCGGGCATGTACGGGGAGAGGGCGTCGCGTGTGCCGGACGCGGTGCTGTGGTGGAGCACCTCCCCCGGCTCGGGAGCCGCCGAGCGGCGCGTGCTGCCGGACGGGTGCATGGACGTGATCTGGGCGGACGGCGCGCTGCTGGTGGCGGGGCCGGACACCGCCGCGCATGTGGTGGCCGACCGTCCCGGCGCCCGCTACGTGGGGCTGCGCTTCGGCCCGGGCACCGGCCCGGTGGTCTTCGGGGTTCCGGCGCACGAACTGCGCGACCGGCGGGTGCCGCTGGCCGACCTGTGGCCGGGCGCCGAGGCGCGGCGGCTGACGGAGCGGGCGGGCGAGGCCGCCGATTCGGGCCCTTGTCTGGGTGCGGTGCTGGAAGAGGAGGCGGCGCGCCGGCTGGGCGCTGCGCCCCGACCTGTGGACGCCGCTCTCGTCGGCGCCGTCGTGGACGGCGTGCGCGCGGGCCTGCCGGTGGCGCGGATCGCCGCCGACGCGGGGATCGGCGAGCGGCGGCTGCACCGGCGCTGCCTGGAGGCGTTCGGGTACGGGCCGCGGACGCTCGGCCGCATCCTGCGGATGAACCGGGCGGTGGACCTGGCCCGCGGGGGTATGCCGTTCGCCACGGTGGCCGCCGTGGCCGGGTACGCCGACCAGGCCCACCTGTCTCGTGAGGTGAGGTCGCTGACCGGCGTGACCCTCGGCGCGCTGACCGCCTGACCCCCGTCAGCCGGTGGGCAGGGCGGCGAACAGGTCGACGCCGTTGCCGTCCGGGTCGTGCACCGTCGCGTAGCGCTGCCCCCAGAACGCGTCCCACGGCGGCAGGTGTCCCTCGTATCCGGCCTTGACCAGGTCCTCATACAGACGGTCGACCTCCTCCGGGCTGTCGCAGCGGAAGGCGAGCCCCATGCGCGGCCCGCCGTACGCGGGTGACCAGGAAGGGTCGAACGAACGGACGGTCGCGACGGTGTCCCAGGCCAGGCGCAGCCCGCCGGGAAGAGTCACCTCCACGTGGGGCTCGGTGTCGGCGGAGGGCGGGATGTCCAGCCCGAGCCGGCGGTAGAAGGACAGGGAAGCGGCCATGTCGGTCACGACCAGGCCGATGAGATCGAACGCAGGAGCCATGACGGCAACGGTAGGAGGCGGGCGGGTCCGCCGTCTTGAACGTATCGGACACTCAGCGCCCGACACTTACAGGGAGAAGCGCGTGACGGCCGTCACGGCGGTCACCGGGATCGGCCCGTAGATGTGGGGGAACGCCTCGTCCGCCCCCTCGGGCACCTCCAGCCTCACCGGGCAGCCGAGCCGGTCCACGTCGATCTCCAGCAGCACCAGGGGCTCGGTGACGTGTCCGTAGTAGCGGTCCGCCACGCCGCGCGCCTGGGCCAGGTCCGCCGAGGCGTGGATGTAGCCCTCCTCCTCCAGGGTCCGGCCGAGGGTCGAGACGCGGTACTCGCCCGCAGTGACGGCCGCGTCCCAGTCGGCGGCCAGCGCGAGATGGAAGATCATGGGCCGACCCTAGCGGGCGGTCCGAGCGCGGTCAGCGCGCGGGCCACCGCCTCCCGGGCCCGCTGCCTGCCGTCGGGGCGGGCCTCGACGACCTCTTCCACCCACAGTCCCGACAGCAGACCGGCGACGAAGCGAACCTCCCCGGGCCCGCAGGGGTAGCCCGCGCCGTCCAGCACCGCGGCGACGATGCCGTCGCAGCCGTCGGTCCAGGCACGGGCGATGGCCTGCAGCGCCGGGTCGCGGCCCGCCTGCAGGTACAGCTCCCACAGGCCGAGCTGGCGCAGCCGGTCGGAGGCGTACACACCGGTGAGCGTCTCGGCGACCGCCGGCGGCGTACGGCCCGTGAGGTGGTCCACCGTCGCCCGCATGCGGGCGAGTTCGCGCTCGACGAGCAGGGCGAACGCCTCGGCCAGCAACTGGTCGCGGCTGGTGAAGTAGTAGGAGGTGGCGGCGAGGGGCAGACCTGCCCGGCGGGCGACGGCGCGGTGCGTCACGGCGGCGAAGCCGCCGTCGCCGAGCAGGTCGACGGCCGCGTCCAGCAGCGCCTCCCTGCGGCGTACGGCGCGCTCCTGCGGGCGCCGCGGCTGGGGTGAGGCGGCCCGCACGGCGACCCCGCGTGCGGGGGCCGCCGCCGGGACGGGTGCGGGCCGGTCCTGATCGGGCACGCCGTGATCCTCCCCTGGATCGTCGGGGCTCCGCCGTCGGCCGCGGAGCCGTCCGGATCACTCCTGAGTCGTCTGACAAATCATGCCCTGCTGTGGCCGGCCCAGGTGGCGCCTCACTGTGAGCCGAGCGCGTGCCCGGTCGTCGCGTCGATGTGGTCGGGAACCTCGGCGTGGCGGTCGCCGACCGTCGATGTCCCGGTGGGCTCGAACATGAGGATCGAGGCTCCGGTGGGAGCGGACGGCTTGTGCTCCGTCCCGCGGGGGACGGTGAACACCGCGCCCCGAGGGAGCCGGACCGTGCGCTCCCCGCCGGGCTCACGCAAGGAGATGTGCAGCTCCCCGTCGAGCACCAGGAAGAACTCGTCGGTGTCGTTGTGGACGTGCCAGATGTGCTCGCCCTCGACCTTGGCGACGCGTACGTCGTAGTCGTTGACCCGGGTGACGATGCGCGGGCTCCACAGGGCGTCGAAGGAGGCCAGGGCCTCGCCGAGGGCGATGGGTTCGTTGCTCACGAGTGAATCCTGGCCCGCCGGGCACGATCGGCGTGAGTGCTAGGAATAGCACATGGCGCAAGGATCCTCGCATACGGCTCGTACGGCGGGCCCACACCGGGTCGTCGTGATCGTCGACGCGAACTCCAACCCCTTCGAGCTGGGCTGCGCGACCGAGATCTTCGGCCTGCGCCGGCCCGAGCTCGGGCGTGATCTCTACGACTTCCGCCTGTGCGCCCCTGAACCGCGCACGCCGATGCGGGACGGGTTCTTCACGCTCGCGGGTGTCGCCGGCCTGGAGGCGGCCGAATCGGCGGACACGTTGATCGTCCCCAACCGTCCCGACGTCGAGGTGCCCCGCCGCCCCGCCGTGCTCGACGCGGTCCGGCGGGCGCATGCGCGCGGTGCCCGCCTGGTCGGCTTCTGCAGCGGTGCGTTCACTCTGGCCGAGGCCGGGGTTCTCGACGGGCGCCGGGCCACCGCGCACTGGCAGTGGGCCGATTCCTTCCGGGCCCGCTTCCCTTCCGTCCGCCTGGAGACGGACGTGTTGTTCGTGGACGACGGTGACATCCTCACATCCGCGGGGAGCGCCGCCGCGCTCGATCTCGGCCTGTACATCGTCCGCCGCGACCACGGCACGGAGGTCGCCAACTCCGTGAGCCGGCGGCTCGTCTTCGCGGCGCACCGCGACGGCGGGCAGCGGCAGTTCGTGGAGCGGCCTGTGCCCGATGTGCCGGATGAGTCGTTGGCGCCCGTCCTCGCCTGGGCGCAGGAGCGGCTGGACGCGCCGCTCACGGTGTCCGACCTCGCGGCGCGCGCCTCGGTCAGTCCGGCGACACTGCATCGCCGCTTCCGTGCGCAGCTGGGCACCACGCCGCTGGCGTGGCTCACAGGGGAACGGCTTGCCTTGGCCTGCCGGTTGATCGAGCGGGGCGAGTCGCGCTTCGAGAAGGTCGCGCGGCACAGCGGGCTGGGCACCGCCGCCAATCTGCGTGCGCTGATGCGTCGCAAGATCGGGCTCACTCCGATGGAGTACCGGCATCGATTCGGCCCGGGCACAGCCCCCTGAGGCCGGCTCGCCGACCGTGCCGATCGCGCGGGTGCCGGCGGGCGGCGCCGGGCCGATCGATCAGTGCGCGCCGGAGAGGTTGAGCACGGCGACCCCGGTGATGATCAGGGCGATGCCGGCGGCCTTGACGAGGTTCATGTGCTCGCCGAGGAACAGCGCGCCGATCAGCGCGATCGCGGCGGTCCCGGTGCCCGCCCACACCGCGTACGCGATGCCGACGGGCATGCGGAGCTTCAGCGCCCAGGCCAGCAGGATGAACGAGGCGATGTACCCGGCGGCGACCACGATGGTCCAGCCCCAGCGGGTCAGGCCGTCGCTGAGTTTGAGCGCGGAGGTGGCCAGGACCTCCGAGGCGATCGCGGCGACGAGCAGGAGCCAGGCCATGGGAACCTCTTCGATGAAAACTGAACGCTTGTCCCAATTTTACGCGGCAAGGCTCCGCAAAGCCATGCGCGGGCCGACCAGGCGCTCCAGGCTTGTAATCGATCATGCCGGCGACGCGGGTTCAGCGGATGACGGCACGGGCGAGCAGGCGCCGAAGGACGTCCTGCTCTTCGGAGGCCAGAGGGGCCAGCGGGGAGTCCTCGGAGAGCAGGCCGAGGAGGCGTTCACGGAGCTCGGCGCCCTCGGGGGTGAGGACGAGCTGCTTGGCGCGGCGGTTGCCGGGGTGCGGGTGACGTTCGAGATAGCCCTGCTCTTCGAGCCGGTCGGCGACGAAGGTGGCGTTGGAGGGCTCGCAGCTCATCCGCTCGGCGAGCTCGCGCAGGGTCATGGGACGGGTCAGCTCGCGCAACGCGGCGCCCTGCGAGGCGGTCAGGCCGAGGGTGGCCGCGCGGACCCGCAGGTGGGCCTCGATCTGCTTGGCGAGACCGTTGATCAGCCCGCACAGCTCTCGATCGGTCTGGGCCCGGGTCTCGCGCTCGGTGGTCACGGCAGGAGTCTACTGCAGTTCGAATGATTGCAATTAGAATCGTTCTAGTTGTAGCTTTTGCTTCGCGTCGCCGCCCGGCGGCGATCCACCGAGCGCAAGGCAGGGTCCATGACCACGACCACCGTTTTCGACCGGGCACGGCTGAGCAGCGCGCCGCGCACCCGTACGCTCCGCCTGGGCGAGCTGACGATCAGCTACGTCCCCGACGGGCTGGTCCGGCTCAAGCCGCGCGGCTGGCTGCCCGCCGCCACCGCCGCCGACTGGGCGGCCCACCGCGACCACCTCGACGACGGCGGCTTCCTGGTCGCGGGCATCGGCGCGCTGCTGGTCGAGCGAGGCGAGCGCGCGCTGCTCATCGACACCGGATTCGGCCCCGAGTCCCACCCCGACGACCCGGCCAACCCCTTCCTGGGCGACCTGTACGGCGGGCGGCTGCTGGACAGCCTGCGGCGGCTGGGCCGGGAGCCGCGCCAGATCGACGCCGTCGCCATCACCCACCTGCACACCGACCACCTGGGCTGGGCCTGGAGCGCCGCGCCCGGCACCGGCACACCGCCCTTCGCGCACGCCACCCACTTCGTCGCGGCGCCCGAGTGGGAGCGGCGCGACCTCGCCGCCGCGGGCGGGGCGACCGAGGAACGCCTGGCCGTTTTCGCCGCCCGCGTTCACCCGGCCGCGGACGGCGAGGAGATCTTCCCCGGCGTCCGGGCCTCGTTCGCGGCGGGGCATACCGTCGGCCACACCACCTACACCATCACCGGCGGCGGCCGGCGGCTCATCGCGTTCGGCGACGCACTCCACTCCCCCGTCCAGGTGACCCACCCCGAATGGTCCTGCGGCATCGACCACGACCCCGGCGAGTCCGCCGAGCACCGCCGCCGCCTGGTCGAAGAGCTGAGCCGCCCGGACACCGTCGGCTACGGCGGTCACTTCGCCGACGTGGTCTTCGGGCGCGCCGAGCGCCGCTCCGACGGCAGGTTCACCTGGATCCCCGTCGCCTGACCCGCTGGTGAGCCCGAGCGCCGCCCGCTCCCGGCCGCCGAGCGGGCGCAGAGTGGGCGCCGCGCCGCGGGCCGTGTCTACAGGGTCACCGAAAGCGCGGTCAGCCGCCAGGTGCCGGGGTCGGGGGCGCGCAGTTCGCCGGGCGGAGCGGCCATGGCCAGGCCGGGGAAGCGGCGCAGCAGCGCGGTGAGCGCGGCCTGGGTCTGCACGCGGGCGATGGAGGCGCCGAGGCAGAAGTGCGGGCCGTGGGCGAACCCCAGGTGGCCGGCGCCGGGGGCCCGGGTGACGTCGAGCCGGTCGGGGTCGGTGAACACCCGTGGGTCGCGGTTGGCCGCCGCGACCAGGGCGGTGACCTTGGCGCCCCGGGGCACGGTCGCGCCGTGCAGTTCGACGTCCTGGCGGGCGTGGCGCGGGATCGCCAGCAGTGTGGGGCCGCACCAGCGGATGAGCTCCTCGACGGCCCCCGGCATCAGCGCGGGGTCGGAGCGTACGGCGGCGAGCTGGTCGGGGTGGGACAGCAGGGCGGCCACGGCGTTGGCGATGAGGTTGGTCGGCGTCTGTCCGGCGAGGACCAGGTGCCAGACAAGGGTGACGATCTCGGTGTCGCTCAGCCGGTCGCCGTCCTCGGCCTGGACGCGCACCAACTCGTCCAGCACGCCCCCGGGCTCGCCGGAATGACCGGCGCGGGCGGCGGCGACGGCGTCCCTGGCCCCCGCCATGATGCCCGGAATGGCCCGCGCGAAGTCCTGGCCCGCCCCGGCGGCGACGGTGGCGCCCCATTCACGCCAGCGCGGGCGGTCCTCATCGGGGATGCCGACCAGCGCGCAGATGACGTCCATCGGCAGCGGCCGGGCGAAGTGCCGCAGCAGGTCCACCTGCCCGCCGTCGGCCCGGGCGGGCAGGTCGTCGAGCAGGGCGTCGACGATGGCTTCGATCCGGGGCCGGAACTCGGCGGCGCGACGGGGGGTGAAGGCCGGGGCGACCAGTTTGCGCAGCCGCGCGTGGTCGGGGCCGTTCATCTCGCTCATGGTCCGCATGTACGGCAGGCAGTCGTCGGGGACCTGCGGGCGCATGAAGCTGTCGGCGGTGAGCTCGAATCGGGCGTCACCGAGCATCGCCCGCGCGCCGTCGTGCCTGGTCACGGCCCATATCGGGCCGAGGCCGGGGATCAGCAGCCGCGCGAGCGGCGCGCGTTCGCGCACGCGTCCGTACGCGGTGAAGGGGTCGCTCAGGACCTCGGGGTCGGTGAGGTCCACCTCGGGCAGGGTGATCACGGGCAGCTCCAGATGTTCATCCCAGATGTTCTTGTCATCTGAGTGGTGACGGTATCTTGGGTCCCGCCGTACGGCAAGCGGGCGTACGGGGACGAGGAGAGGGATGGAACGCCTCACCAGGGCCGAGCTTCAGGCGCGAAACCGGGCCAGGGTGCTGGCCGCCGCCCGCGACGAGTTCGCCGAGCGGGGGTTCCGCGACGCCAAGGTGGACGCGATCGCCGACCGGGCCGGGCTCACCCGCGGCGCGGTCTACTCCAACTTCCCGGGCAAGCGGGCCCTGTACTTCTCGGTGCTGGCCGACCTGGCCGAGCGGGAGGCCGGGCCGGACGGCGGGCGGCGGCCCTCCCCCACGTCCGGCGAGACACCCGATCCCGGGACGCCCGATGCCGAGACACTCCATGCCCGGACACCCGGCGCGGCCACGGCCCGGGAGGCGCTCGCGGCGTTCGCCCGCGCGTGGGTCTCCCGGCTTCCGCTGGCCACCGACGGCCCGGCCAGGCTCGGCATGGATCTGATGCCGGAGGTGCTCGCCGACCAGCGGGTCCGCCAGCCGTTCGCGCAGCTCATGAAGCTGAACGCGATCGTGCTCGGGCTCGCGCTCGAACGGCTGGACGGGGACGCCTCCGCGCGGCGCCGGGTGCGGATCGCGGAGACGGCCCTGACCACTTTGCACGGCGCGAGCCAGATGGCCGACGCGGCGCCCGGGTTCGCCGAGCCGTTCGACATCGTCGCGGCCTGCGCCGCGCTGGCGGACCTCGATCTCGGCGACCGGTGGGACGCCCCGCACCTGCCCTTCGTCCCCCGCGCACGGCCCGCCGGCGAGCCCTGGTCGCCGCCGCCCGCGGTGGACGCGCTGCGGGGCGGGCCGGCCCCGCTCACACGTGACGGTGTGGTGGCGGTCCTCGGGCTGCACCACCTGGGGGCCGTGGAGGAGGCGGTGCGGGCCGCGCCGCCCGGCGGCGAGGTCACCGCGGTCCTGGTCACCGGCGACCCCGGCGAACTGGGGCCGCTCGCCCGGCTGACCCTCGCCGAGCTGCGCGCCTGCCTGCGGCAGGCGTTGCCCGCGCAGGCCTGGCCGCGCCTGTGCGTGGTGCACGACGACGAGGGGGCCGTCGCGGCGGCGGCCGGGGTGACCGCCGTGAGCGACGGGACCGAGGCGGCCGTCCGGGTGCGGTCGGGCCGCGTGGTCGCGCGCGCCGACGGGTACGGCGCCTGTCACGCCGCCGCCTCCATCGAGCCCTGACCGCCGTCGTGCCCTGACCGCCGCGGGGCCCTGTACGGGCGGGGACGCGCGCGGGCGTGGACACTTGGCGCAGGGGTCGAATGCGTGTTCTACTGAACCTCATGCGTCGCGACGCCACTTCCCGTGCGGAGGACCAGCCCGCTGCGCGGCCCCAGGGGCAGCAGCAGGCGCGGCAGCCCGAGCAAGAGCAGGCGCGGCGGCCTGGACAGCCCGTGCGGCAGCCCAGGCAGCCCGGAGAGTCCGTGCAGCAGTCGCTCGTCGGTGAGGGCCCCACCCGCCCGCGTATCGAGCGGCAGGCCGTCACGCGCGTCTTCGACGGCATCACCTGCTTCGAGGTGCCGGCCCGCGCGGCGCTCGAGCGGGTGCCCGAAGCCGCCGAGCTGCCCTTCACGTGGGGTGCGAGCCCCTATCGCGGCTGCGAGGCGGGCTGCGGCTACTGCACCGCCCGGCGCGGCCACCGCTACCTCGGCCTGGACCCGGGCCGCGACTTCTCCACGAAGATCGTCGTCAAGACCGACCTGGCCCGGCGCCTGCGGCGCGAGCTGGGCTCCCCCCGCTGGAGCGGCGAGCCGGTCGCGCTGGGCCTCACCGGCGACTGCTACCAGCCGGCCGAGGAGATCTACCGCCTGATGCCCGGCGTCATCCGGGCCCTGGCCGACGCGGCCAACCCGTTCACCGTGCTCACCAAGAGCCCCCTCGTCCTGCGCGACCTGGAGCTGTTACGCGAGGCCGCGAAGGTGACCCAGGTCGGCGCCCTGGTATCGGTCGGTTTCGTCGACGACCGCCTGCGACGCGCGGTGGAGCCGGGAGCGGCGACACCGCAGCGGCGCCTGGAGATCTGCGCCGCGCTGAACGAGGCCGGCATTCCCTGCGGTGTGCTGATGGCGCCGATCCTGCCGCTCATCACCGACTCCACCGATCACCTGCTGGCGACCGTACGGCGGGCGGCCGAGGCGGGCGCGGTCAGCGTGACGCCCGTCGTGCTGCGCCTGCCCGCCGGCGCGCGGGAGTGGTACATGGGGTGGCTGGAGCGCGAGCATCCCGGTCTCGTGCCGCGCTACCAGGCGCTGTACGGCAGGGGCCAGGTCGCCGAGGACGGCTACCGGCGGCGGATCGCCGAGCAGGTGCGTGCGCTCGCCGAGACCTACGGCATCGGCAGGGACGCGCGGCGCTGGCGGCGGCGCCGCTCCCCCGACCGCCAGCTCGCCCTCGTCTGACCGGAGCCGCTGCGGCGGAACTCCTGTCACCGCTGTCCGGCCGCACTGGCGAAGCGGTCGGACAGCTTGCGAAGGTGCCGGGCGAGTTCCGGCGGCGATTCGACGTCGAAGTCGACGTCGAAGTCGACGTCGAGCATGCCTGCCACGAGCGCGACCAGGTCGAATGAGTCGGAGGCCAGTTCCAGCAGACAGGTGTCGTCGTCGATGGGGGTGACGACGCCGTCGACGCGCCCGGCGATCCGCGCCGCGGGGGCGTGCACCCTCAGCCGGGAGCGGTACGGCCAGATGTCACGGCCGATCGTCCTGCGGAGGTAGGTCGCCACATCGCCGTCGGGTGGCTCGCGGTGGGTGAAGCGGGGCCCGTTGGGTGTGCGCAGCGACATGCGGTCGGCGCGGAAGGTGCGCCAGTCGCCCCGGCCGGCGTCCCAGGCGATCAGGTACCACCTGCGGCCCCAGGAGACCAGGCGATGGGGTTCGGCTGTCCGGGCCGACTGGACCCCGTGGCGTGCACCGGATATCCCAGCTCGCGCAGCCTTTCGACGTCGCGCCGCACCGTTCTGGTCGTGACGTTCAGGCGTTCGGCGAGCTCGGTGCCCGACCAGTCGCGGTGGGTCTGCAGCAACGACAGCAGCCGGAGCAGGCGGCCCGGGGTATCCAACATTCTGTCCATGGTGACGGATGTGTAGGACCGGACCTGTCCTACACGGACGGGAGGCTGACTGGCGTGAGCACATTAGAACCGTTTCGCATCGACATCCCGCAGGCCGATCTCGACGACTTGGCCGGCCGACTGGCCCGCACCCGCTGGCCCGACGAACTCCCCGGTGTCGGCTGGTCCTACGGGGTGAACAAGGACTACCTGATGGAGCTGGTCGAACACTGGCGCACCGCCTACGACTGGCGCGAGTACGAGGCCCGCCTCAACAAGGTCCCGCAGTTCACCACCGAGATCGACGGCCAGAACATCCATTTCCTGCACGTACGCTCCCCTGAGCCCGACGCCACACCGCTGATCCTCACGCACGGCTGGCCGAGCACGGTGTACGACTTCCTGGACATCCTCGGGCCGCTGACCGACCCGCGGTCGTACGGCGGGGACCCGGCGGACGCCTTCCATGTCGTCGCGCCCTCGGTGCCGGGCTTCGCGTTCTCCGGCCCGACCCGCGAGACCGGCTGGGGCGCCGGACGCGTGGCGCGGGCCTGGGCCGAGCTCATGCGGCGCCTGGGGTATGAGCGTTACGGCGCCCAGGGGGGCGACTTCGGCAGCATCGTCTCCCCGGAACTCGGCCGGATCGCGCCGGAACGCGTGATCGGCGTCCATGTCAACGCGCTGGCCACCGCCTCGACGCCGATCGACCCCGGCGAGCTGGACAGGCTTTCCGACGACGAGCGCGAACAGGCCGAGCAGAACAAGACGTGGTGGTATGCCCACTCCGGCTACGCCACCCAGATGTCCACCCGGCCGCAGACCCTGGCGTACGCGCTCAACGACTCCCCGGCCGGGCAACTGGCCTGGAATCTGGAGTGGTTCGTGGACTGGGACCCCACCCGTACCGAGCGAACCCCCATAGACCGCGACACCGTCCTGACCAACGTCACGATCTTCTGGCTGACCGCGACGGCGGGATCGGCCGCGCGGCTGTACCTGGAGATCGGGTCGCAGGCGTGGGGCCGGCGCCCCGCGCCTTCGCCGGTGCCGACGGGGGTGGCGAACTTCCTCGGCGACCGGGCGATCCGCGGGCTGGCGGAGCTGTCGAACACGGTCGTTCACTGGTCGCGGTTCTCCCGCGGCGGGCACTTCGCCTCGCTGCAGGCTCCGGACCTCCTGGTCACCGACATCCGGGACTTCTTCCGGAAGGTGAGAACCCAGTAGGGCGCGGCCGCAAAGACGGCAGAGACACCGCGGGGACTGACGGTCGTCGATCGTCAGGGTGGTCGTCGTCTTGCCGGTGGCGGTCTGGGGGTGGCGGCGCCACCGTGGCCCGGCCGTGGCCCGGTCCCGGTTCCTTCCCGCTGTGTCCATCGCCATCCGCCTCGCCCCTGGGCGCCGGCCGCGCGGCTGCCGTGCCCCCGCGCGGCGTGTGCTCGGGCGCAACGTGCGGTACGTGCTTGGTGCCGAGGCTGGTCAGGTGAACGGGATGCGCTGGTCCGGCACCCCCCGTGCACGCTTCCCTTGCCAGCCGCCCAGCGCCGGGCGTGGCGGATCCCGCGTTCGCCGCGGAGTTCGAGCAACTACCCACCACGCAGGGCTGCGGAAGCTGAAGGTCGCGGACCACGGACGAAGCCGGTTCCGTCGGTGACTCACTCCGGGTCCGGCAGGTCCATCGCCGCGAGCCTGGCCGGGTCGGCCACGACCGCGATGTGGGCGATCCGGCCGTCGGCGACGGTGAACGCCATGACCGACAGCGGGGTGCCGTCCTCGCGCCACGCCACGAACCCGGGAAGGCCGTTGACGAGCACCGCTCGGCCTCGCGCGGCCGCGCCCGCGCGCAGACGGAGCTGCGCGCCGGCGGCGACCTCGGTGGCGCCGAGGACGACGACCACACCGCCGGGTGTGTCGGCGGTCAGCTTCACCTCGGGGTCGAGCACGCGCAGCAACCCCTCGAAGTCGCCGCGGCGAGCCGCCGACAGGAAGGCCTGGATCACCTCGCGCTGCTCCCGTCCGGCGGCCGTCGGGTGCTCGGCCGCCTGCACCTTCCTGCGGGCGCGGCTGGCGAGCATCTTGGCGGCGGCGGCGGACTTGCCGAGGATCTGGCCGATCTCGTCGAACGAGACCGCGAACAGGTCGTGCAGCACGAACGCCAGCCGCTCGCTCGGCCCGAGCGACTCCAGGACGACGAGAAGCGCGAGCCCGACCGTGTCGGCGAGCGCCACATCGTCCTCGGGCGCGGGGCCGTCGTCGACCGTCACGACGAACTCGGGCAGCCGGTCGTCGTAGGACGCCTCGGGGTGGGCCTGACGCGATCGCAGGACGTCGAGGCTGATCCGGCCGACCACCGTGGTCAGCCAGCCGGCGAGGTTGTGGATGGCCGCCGTGTCCTGGCGCGACAGCCGCAGCCAGGCCTCCTGGACCACGTCCTCGGCGTCGGCGTGCGATCCGAGCATGCGGTAGGCGACCGCGCGCAGCCGGTCGCGCTGGGCCTCGAACGTCGTGGTCACCAGGTCCGCCGGGCTGGTGTCGGACATGTTTGTTACCTTCCTCGAATCTGCTCCGTCATGGGAATGACGGGCCCGGACGGGCCGAGGTAACCGATGAAGGAGCCGCACCAATGGAAGCACGCATGAAAAGCCCGGCGAATCCCGACGTGACCACGGCGATCCAGCACCTCTACAAGGCGATTCACTCCGGTGGCGCCGACCCGCGCGTCCTCGAGCTGGTCCACCTGCGCGCCAGCCAGATCAACGGCTGTAGCCCGTGCGTCTTCGCCGGGGTCGCGTCGGCGAAGAAGCACGGAGAGACCGACGAGCGGCTGCACAACGTGGTCACATGGCGCGAGACGCCGTTCTTCACCGAGGCGGAGCGGGCGGCGCTCGCGCTGACCGAGGCCGCCACCCGGATCCAGGACGGCGCGCCGGGCGTGACCGACGAGATCTGGGACGCCGCCGCCGCCCACTTCGACGACAAGCAGCTGTCCGCGATCATCCTCAACATCGCGATGACCAACTTCTTCAACCGAATCAACCGCACGATCCGGGAGCAGGCCGGCAAGACCTGGTGAACCGGGCGGGGCGTCATCCCCGGACTCATCCGCGTGATCACGGGATGACGCCCCGCGGCCCTCACCTGTTCCCCGACGCCCGGGAACGGCGTCTGCTCGATGACGCGATGGCCGACATCGCCGACGCAGCGCGCATCGGCCTCGCGAACGGAGCCTGCGGCCTCCTGCTCGCCGAACGGGGCGCCAAACGGTCACCTGCGGGCGTTCTCCGCGGCCTGCCCCGCCCATCGTGTACGCCGGGGCGGCGGCGGGTGCCTTGCCCCTGCGCGACGGCGCGCTGACGGTACGCGAACTCGTCGCGGCCCTCGGGCTCGCCCGGCACGGGGCATGGCGGCTGGGCCGTGCCACAGGGACACCACGACCGCCTTTCATCGGCATCAGGGGCCGGCCGTGCCGGGGTTAATTCGATCGACACCCGCGCGGGAGGTCGCTAGCGTCCGGCCATGGCTGTTTTCACCGACGCCGACCTCGACCGGTTCGTCACCGAGGGCTTCCTCAAGGTGGAGGAGGCGTTCCCTCGCGAGACCGGGGACCGGATCAGGGATCTGCTGTGGCGGCAGATCGGGCTGTCCCCCGACCGGCCGGACGACTGGACGCAGCCGGTGGTGTGGGCCGCCCCCGACCCTGCGGGGCGGGGCCCGTTCGGGGAGGCGATGCGCGCCCCGCGCCTGACCGAGGCACTGGACCTCGTCGCGGGCAAGGGCGGATGGGTGCCGCGCGGCACCATCGGCAACACGCCCGTCCGGTTCCCCCACCCCTCCGACGCCGGGGACACCGGCTGGCACATCGACCAGAACGACCCCGGACCCGCCGGTGCCTGGGGGACCGTCACCCTCGCGTCCCGCACGATGCTCGTGCTGGTGCTGCTGTCGGAGGTCGGCCCCGACGACGCGCCGACCCGCATCAGGGCCGGTTCCCACCTCGACGCCGTCCGCGTCCTGGAACCGTACGGCGAGCAGGGGCTGGAGTTCTTCGCCTCGGGCCCGGTACTGGACGAGGCGACCGCGCACCGGCCCGAGACCCACGCCACGGGACTGCCCGGCGACGTCTACCTGTGCCACCCGCACCTCGTCCACGCCGCGCAGCCCCACCATGGTGCCCGGCCTCGCTTCATGTCCCAGATTCCGCTCTTCCTGACCGAGGCGCTGGCCCCCGGCGACGCCACCCCCCTTGCCCGGGCCGTACGGCTCGGGCTCGGCGGCTGACCGGCCGCGCCTCCGCGACGATGGTTTCAGCCCACCGTTGCGATCCGGTTCCTCCGGCGAGCTAGGCTGAGTTTAGGGCTAAACTCAGAGGGGATCGCAATGACGCGCACGATAGTGGTCAGCGGCGGCGGCACCGGCATCGGCAAGGCCGTGGCGGCGCGCTTCGCGGCCGACGGGGACCGGGTGGCGATCATCGGCCGCCGCGCCGACGTCCTGGAGAAGGCGGCCAAGGAGATCGGCGGCACCGCACTGGTGGCCGACCTGAGCGAGCCCGCGGAGGTCGAACGGGTGCGCACCGACCTGGCCGAGCGCTTCGGCGCGATCGACGTGCTGGTCAACAACGCGGGCGGCAACATCGAGAGGCACGGCGACTCGGGCGGCGTCGCGGAGCGGTGGACCGGCAACTTCCGGGCCAACGTGCTGACGGCGGTGCTGCCGACCGAGGCGTTGCGCGATCTGCTGAACCCGCACGGGCGAGTGGTGTTCATCAGCTCGATCGCGGCCTTCCGCGGGTCGGGCGGCACCTCCTACGGCCCGATGAAGGCGGCCCTGCACCCCTACGCGTTCGACCTCGCCTCCGCCCTCGGGCCACGCGGCATCACGGTGAACGTGATCGCCCCGGGGTTCATCGAGGACACCGAGTTCTTCCGCGGCACCATGGACGACGAACGCCGCACGATGCTCGTCGGGCAGACCCACACCGGCCGGGCCGGGTCGCCGCAGGACATCGCCGAGACCGTGCACTGGCTCGCCTCGCCCGGCGGCGGGCACGTCACCGCGCAGATCATCCAGGTGAACGGCGGGGCCGAGCGTGGCCGCTGAGCCGCCACGCGACGGCGCCGACGCCATCCAGGACGCCTGGCGGCGCGAGCTGCCGGGCGTCCCGGTGGAGTCGATCGGGGTCATCACCCGGATCTGGTGGGCCGCCAAGTTCTTCGGGGACGAGCGCCGCCGTCTCCTCGCGACCCTGGACGTGGACGTCGCGACCCTGGATCTGCTGTCCACGCTGCGGCGCTCCGGCCCGCCCTACCGGATGAGCCCGGGCGAGCTGGCCGAGGCGTGCATGGTGACGCGCGGCGCGATCACCCAGCGCGTGGAGCGGGCGGCCAGGGCCGGGCTGGTCGAACGGACCACCGCCGGGTCGGGCTACCACGCGCGCGCAGTCGCCCTCACCGACGCGGGCAACGCCCTGCTCGACCGTGTCGTCGCCGACCTGCTCGTGGCCGAGGACCGCCTCGTCGGCCATCTCTCGCCCGAACGCCGCGAGCAGCTCGCCGGCCTGCTGCGCGAACTGCTCGCCGGACTCGGCGGCCCGAGCCTGACCGGGCAGGTCGGGGACTGACCCTTCACGTGGCCGGGCGTGAGCAGCCAAGGTGCGGGAAGCCGCGGTGATATTGATCTCGCTCTTGCTCAGCGAGACGGGGTGGTGGCGGCCGGCGCTGACGGGTGCGCCGTGCCCCTGGCACGGATGCGCTGGCCGAGGAAGAAAGCCGCGCGGTCCAGTGCCTCGTCCGCCTCGTCCAGGACGCCGGCGAACGACTGGAACACGTGCGGCACGTCGGCGGTGACGTCCAGGATGACATCCACTCCGGCCGCCCTCGCGCGCGCGGCCAGGCGCGTGGAGTCGTCCAGCAGGATCTCGTTGGTGCCCACCTGGAGCAGCATCGGGGGGAAGCCGGTCAGATCGGCGAGGACGGCCGGGCTGAGCAGGGGCTGGTGCGGGTCGGCTCCCGCGAGGTACATGGCCCCGGTGTGTCCCACGGTCTCGCGGGTGAAGATCGGGTCGATGCCTTCCTTGGTGTCCATGCTCTCGCCCGTTCGGGTGGCGTCGAGGCCCGGGGAGAACGCCACGATGGCGGCGGGCAGCGGAAGGCCCGCGTCGCGGGCGGCGAGGCAGGTGGTGACGGTGAGGCCGCCGCCGGCGGAGTCGCCGACGAACGCGATGGCCGAGGGGTCTGTGCCGCTGTCGAGGAGGGCGCGGTAGGCGCCCAGGGTGTCTTCGATCGCGGCCGGGAACGGATGCTCGGGGGCAAGCCGGTAATCCACCGAGTACGCCGCGAAACCGGTCTTGGCCACCATGTTTCCCGTCAGCGACAGAGCGGTGTCGGGAGAGCCGAACACCCAGCCGCCGCCGTGGAAGTACAGGATCGTCCCGCCTCGTCGCCCGTTGTCCGGCTCGACATGCAGTGCGGGTCGGTCGCCCAGGGTGGTCTGCCTGACGCGGATGTCGCCGGGCACGATCATCCGGGACATCAGCGCCTTGAATCCGGATCGGATCGCCTCGACCGACCGGGGGCCCTCGGGCCGCGGCTGCCGCAGCATCGTGTCGACCTGGGCGCGCTGTTCCTTGCTCATGGTTGTGCTCCCGCCGTAAGTAGATGCCGCTACACTATATGCCGTGGCATCTAAATCGAGCGGCGGTGACGTAGCCGACCTTCCGGGCTTCTTCGCCGATCTGGTCCGATGCGAGACGCGTTTGTACAACGCACTCAACGACCGTCTCCGCGAACGGCATGGGATCGTCACCTCACAGTTCGAGGCCCTGCGCTACCTGCGCGACCACCCCGGATCTCGCGTGGCGGACCTTGCCGCCGAGTTCGCCATCGGCATCGGCGCGACCAGCAAGAGCGTCGACCGTCTGGAGAAGCGGGGATGGGCCGTCCGGCAGCCGAACCCGTCCGATCGCCGGTCCTCGCTGCTTGCCCTGACCGACGACGGCTCGCGGCTCGCCGACGCGGCGGAGGCGACCGTCACCGACGCGCTGGCCGAGCTGATCGGAGGCACTCTCGACGGTTCCTCAGGATCGGCCGCCCTGCAGGCCATCTCGAAGCTGCGCTCCCTACTCGAAGGCAACCAGATCGGCACACCCACAGGCTGACGGGCATCGCCTCGGTCGCCCGGCGGCACCCGGCCTGCACGGGATACGGTGAGCGGCCCAACGGGCCGGGTGCGCACGAGGCTCACACCGGCCGAGCGCAGTCACCTGTTCGCCCTCGCCGGCGCGCCCCTCCCGGCCGAACCGGCGGGCCGGATGCCGGTCAGTCCGGCGCTACGCACACCGCTGGAGACACTCGACCCCACAGGCTCACGTGATCAGCCCGTGCCGGGACCTGCTGGCGTACAACCGCGCGTACGCCGACCTCGTCGGTGGACTGGACGACCTGCCGGAGGAGGAGCGGAACAGCCTCTGGCTGCTGTTCACCCGCCCCGGCGTGCGAACGCTGCTCGTGGGCCGGCAGCGTGAGGCGCGCGACATCTTCGGGCGGTTCCAGGCCGCGGCCGACAAGAACCCCGACGACCCGCGGACCGTCACGCTGGCCGACGCGCCGCTGCGGCCAAGGTCGTCAGACGGACCGAGCGACGCCGGCAGTAGTGTGCGTTCATGTTCCACCGCAAGCCGATCGAAGAGCGCATCGCCGAGCGCGTCGCCAAGCGCCCTCCACTGAAGGAGGGCAAGCACTTCGAGCACCGCCCCGCGCTGATCGTGTTCTGTGTGATCATCGCGCTCGTCGTGCTGAAGATCCTGGGCGCCTTCGTCCTCATGAAGTGGGGTGTCCAGTAGGACCGTGGCCTCTTCGCACGCCATGGATCGGACACCGGCGCCCTGAACTGGTCATTTCTGCGAACCACACGAGCTACATCCGGGTCCGCGCGTACGCCTGCAGCGCGTCGCGGACGAACGTCGCCCCCGCGGCGTCGTCGTACATGGCGGCGAAGCGGGGGCCCTCGACGTACATGTCCCCCAGGCATTTCACCATCTCGATCGAGCGCTCCCGGTCGCCCTCGGCCGTGGGGGTACCCGGGATCCGGCTCAGCCACTGGACGTGCCGGGCAGCCAGCGACTGAGCGTGGTCCGATGTCGGAGAAACCCCGGCCTTCGCTGCGGCGACCCATGCGGCGACGAGGTCTTCGGTGGCCTGCTTCCAGGCCCGCTGCTGGTCAAGGGTCTTGCCGTGCCACCAGTCGTTGCTCACCTGGAAGGCGCGCTCGCCCCAGCGTGAGATCACCTCGTCCTTGTAGCGGTCGTTGAACCCCGCCAACATCACGTCCATCCGCGGTTCCGCCCCCGCCTCCAGGGCCTCGAGCGTGTGACGCACAGACCGGATCTGCCGTTCGATGCGGTCCCGTTCCTCTTCCAGCGCGGTGATGTGGGCGCGGAGCCCGTCGCACGTGTCCACCTCGTCGGCCAGGACCTCGGCGATGGCCGGCAAGCCCATGCCGAGCCGGCGCATGAGCAGGATCCGCTGTAGGCGGGCGACCGCGGTGGGGTCGTAGTAGCGGTACCCGTTCGCGCCGGCCCGGGACGGGGTCAAGAGCCCGACGCGGTCGTAGTGACGCAGGGTGCGGCTGGTGATGCCGGCCCTCGCTGCGAGTTCCTGGATCGTCCACTCCATGTTCCAGTGTTACCGCGGGTTGCGGAACGTCGGAACGAAAACCGGCGCTGAGCCGTTGTCGGCCCTGGTGGTCGGCTTCGGAGCGCCGGGAACGCGGTGTCGGCGCTGCGGCTGATCACAGAGGCCGGGCGCGGCGCGTGTCAGGAGGCGGCGCGTGCGGGCTGGGCGGTGGCGGCGGAGGAGTCCTGGTCGTGGTCGCCGCGGTCGATGTGGTCGGCGTGGAACAGGCCTTCGGCCAGCAGGCGGCGCACATGCTCGTCGGCGGCGCTGTAGTAGACGAAGGTGCCTTCGCGCCGGCCCTTGACCAGTCCGGCCAGACGCAGCTTGGCCAGGTGCTGGCTGACCGCGGTCGGGGCGGCGCCCGCGAGCTCGGCCAGGCAGGCCACCGACGACTCGCCCTGCAACAGCGCCCACAAGATCTTGATGCGGGTGGGGTCGGACAGCAGCCGGAACGACTCGGCGGCCAGGTGCACCTGTTCCTCGTTCGGCATCTCGAAGTCGGGCAGCGAGGTGTGCATGCCGCCAGCATAGCCTCGAACCCTGCTATTTGCGTACCTGCATGGGTGCGCATATAAGCTGCCAGGGTGACGACAGAGCTGACAGCACGCCCCACCCTCGGGGTCGCAGCCGCACCCGGCCGCCGATTGGCGTGGTGGCGGTCGGGGGCCGGCTCGCTGCCCGAGATGCGCTGGGCGATTGCGGCGGCCGTCCTGTTCGCCGCCGGTGGCATCTGCCAGCTGGCCGGGGCTCCCGCCTGGTTGTGGTGGGGGCTGTATCTGGCCTGTTACGCCGTCGGCGGGTGGGAGCCGGGGGTGGCCGGGCTGCGGGCGTTGGCTGAGCGGACGCTGGATGTCGACCTGCTGATGGTCGCCGCGGCGATCGGCGCCGCCGCGATCGGGCAGGTGTTCGACGGTGCGCTGCTGATCGTCATCTTCGCCACCTCGGGCGCGCTGGAGGCGGTGGCGACCAAGCGCACCGCCGACTCGGTGCGCACCCTGCTGAACCTTGCCCCTGACACGGCGACGCGCCTGGATCCGGCGGGACAGGAGGAGGTCGTCGGGACCGCCGCCCTGGCCGTCGGCGACGTCATCGTGGTCCGGCCCGGGGAGCGCATCGGCGCCGACGGCCAGGTGATCGACGGGGCCAGTGACGTCGACCAGGCGTCCATCACCGGGGAGAGCCTCCCGGCGGACAAGCAGGCCGGGGACGAGGTGTTCGCCGGCACCGTCAACGGCGCCGGGGTATTGCGGGTGCGGGTGGGCCGCCCGGCCGGTGAGACGGTGATCGCCCGGATCGTGGCCATGGTCACTCAAGCCAGCGCCACCAAGGCACGCACCCAGCTGTTCATCGAGAAGGTCGAGCAGCGCTACTCGGTGGTCATGGTCGCCGCCACCCTCGCGCTGTTCGCGATCCCCCTGGCTTTGGGCCAGAACCTGCAGGGCAGCCTGCTCCGGGCGATGACGTTCATGATCGTCGCCTCGCCGTGCGCGGTGGTGCTGGCCACCATGCCGCCGCTGCTGGCCGCCATCGCCACCGCCGGCCGCCACGGCGTGCTGGTCAAGTCGGCGGTGGTGATGGAACAGCTCGCCGACGTCACCCAGGTGGCCTTCGACAAGACCGGCACGCTCACCGAGGGGCGCCCGCACCTGACCCACATCCGCGCTCTGCCCGGCAGCGGCCTCGGCGAGGGCGAGCTGCTCACGCTCGCCGCCGCGGCCGAGGACGGCTCGGAACACCCGCTGGGCCGTGCCGTCGTCGCCGCCGCCCGAGACAAGGGCCTGCACCTGCCCCCGGCCACCGGGTTCGTGGCGGTGCCCGGACGGGGCGTGCGGGCACACATCCGCGGACACCTGGTCGAGATCGGCAGCCCCGCCCACCTGCTACCCGAAGGAACCGGCGGCCCGGCCCGCGCCCTGGTGGCCGAATTCGAAGGCGGCGGACACACCGCCGTGGTGATGCTGCTGGACCGCCGCCCGGCCGCGGTACTGGCCCTGGCCGACCGCGTCCGGCCCGGTGCCGCCGACGCCGTGACCCGCTTGACCGTCCTCACACACGCCGCGCCGGTGCTGCTGACCGGCGACAACCCCCGCGCCGCCGCCCGGCTGGCCACCCAGACCGGCATCAGCGACGTACGCGCCGGCCTGCTCCCCGAGCACAAGGTCGACGCCGTACGCGACCTGCAGCAGCAGGGGGCACGGGTGGCGCTGATCGGCGACGGCGTCAACGACGCCCCCGCCCTGGCCACCGCACACACCGGCATCGCCATGGGCCGCACCGGCGCCGACCTGACCCTGGACGCCGCCGATGCGGTCATCACCCGTGACGAGCTGGCCACCGTACCCGCGGTGATCGCCCTGGCCCGCCGCGCCCGCCGCCTGGTCGTCGCCAACCTCGCCATCGCCGCCGCGTTCATCGCCGTGCTGGTGGCCTGGGACCTGCTCGGCGAGCTGCCGCTGCCGCTCGGCGTCGCCGGGCACGAAGGCTCCACCGTCATCGTCGGCCTCAACGGGCTGCGCCTGCTGCGAAAGGCCGCCTGGCGACGCGCCTGCGCCTCTGCCGCGTCCCGTGGCCGGCCGGTATGAGGCCCGGCCTTCGCCGCCGCGCACGGTCACATGCCGATGAGGAACAGCACACCGGCGGCGACCAGCCCGATCTCGACCAGGATGACGAACACACGGTCGCCGATGCGCCCGACGATCCGCTTACCGGCCCAGGCCCCGGCCAGGGTGGCGGGGGTCAGCGCGGCGCCGTACAGCAGCACCCGGCTCGTGAGCAGGTCCCCGGCGCCGTAGGCGGCGATCTTCGACAGATGCATGGTCAAAGCCGCGGCGGCCTCGGTACCGATGTAGGCGGCGCGGGTCAGACCGTAGGCGAGGAAGAACGGGACGGTGAGCGGGCCGACCGATCCCAGCAGCGCCGAGCCGAGCCCGGAGGCGGCACCGACCGCGGTGAAAGCCCGGTCGCCGGGCGTACGAGGATGCGGGGTGCGCCGTCGCCAGACCACCACACCGATCAGGAACACCCCCAGCAGGCGCTTGAGCGGCCCGAGCGGGGCGTGGGCCAGCAGCAGCCCGCCGGCCACCGCCGAAGGGACAGCGCCGAGGGCGAACCAGCCGATCAACGGCCAGCGCAAGTCGCGGCGGTTCAGCCACACCCGCGAGCCGTTGCTGGACAGCTGCGTCACCGTCAGCATCGGCACCGCCACCCGCAGCCCGAACAAGGCGGTGAACACCGGTAGCAGCAGCACCCCGCCGCCGAACCCGGCCACGGCCGACAGCAGCGCCAGCACGAACGCGGCGCCGGACGCCGCCAGCAGCACGGCCAGCTGATGCACGGTCACCGCGCCTCCCCGGATCCCGCTCTGATCAGCATTGTCAATTGATGTTACAGGTGTAACATGCACGCGTGACGCACCATTCGGACCAGCTGGACTGGCTGCTGATCAGCGTGTCCACCGCCGGGGCAGCCCCGAACCTGCGCATGCAGGTGTGGCGCAAGCTGCGCTCGCTCGGCGCGCTGTATCTGCAGCAGTCGGTGTGCCTGCTGCCCGAGCGTGAGCAGACCCTGCGGCCGGTGCGGCGCCTGCTGGACCGGGTCCACCAGCAGGGCGGCGCCGGCCGGATGCTGCACCTGACCCTCACCGACCCGGCCGAGCAGCGGCAGATCATCGCCGAGTTCAACGCCGCCCGCGACGCCGAGTACGCCGAGGTCCTGGAGCGCCTGCCCGCCTTCCGCGAAGAACTGGCCCGTGAACGCGCCCGCGGCCGGGCCACCTACGCCGAAGTCGAGGAGTCGGAGGCCGACCTGGAGCGCTTCCGTTCCTGGCTGGCCAAGATCGCCACACGCGATTACTTCGCCGCCCCGGCCGGCGTCGCGGCACGCGCCGCGGTCGAGGACGCCGCCGCCGACCTGGCCGCCTTCGAACAGGCCGCGCTGGCGGCCGAGGCGCCCCCCATCGAACCCCGCGCCGCGGTGCCCGGCCGTCCCCAAGGCGGGCAGGCATGACCGGATCGCAGGGATGGGACCTGCTCATCGGTCTGGGGGCCGCGCTGGTGGTCACCTGGCTGGCCCTGATCGCCGCGCTGGCCATCGCCCGCCCCCGCGACGGGCTGCTGCGCGAGGCGCTGCGACTGCTGCCCGACACGCTGCGCCTGGTCCGCCGCCTGGCCGCCGATCCCGGCCTGCCCCGCGGCGTCCGCATCCGGCTCGCGCTGCTGCTGGCCTACCTGGCTTTCCCCATCGACCTGGTGCCCGACGTCATCCCCGTCCTCGGCTACGCCGACGACGCCATCATCGTCACCGTCGTCCTGCGCTCGGTCGTCCGCCGCGCCGGCCTGGACGCCGTACGCCGGCACTGGCCCGGCACCGACGACGGCTTTGCCGCGCTGGCCCGCCTGACCGGCCTGACCCAGCCCCCTCCCGGCGCCTGATCACCAAACGGTACGCCGCGCGCGACAAGTAGTAACGAAACGGTCAGTCGCCGCGGCGGAGCGTGGCGGCGATGATCTCCGAGCTGTCGGCGTGCAGGGCCTGCGCCGCCGTCTGCCCGGTCGCCGCCAGGTAGGTGTCGACCAGCCGGTTGCCCGCGGCGTATCCGGCGCCCATCGGCAGTCCCACCGGGGTGAGGCCGAAGCGCTCGGCGCTGGGGTCGCCGTGCACCCAGGCAGTGAAGTTCTGCATGCCTGTCACGTCGAGCCCGGTGAGCACCTTGCCGAAGATCTCGGGGTCACCGTAGTACTCGCGGAAAATCGGGCGGATATGGCCATGACCTGGTGCGCTGTAAGCGTTACCGGCGTCGCGTCGCCGGGGCTCGGGTCCTGCCAATGGGTCAGTGCCTCAGGGCAGATACGGGCGTAGCGGGCCAGCGAGCGGCCGGCGAGCAGGCGGGGCAGCAGATAGGGTCATGGTGATCCGAGCAGAGCTGAATCGAACTGAATGAGAAACGACACTAGGAGCCGAGAACTCCCAGCTCAGCAAGTGTCGGCCCCGCGCACGCGGGGATGCTCCGCCTGCCGCCGTGGCCCTGCCCGTCGTTCTCGGGTCGCGGCACAGGCTGGAGATAGTCAAAGCTCCGTCGCTGGAGGTTGGTCGGCCGGCCAGCAGGCGGGTCAGGGCGTGCTCCAGCCGGGTCTGGGTGTCCGCACGGGATCACTGGTCACCACCTGGGTATCGAGTTCGGTGATCAGCTGGTCCAGTTCGCGCAGGCCAGAGGAGGAGCATACGAATGCGCATCACGAATGGATTCAGGCTGGGGCAGCCGCTGTACCCTCCGGGAGCCGAAGAGGCTCTTGCCTGCGTCATTCAGACCCGCAGGGTCTCGATCAGAAGCAGTCCACCGGCCTGGCTGAGGATTCCCCGCCCGTCCGATGACACGACGATCTTGTGGCTGGAAGCGGTAGTCTGCACGGGAAAGTGCTCGAACTCGGCACGGATATGACCTTCGACAAGCCCTATCCTCCCAGTTCAGAGAGCACTTTTCTTGGCTCGAACCGGAGCCGGACGTGCAGGCGCCGCTCGTCGCGATCTGCTCGGGCCGCGCCCCTTCACCCTGCATGGGAACGAACCCGCACACCTCGGCCAAGGTACTGAACAGGTGGTCGCCCCGGCGGTGCAAGGCGACCGACTGGGTGACTCCCCTGGCGATCAGCGGGAGCTTCGGAGCCCTGTCAAACTGCGCGCCGCGTGTACGAGATCCGCTCATGTGAGGACACATGCGGGCAGTAAAGGCAGGTGCTGATCGCTCGATGGCAGACGAAACAGCCAGAACGCCTCCTTCTGAGAAGCGCCTGTCCCCGTACCTCCGACAGAGGCAGAAGGCTCGGCCGCGACCGGCGACCGAGCCTTGACCTGAGACGTCCCGCTAGCTGACCCAGCCGCCGCACGTCCAGGAACTGGGCGGGTTCGACTGGTAGCCGATGCCCCAGCAGGCGTGGAACCGCTCGCTGCCCTCCGAGGGCCGCGACGGAACGGTCCCGGTGTTGTGCGTGCCGAAGTTGCCGAACTCCACCCGCTTGGACTGCGTGTGCGTGGTCAGCCAGCCATAGCTGCCCCACAGCTGCCGCTCGATCTTCACCCACCACGGGTTGCAGCAGCTGTCGCTGGTGTCCCAGACCAAGCGTCCATACCGTGTGGAACAGTTGGTGCCGACCACGTGCGTGCTCCAGGTGCCGTCCCAGCCCCAGTAGCTGCTGGCGCTGTTCACGGTTCCGCACGCCGCGTTCGCGGGCTGGCTGACGGCCAGCGGGATGGAGATGCCGATGAAGAGGGCGATCGCCGTCGAGATCATTGATCGTGTGAGTCGCATAGCCGTAAGAGTCGATCAGCGCCCTACCTCGGAGAAGACCTTTGCGCGGTAACGCAAAGGGGTCCGTCGAGGAGCCTGCGGCCCAGCGGCGTGAGGCTGTGCAGGACGGCCGGACCACACCGGGTGCTGGTGATCAGGCCCGCCTGCCTGAGGGTCTTGGTGTGCCTGCTCATCGCGGCGAGTGAGGTGTGGAGCCTGGTGGCGAGTTGCGTCGTCGAGGCGCTGTCGCGGAGGGCGGCGAGGACGGCGGCGCGGGTGCCGCCCATGAGGTCGGCGAGTGAGTCCGCCGGGTCGGTGATCGTGTTCCGGCGGTGTTCGGGCGCGATCGGGTAGACCAGGACCGGTGGCAGGTCCTGGTGGGCGAGCGGCAGGGGCGTCGCGCCCCTGAAGAACGACGGCATCAGCCACAGGCCCCGGCCCTGGAGGCGCAGGTCGTGATCGACGGGGTGGCGCACCTCCAGCACCGGTGCACGCCAGCGCATCAGCGGTTCGAAGCCACGTAGCAGCGCCTCGACACCCCCGGCGAGCAGCGCGCCGACGCGGGCCGCGACGTCGGCCTCGACGCTGGCGCGAATCAGGTCATCGTGGTGGTCTGCGCGTGGGGCGGTCGCCAGGCGGGTTCGTGCGATGTCGTCGGCGGTGAAATGAATTCGCAGCACGACCCAGAGCTTCGGCAGCCCCTCTTGACACGGCCTTGCCGCTGCCGATCGTGACCGGCGGAAGGGGTTTCACCTGCGTGTATACCTCGTCTATACCGGGGTGTCGGATGCTCGTGGTCATGTCGAATCGGGGTTGGGAGTTCCGGCTTCTGGGGCCGGTCGAAGTGGGGCAAGGGGACACGACGATCACGGTCGCCAGGCGCGCCCAGCGCTGCCTGCTCGGCCTGCTGCTGCTCGAAGGGGGACGGGTCGTCCCGGTGGGCCGGTTGCTGGAGCTGCTGTGGGACGACGACCCGCCGGCCAACGCCCGCGGCATCCTGCACAGCCACGTCGCCCGGCTGCGCGGCACGCTCGACCCCGAGCGGACGGGGTCACGGGGGTTCCGGCTGTTGCGCCTGGGTGAGGGCTATCTGGCCCAGACCGATGTCGGCGCGGTCGACGTCCACCGGTTCCGGGACCTGGTCGGGCAGGCCCGCCGGTCGGCCGCGCCGGGGGTCCGGTCGCGGCTGCTGAAAGACGCCCTGGCCTGCTGGCGGGGGCCGCTGCTGGCCGACGCCGCGAGCGATCGGCTGCGTGACCGGCTGGGGGTCGGGCTGGAGGAGCTGCGGCTGGGCGCGATCGAGGCCCGCGCGGAGGCCGAGCTGGAGTGTGGGCGGCACCGGGAGCTGCTGCCCGACCTCGCCGATCTGGTGCGGCTGCATCCGCTCAGGGAGCGGCTGATCCGGGCCTACATGATCGCTCTCTATCGCGACGGCCGCAGGCCCGACGCGCTGGCGGGGTATCGCCGGGCCCGCGGCGACTTCGTGCGGGAACTCGGCCTGGAACCGACCAGGGAGCTCCACGAGCTCCACGACCGGATGGCCCGCGCGGACCCCTCGCTCGACTTCAAGCCGTCGAGGGCGTCCGCGCGGCGCTGGTCGTGGCCGGCGACCGGCTGAGAAGCCGCTACCAGCCGGTGTAGTTCACCTCAGGGCTGCTGAGGTGGTTCTTGAACACGGTGGCGAACTCCTGGGCGCCTCTCTTGGTGGGGTGCAGGGCAGAGCGGCTCGCGCATCGGACCCCGTCGGTGATGCAGCCGTCCCGGATGTCGGTGAAGTCGCCGGGGCCGGTCTTGGTGAAGATCACTTGGTTGATCCATGGGTCGGCGTCGCACGCTCCGTGACCGGCGAAGGCCGGCAGGGAGTCCGCGAAGGACACCTCGTTCCCGGCGTCCCGCAGCACCCGCACCGTGTTCTTCGCCTCGATGACGAAATGCTCGCCGAGCCGTTGCAGCATTCCGATCTCGTCCTGGTCGAAGCGCTGGCAGACGGTGCCGCCGACCACGTTCGGATAGCCCATGAGGACGATCTTCGCCTTCTTCCCCCGGTTGCCGTCCTTGTTTTCCGTCCTGCTCTCGATCCGCTGAAGGATGTCGGCGACGTTGGCCGGGAGGCCGTACTCCGTCTTGGTGTTTAGCACGTCGGTGATGCGGGCCCTGAGCTGGTCCTCGTAGGGGCTGCCGCCAGCTTTGCAGTTGATCAGGTAACAGCCGGCCAGGACGTCGGACCAGGCGGCGTCGTTGGCTCCGAGCGACAGGGCGACCAGGGTCGTGTTCTTGGTCAGGAAGCCGCTCTCGATCTGGGCCGCCTCCCGGAACCTGCCCTCCGCACGCCCGCGATAGTCAGACCAGGCGCCGATCGGCTCGTCCATGTACGTGTACTGCGACACGGACAGGTCCTGCGCCGTGGCACCGGAACACGCCACGAACGCGAAGTCCAGCCGAGGGTCGAAGGAGTCGGCGAGCTGGCCAACGGTCTGGGTCTCGCCCGGGAGAACGGTCTGCCTGATCCAGGCGTCGTTGCTGCGCCGGCAGGCGTTCCAGCGTGGCGTCTGGTAGCCGAAGTCGGTCTCGGCGGTGTAGCTCCCAACTCCTTCACCCGAGGTGATGGAGTCGCCCATGGCGACGACGAAGTGCTTGGGCCGCTGCTTCAGCACCTGGAAGGCGACCGCGTCCCAGGAGATGGCCGCCGACCCGTCGCCCTCCAGGTTCAGGTTGGTGAGCGACACCTGCGGCCGCCCGGCGAACTGGAAGACGCCCAGGTTGTACCACTGGTTCTGCTCCCGGCTCTGGTTCAGGTAGCGGGTCTCCTGCGCGCCGTTGCCCAGATGGACCGTGTACGGGGCCTGCTGGGTCTCCGCCCGCCGTTTCGGGATGTGGACCAGGACCCGGGCCCACCCGTTGATGTCCTCGTTCGGCTTCCAGGTGCCGGTCACCCGCATGACGTTGCCGTTCCTGGCGCTGGTGCGGGTGTACCCGAACCACTCGTGGCCGCCGAACCCGTTGCCGAGCTGCTGGAAGTCGGCCCGGGCGGGCACCCGGCCGGCGGAGTCCTGGGCGAACTCGAACGACAGGGTCCCGCTGTTGGTCCACTGGCTGTTGTCGCAGTTGCCGCGCACCGCCGGGACTGTCACGTCGTCGACGATGAGGACCTTCGTCGTGTCTCCGCCGACAGCGGGCAGCCCGGGCGTCTTGCAGGGCGTCCATTGGTCGGTGGGTTCGGCGCGCTCGGTCGAGGCCCAGGTCGAGTCGTACCGGAGAGCCGCCTCATGCCCGCACGCCGACGCGCAATCCTTCCACACCTTGGAGAAGTGCCACCAGCACTTGGAGTCGGACCGCAGGCAGGTGCCGCGCCCGTTCCCCGACGACGGCGGCTGGCACTCGTTGCCGGGCACGCAGAAGGCGTTGTTGTCGACGATCCCCGTGTTGGAGACCGTCGGCACGATCATGGTGCGGTAGCCCTCGGTGCTCCACCACGCGTAGTTGTAGCCGCCCTCGGAGACGTTCTTGTTCTGGGCGGCGTCGAAGTAGGTCTTGGTGATCGGCCACGCCGCCCAGCCCAGCACCTTCTCCTGGTAGGGCCAGTCCTGCGGGTGCGCCGCGTCGGCGTAGCTGTTGTTGTCGAGGAAGGGACGGCGGTCCTGCCGGTAGGACGGGTTGGCGGGGTTGTTCAGCCAGCCCACCCCCCAGGCGCCGTTGTTCGGCGTGCCGTTGTTGTCGATCTTCCAGGCGTCGGCCTTGGCGTGCCAGCCGGAGTTGTACGCCCACACCGCCAAGTACCAGTTCTCGATCTTCGCCGGGTCACCGTCGTTGACCTTCGCCAGCCCGTCGGTGTCGGTCCAGATCTGGTTCCACTTCTGGGCCAGGGTCGACATGCCGGCCGCGATGTTGGTGACGTAGTCGATCGCCACCCGCCTCTGCGTGTTCGCGCTCCACAGGGTCGCGTCGCCGCGCATGTTGTCGGTCTGCTGGGAGATGCCGTAGCCGCAGTCGGCCTTGGTGAAGTCGACGTCCCAGTCGTTGGCGGGGTTGGAGTCGTAGATGTTGACGCCGTAGAAGTTGCCGATCAGCGGGTTGCCGGTCTCGCCCTCCAACACGCTGCGCTGGGCCTGCCAGAGGTTCGACTCCTGCGCGAGGATGCCAAACATGATCGAAACTGGGATGCGTCCGCCGCCCTGCAGGTCCGGGACCGGGAACTCAGTCTGCGGGTTCCACGCGGGCAGCTGACTCGACCCCTTCCAGCCCTGCGGCCGGGTCACGTTCAGCCGGTTCTTGAAGACGAGCTGGTCGACCGCCCACTCCACCTGCCGCCAGTGCGGCTGGTACACCTGGATCGACGGGTCGTTACGCGGGATGGCGCACCGGTAGCCGGTGTCGACGGTCCCGTTGACGGCGGTGGTCACGGCGGGGCCCACCGGTCTGAGGGCCAGCGCCAGCTTGGGGTTGGTGGCGCGTCCCGAGGCCGCCGCCGGGAGCAGATCCTCGCCCGGCTGCACCTCGAAGCCGACGTCGGCCTTGGTCGTGACGACCTGTGCGGTGATGTCGACGGGCTCGGCGTCAGGCACGTCGGGGCTGACACCGGGTTTGTCATTGCCCAGGGTCGTCGCGTCCGGCGGTCCCACGGGCGGGGCGCCAGGGCCCGCGCGCAGCCCCCGCATCGCCGCGCCGGTGACCGCGAGGCCGCCCTCGGAGGAGACGTCGGCCGCCGCCGGGGCGTCCAGGAGTGACACGCCCTGCGGCAGGGCGGCCTGCCGGTCGGCCCGGCCGACGAGGAAGACGCGGCCGTTCGTGCCCGACTTGACCGTCAGCTCGCCCAGGCGGCCCGACGCCAGTTCGCGGGTCGTCCCGGCCAGATACTGGCGGACCTTGACCGACGAGCCGTCGCGGGTAGCGAAGGCCACGCCGCCGTCGGCGGTCGCCCGTAGGTCGAAGGGCACCGATTCGGTCGCGGCGAGTTGCGCGAGCTCGCCGCCCGCCCGCACCTCGACGAGCCGGGCGCCGTCGGCCGCCACCACCATGGTCCCCACGGGGACGGCCGAGGTGAGCTGGCCGGTGGCCACGACGGCCCGGGTCACGCGTTTGGCGGCGGTGTCGACGGTGAGCAGGCGGGTGGTGCCGTGCTGTTCGCTGACGCCCTGGGTGAGCGTGACCGTGTCGCCGGCGCCGCAGCCCGGGTTGAAGTAGGCGAGCGTCACCTGGTCCCGGAGCTTGGTGACGGCGCCGGTCTTGACGTCGATGATCGCGGCGAAGGCGCCCCGGCTGAAGAGCCAGTCGCGGTTGGTGAAGTGGCGCGGCGCGTAGACGGCCACGATCCTGGTGCCGGACCCGGTGAGGCAGGCGTTGCCGATCCACTGGTCGGTGTCCATACCGGGCTCGGTGAGGGTGGCGGCAGTCCGCCAGTGGTAGCCCGAAGCGGCCGTTGCCGTGAACACGTGGAACCCGGTCGCGTCACCGGCCGTGGTGACGGCAAGGTCGCCCGAATTCTGCCAGTTCGCGCCGAGCACGCGGTCGCGTTGCTCCGGCTGGACGGACGACGATGCGAAATGCTGCGGCGGTGGGGTCGGGGAGGGCGCGGGCGGCTCGGCCAGCGCGGGGGTCGCAGGGGTGAGCAGGGTGGCCAGACTGGCGGCGATCGTGGCGCCGATGAGGAGCAACCGGCGAGGGTGTCTCATAGTCGGGAGCATCGGCACGCCGACTTGACACGGCCTTGCCATCGCCCGTCGGCGGCCAGCGGGCTCGGTGCGGCGCCACCTGTACAGGGCGGCTACTACACGGGCTGCAACAGCTCTCGTGAGCCCGTTTCGTTGCGGCACCCGCATACGAGCGTGGCCACGGCACGCTCGGCCAACCCTGCGCCTCCACTGTCAAAACTCGTCGCTTCCGGTGACAAAACCTGGCGTGGGCAGTGACAGAAACTTGGCGCTCACCATTGGGGGTCCCCGTAGTACTCGCGGGAAATCGGGCGGATATGGCCCTGACCTGATGCGCTGTATGCGTTACCGGCGTCGCGTCGCCGGATCCCGGCTGCTCTGCCAGCGGGCGAGCGCCTCGGGGGACACGCGGGCGTAGCGGGCCAGCGAGGCGACGGAGGTATGGCCGGAGTAGGCCAGCAGGGTGGAGGTGTTGGCGCCGTCCTCGGTGGCGTGGGTCAGAGCGGAGTGGCGTAGCTGGTGCAGTGTCCACGGCCCGCCGGGCAGGCCGGCGGTGGCGGCCTCGAACAGTTCGGCGGCGCGCCGGTAGGACAACCGGGCCCGGCCCGAGCCGGGGTCGAGGTCGCCGGACGGCAGCTCGACGCGGGCGCGGCGATCGGTGAGGAAGACGGGTCCGCCGCGGCGGCCGTCCAGCAGGCGGGGCAGCAGCCGGGCGGTGGCGGTCTGCCAGATGACGACGTCGACGGTGCCGCCCTTGCGCCGTACCCGGGCACGGCGGTTGCGCAGATCGAGGTCGTCGACGTCGAGGGCCAGGACCTCCTGAGCGCGGGCGGCGCTCTCGTACAGCAGCCGGAACAGCGTGCGCTCACGCAAGCCCAGGCGCGAGCTGGTGAGCAGCACCTCGATGTCGATCCGCGCCAGCGCCCGAGTGCGGTCCGGAATACGGGTCCGGCGGCGGATACGACGCAGCGGATCCCCCGTCAGCCAGTCCTGATCCCGCCACCAGGTGCACGCCGAGCCGAGCGCGTCCAGCCGCGCGTTGAACGTGGCCGCCGCCGAGCCTGCCCACCGGGCGGTGAACCAGGCGGCCAGTCGGTCGGCGCCGGCCTCGCCCTCCAACGCCGCGAGCGGCGCTGCGGGCCGAACTCGGCCACCAGGGCGCGCAACGCGATGCCGTACGCCCGCGCGGTGTTGGGGTTGGCGATCGTGGCCAGGAACGCCGCGGTCGCGGCGCCGAGCGTGGACCCGCTGGTGGCCGCAGTGTCCAGGCAGCCCCGCGAGCGGGCCGGCACGAAGGTGGCCGGCGCGTCTGCCGGGGACCTTGCGGGCGCTGGTGGCGTTCAGCTCCCGCAGGATCTCCACCGCCTTCAGCAGGTCGGTGGCGGCGATGCCGCCGGCGAAGGCTACCGCGTCGAGAACCTGCGGGGTGAACTGCCGCAGATACCCGTAGGAGCCGTCCAGCGCGGCCAGGTGCCCATGATCGCGCGGCAGCGGAGGCAACGCGGTCGACTGCGCCGAGCGCAGCCGTTCCCACCCGATCCGCTCCCCGCGAAGCAGCCCACCGACCTCCTCGTCCGGCACCGCCGGATCGGCGACGACAGCCAAGATCGCATCCAGCAGCGTCTGCCGGTCTTTTCTGGATTTGGCGCGCTCGGCTAGCGCCTCCCGCATCCGGTGCGCGGCCTTGCTCTCCCGCGCCGAGACCGCCTGATCGAACAACTGCACGACCTCGTCCAACACCTCGGTCGCCGACTGGGTCACCGGCGTCAACAGGATCGGATACCGGCGCTCCGGCTCACGCCGCTGCAACGCCTGCGCCGTCAACCGGCGGCCCACGGTGGCCAGAAACCGGCGCCGCTCCGCCGGCAGCACCGACAGATCCAGCACGTGAGCGCCCATCCCGCGCAGGAACTCCAGCTTCGCGATCTCGGCCTTCACCGCCGCGGGCGAGGCCTCCACCGGCCCCTTGCCCAGCCACCGCTGACGATGTGATCGCCGACCGTGACGGTCATCGGGTCCCGCACAACCCCGCCCGGGCCGAACCGCAGGCTGTGGTGGAGTTCGTGCACGGCGGTGGCCTCCAGCCGCTCCACGTTCTCCGGGAAGGGCCAGAGCGTGATCACGATGTGGCCCGAGATGCCGCCGAACCCGGTCACTCCTTGGCAGGGACCCATGAAGTGCTCGTCACCCGGATCGCCGAGTACGAACAGCACGGTGATGTCCGGGGCCCCCAGTGCCGGCACAGTGATCGACATGGCCGCGATGCTAGAAGTTGACGCAACGTCAAGGTCAAACCAGCGGCGCTCTTCGTCCGGGTACGGCCGGCCTGCCGTCGCCCAGTCCCGTCATGACCGGCGGTTCGCGCTGCTTTGCCCGTGATGACGCCGACCCGAGTGGGCCTTCTGGAGCGTCTCCCCCAAGGTGGCGACGAGCTGGACGATGCGCTGCTCGTCGCGTTTGCAGTGGGTCCACTTGCTCACCCACGCAGCCTTCACCAGGCCCGCCCGCTGCAACTCGGCCATGTACGCCGACACCGTCGGCTGCGCGAGCCCCGCCCTGGCCTGGATGGTGACTCACGCGCACGCCGACCTCGGGATCACGACTCCAGGGCGCTGCCCTGCTTCCACTTGCTGAACGGCATCTGCCAGAAGCCCCAGCCGTTGTCCCACTCCAGGAGCCGGTTGGTGCCGACGATCTTGACGATGTCGCCCCGGTGGAAGTTGTCGTAGAACCACTTGGCCTGGGCGGGGCTGGCGTTGACGCACCCGTGGCTCACGTTGGCCCGGCCCTGGGAGCCGACCGACCACGGCGCGCTGTGGACGTACTCGCCGCTGTTGGAGATGCGCACCGCGTGGTTGACGACCTCCTTGTAGTACCCGGGGTCGCCCTCCTTCTTGCCCGGGGAGATCATCGTGACCGGGTTGCCGCGTTCCATGGTCAGGTGGATGCCGCTGGTGGTGGTGTATTCGCGGGTGGTCGCCTTGCCGGCGCTGATCTTCATGGTCTGCACGACCTTGCCGTCGCGCCGGACCACCATCATGTGGGTCCTGGTGCTGACCGAGCTGATCCAGGCCGCGCCGATCTTGATGGTCGTGGCGTGGTCCTCGACGCCGTACGTGTCGGGGCCGGCCTTCACGCCGGTCAGGTGCGCGGTGAACTTCACCTTCTGGTGGGCGGGCCAGTACTTGGCCGTCCGGTAGATCACGTACTTGTCGTCGATCCACCGCCAGGCGCCCTTGACCGGCTTCTCCGCGTCCACCTCGAGAGCCTGCTCCACGGCGGCCTTGTCCTGCACCGGCGCGTTGAACCGCACCATGATCGGCATACCGATGCCGACGGTCTCCCCCTTGATGCCGGGGGTGACGTCCACGACCTCCAGCCCGACCTTGGGCTTGAGGGTGGTGAACCGGCTGGTCGCGGTGGCCGGGCCACCCTTGCCTGCGGCCTTGGCCGACACCGTGTATCGGGTGGAGGGCTTGAGCGGCTGCTTGGAAGTCCACTTGGTGTGGGTGGAGTCGAACTCGCCCTCGATCGTCTCGCCGCCCGCCTGAACGGTGACCTCCTGCAGCTCGCCGTTGGCGGCCGTGACGACCACGGTCTTGTCGGGGCGCACCTTGGTGGTGTTCGCCGCAGGACTAATCTTGATCGCGGGAGCCGGGACGGCGGGCGCGGCGTCGCCGGAGTCTCCGCCCGCCGAGCCTGGCGCGCCCGATCCGCCGGAGCATGCCGACAGAGCCGCGGTCAGCGCCACGGCGACTCCGGCGATCGGCCACCTCGAACGACTTCCAGTGCTCAGCACAACTACTCCCCCATGAGCGCGAAGGGCACCATAAGACCTTATTCGGGGTTGCCTCTTATGTTGGCATTTTCTCCTGTGCTTAGGTCACATTTCGGTCGCTTCTCCGGTGGACTCGTCTCTGTAGACGGTAAGGTGCGCGTCAAGACTGATCAAGCGGCGAGTAAGGCGCGCCCCGGGGTCTCCGCTCATGAGCGACCCATGCGCGCGCACGCGCGCGCGGCGGCGAACACCCGGCCGCCGACCGAATCGAGGACGACGTCCACCGGCGCGCCGTCGTCGGCCCCCAGGATCCGCCCGGCGTAGCCGTCGGGGTCGGGAGGACACCGCCACGCCGGCGCCGAGTGAGCGGGCCGGGCGGCGGCGGGACGGCGTGGAGGCGGTGGCGATGACACGCGCTCATCTCACCGCGAGAGCCTGGACGTCCCCGTACGACGGGAGGCCTGCGGGGATCTGCCCGCCTGCCGCGACCGTCCGGGCGGTCTCGGCCACCGCGTGCAGGGCGGCCCGCAGCAGCAGCGACCCGGTGCTGATCCGGCGGACGCCGAGCGCGGCCAGACCCGCGACCGTGTGGCGGCCGGGCAGGAACAGCACGTTGAGCGGCAGGTCGACCGCGTCCACCAGCGTCCGCACGTCGTCGTCGGCGGCGACCCCGGGGACGAACACCCCGTCGGCCCCGGCCTCGGCGAAGGCCCGCAGCCGGGCGATGGTCGTGCCCAGATCCCCGGCGCCCAGCCAGTAGGTGTCGGTGCGGGCGTTGACGAACAGCCCCGGCGCCTTCGACTTGACCGCGGCGATCGTCTCGCACTGCTCGGCGAGGTCCGCCAGCGTCCCGTCCGGCCGGCCGTCCTCGATGTTGATACCGGCCACGCCGAGGGCGGCCAGTTCGGCGGCGATCTCGGCCACCCCCTCCGGCGTGTCCGCGAAACCGCCCTCGATGTCCACCGACACCGGGCACGGCAGTCCGGCCAGCCGCCGGGCCAGCGCCAGCGTCTCCGCCGCGGTGTCGCCGGTCGCGTCGGGTTTGCCCGCCGCCGCGGCGACGCCGAGGCTCGTGGTCCCGATCGCGGCGAACCCGGCGGCGGCCAGGACGGCCGCCGAGGCGTGGTCCCAGGCGTTGGGCAGCACCAGCGGGTTCTGGGCATAGTGCAGCGCACGGAAATCGGCACGGTGCAGCGCACGGAAATCGGCACCGTGTGGTGTGCGGAACTTCTCGGCGTGTGTGCTCATCGGGGTCCTTCCATGGTCTCGGCGCCCTCCAGGTGGAGGCCGGCGGGCACGCGCAGGTTCGGCGACGGCTCGTACGGGATCTCGGGATCGGCGAGGCGGTGCCCGAGAGCGGCATCAACGACGCCCGCCGCCAGGGCGAGCGCGGCCTGCTCCCCCGGGCAGGGCCTGATCCCGCTGCCGAATCCCAGGTGCCCGCCGCCCTCGCCGCGTCCCTGCCGGAAACGGGCAGGGTCGAAGCGGTGCGGGTCGGGGAAAACCTCGGGGTCCCGGTTGGCCGCTGCCAGGTCCAGCACGAGGACGGCCCCCGCGGGCACGGGAACTCCCCCGGCCGTGGCGTCTTCGGCGGCCACCCGGCGCGTGAGCCGTACGGGCGGGTCCCACCGCAGGGTCTCGGCGAGCAGCGCCTCGACCGGCCACCGTACGGCCACGTCGGCGGGCAGGCGGGTCACGGCGGCGAGGGTGTTGCCCACCAGGCCGGCGGTGGCGTCGCACGCCTGCACGAGCATCCCCGCGACCGCGGCCAGCAGGCCGGGCCCGGGCTCCTCCCCTCCTTCGCCAAGCGCCGCCGCCAGCACGCCCACCGCCGCGTCCCCCGCGGACGCCTCACCGGGAGCGGGCGGGAGGTGGTAGGCGGCGGCCATGGCCGTCACCGCGACGGCCACCTCCTCCCGCCGGTCCTCCGGAACGCCGAGGCGCGTGGCGAGGACGCCGACCGGGACGCGGCGGGCGATCCTGGCCATCACATCCACGCGGGCCCCGCCCGCCAGTTCGGTGCTCGTCCGCTCGCAGGCCTCGCGGCGCAGCCGTACGGGGTCGAGTGCGTCGAGCAACTCCACAACCCGCGCGCGGCGGCGGGCGTGCTCGTCCCCGTTGCTGAACCTGCTGACCGCTCCCCGCAGCCACGCCATCCCCGTTCCCGGTTGCGCGGCGGGGGCGGCAGGGACGAGGAAGCGGGGATCGGCGAGCACGGCGCGCACGTCCGCGTGCCGGGTGAGATGCCGGTCCCCTCCGGCGGGCGGATCTGCTGTCATCGGTGGCCGGGGGCGCGCGGAGGCCTGCCCCCTTCCCCCTTCCCTGGGTGGTCGTCGCCTCTCTGGCAGGCTAGGGTCGCGATCCTTCGGCTCCGGTCGAACGATGAACGTTTCACGGCCGGGCTGGGGCTCGGCGGCCCGTAGGCATTTGGGCCTTCTCAACGATCGGCGCGCGGGTTATCACAGGGCGGGAGGGCGATTGTGATCCCCGCGCCTCCCAAGAGCGTTCCACGGCTCCACGACTGGGCACCACGCGCCGGGCCATCCCGGCGTCGACATCTCGTACGCCCGCTGGGCACCACCGCGATGGAGGACGGCATGCGCCTGTTACGAACCGTGGTCACTCGATTACTCCTGCTGTGCGCGATGGTCGCCGCGGGCGCCGCCGCCGGCGCGGGGGCCGCGAACGCGGCTGTCCCCGACGTGTGGGGGTTCGCCTACGTCAACACCAACTCCGGCGTGCCGAACCTGTCCTACCAGGCGGGCAGCTGGACGTCCGGCACGGTCACCGTCACCCCCGGCGTCCCCGGGGAGTACTTCGTACGGTTCCCGCAGATCGGAATCCCCAAGGGGGGGATCGCGCACGTGACCGCGATCTCGCAGACGGCCGAGTGGTGCCAGATCGAGAAGTGGGGTCAGGTCGGCACGGACGAGATCGTGGCGGTGCGGTGCTACCGGTATGGCGGAGGCCCGGCCAAGGCACTGTTCTCCATCGTCTTCGCCAGCAGCAGCGGGGCGCTGCCCGCCGGGACGCAGGCGTTCGGCTACGTCTACTGGGACGGCTCGTCCATAGCCTCCGACTACAACTCCTCGCTCGGCGTGAACGCCGTGTTCCACAACGCCACCGGAGACTGGACGGTCTGGCTGCCGGGGCTCGGTTCCACCACGGCGGCGGGGAACATCCAGGTCACCGCGGTCGACTCGGGGTCACCGGCACGGTGCAAGGTGGGTGCCTGGGGCTGGTCTCCCAACGGGCAGAAGATCCAGGTGTTGTGCCACGACGCGACCAGCCTGCCGCGCGACACCGGCTGGACCCTCACCTACCAGCGTGAGCGCGCGATCACCGGGGCGTTCGCGCCGCCGAAGCTGTTCGCCTACACCTTCGACAACACTCCGGCCAACCCCGGGCCGTACGCGCCCCTCCCCGCCGGGGTCAACTTCAACTACCCCGGCGCGATCAACAAGATCCAGTCGGCCGGGACGGGCCTGCGCCTTGTGACCTTCCCCGCGGTCGGGGCGCTGCCCAACGACGTGCAGGTCACGGCGTTCGGTCCCGGTCCGGAGTTCTGCAACCTGCTCACCCTGTGGACGACCTCGGGGTCGGACGTCTACGTCCGCGACGTCGCCTGCTACAACGGCACCACCCGGGTCAACCAGGCGTCGTTCGTGACGTACACCTCGGTGTACTGACGAGGCAGGACGGGGGGGCGGGCGCGCCGGCCAGGACACGAAAGATCAGGGCACGCGGAGGCGGTGGGTGAGCCCCGTGTGGCGGCGGCCCGCCCCCCGCGTGCGCACGGCCTGGCCGAGCGCCCGCCGCGACCCGACGATGACCACGAGCTTCTTGGCCCGGGTGATGGCGGTGTAGAGCAGGTTGCGCTGCAGCATCATCCAGGCGCTGGTGGCCAGCGGGATGACGACGGCCGGATACTCGCTGCCCTGGGAGCGGTGGATGCTGACCGCGTAGGCGTGGGCGAGTTCGTCGAGCTCGTCGAAGGAGTAGTCGACGTTCTCGTCCTCGTCGGTGAGCACGGTCAGCTTGCTCTCCTCGGGGGTGATGGCGGTGACGACGCCGACCGTGCCGTTGAACACCCCGGCCGCGCCCTTGTCGTAGTTGTTGCGCAGCTGGGTGACCTTGTCGCCGACGCGGAAGACCCGCCCGCCGTACCGGCGCTCAGGCATGCCCTCGCGGGCGGGGGTCAGCGCCTCCTGCAGGGCGATGTTGAGCGCGCCCGCGCCGGCCGCGCCGCGGTGCATGGGCGCCAGCACCTGGACGTCCCTGCGCGGGTTGAGCCCGAACTTCCTCGGGATGCGCCGGGCGACCACGTCCACGGTCAGGGAGGCGATCTCCTCGGGTTCCTCGCAGGGGAACAGGAAGAAGTCGGGGAACTCCCGGACCAGGGGGTGCTGGCCGGTGTTGACGCGGTGGGCGTTGACGACCACCCCGGACTCCTGCGCCTGGCGGAAGATCTGCGTCAGGCGCACCCGGGGGATGCCGGGGGCGGCCAGCAGGTCGCGCAGCACCTCTCCTGCGCCGACCGAGGGAAGCTGGTCGACATCGCCGACGAACAGCAGGTGCGCGCCCGGGGCGACCGCCTTGGCGAGCTTGTTGGCCAGCAGCAGGTCGAGCATGGACGCCTCGTCCACCACGACCAGGTCGGCGTCGAGGGGGTTGTCGCGGTCGAAGGTGGCGTCCCCGCCGGGGCGCAGCTGGAGCAGCCGGTGCACGGTGGTGGCCTCGTGACCGGTCAGCTCCGCCAGCCGTTTGGCCGCCCGGCCGGTCGGGGCGGCGAGGATGACCTTGGCGCGCTTTGCGCGGGCGAGTGTCACCACCGAGCGGACGGTGAAGCTCTTGCCGCAGCCGGGGCCGCCGGTCAGGACGGCGACTTTCTCCGTCAGCGCGAGCCGTACGGCCTGGGCCTGCTCGGGCGCGAGGTCGGCGCCGGTCCGGCCGCGCAGCCAGTCGAAGGCGGCCGGCCAGTCCACGTCCGCGAACGCCCCGAGCCGGTCGTGGCCGGAGGTCAGCAGCGTGCGCAACGTGCCGGCCAGCGACAGCTCGGCGCGGTGGAAGGGGACGAGGTAGATCGCGGGGACGGTGCTCTCGCCGTTCTCGTCGCCCTGGCCGTTCTCGCCGTTCCCTCTGGCCGGGACCTCCTCGCGGACCACGCCCTCCTCGGCGACCAGCTCCTCCAGGCAGGCGGAGGTCAGGTCGGGCGGCACCTCCAGGATCTTGACAGCGTCGGCGACCAGGTTGGGGGCCGGCAGGTAGCAGTGGCCGTCGTCGGCGGCCTGGGAGAGCGTGTAGCGCAGCCCGGCCTTGACCCGCTCGGGGCTGTCGTGCGGGATGCCCACGGCCTGCGCGATCGTGTCGGCGGTCTTGAACCCGATGCCCCACACGTCGTCGGCGAGCCGGTAGGGCTCCTTGCGAACCACGTCGATGGAGTCCTCGCCGTACTGCTTGAAGATGCGCACGGCGATGGAGGTGGACACCCCGACGCCCTGCAGGAAGATCATCACCTCTTTGATGATCTTCTGTTCCTCCCAGGCGGCGGCGATCATCTTGGTCCGCTTGGGCCCGAGGCCGGGCACCTCGACCAGGCGCTTGGGCTCCTCCTCGATGACCCGCAGCGTGTCGGTGCCGAAGTGGTCCACGATCCGCTCGGCCATCTTCGGGCCGATGCCCTTGATCAGCCCGGATCCCAGGTAGCGCTGGATGCCCTGGATCGTCGCCGGCAGGACCGTGGTGTACGACCAGACCTCGAACTGCCTGCCGTACTTGGGGTGGGAGCCCCAGCGGCCGGTGAGCCGCAGCGACTCGCCCACCTGCGCCCCGAGCAGCGGGCCGACGACGGTCAGCAGCTCGGTGCCGGACCGTTCGGTGGCGACCCTGGCGATCGTGTAGCCGGTCTCCTCGTTGGCGTACGTGATCCGCTCCAGCACGGCGTCGAGCTGCACGCCGGGCGGCCTGCCCGCGGCGCCTCCGGGAGGATTCGTCATGGGTCGCATTGTCTCCCACCCGGCGGGACACTCCTGACCGGAACCGGCGCCGCAGGGGACGGACACCGCACCCGGTTGTGAGCAGGCCGGGGCCCTGGACAGCGGCGTGCAGTCCGGCCTCGGCCTGCTGCCCGGTGCCGGGCACATGCCGATGTCCGAAGCGTGCGAAAACGACGGCAGCGAACCTGGGACACCTTGCTCAGTGCCGGTTTACAGCACCCTGCCGCGCCTGGCGGCGCGGGCGTAGTCGCGCAGGGATACCCCGATTGTGGCCCGCTGACGCAGGAACTCGTCGACGATGCTCTCGGTCACGTCGGAGTAGGTGATGTGCCAGTGGCCCAGCCCGTGCAGAGCGCTCTCGACGCAGGCGACGTTCTCACTGGACAGCGTGTCACGCATGACTCCGAGCAGCACCTCGTCGATCCTGTCCGCGACGGGGTCACCCGGCCTGCCCCAGGTGGGAAAGACGTCCCACCACATGTAGCAGATGCTATTCAGGGGATTTTCTACTGCATCGCCGTTATCGCCGTGACTCAACATGTTCTGACACAGAGGTTCGAACAACTGGGCGTACAACTGCCTGATCGCGGCGGCGCACCGCACTCGCAGGTTCTCGGGCACGGACGGGTTGTACAGCTCGCGGAACAGCTCGGAGTCGCCCGCGAGGAACCACAGGCCATCTGCGATCCGCTGGGTCGAGTACGTCTCCGCCACCCGACCGGCAGCGGTGAGGAATTCCGTCAGCGAGAGCACGCTGTCGAGGGGATCGTCCGGGAAGTCGCCGTCGTCCCGCAGGACGAACAAGCGCTGAGTCCACGCTTCGAGATCGGTTGCCACCCCCGAACTGTCTCACCCCACCGGCGGCATGCATAGCTGCTCAAACCCCGCCGAGTGCCCTGGGCCGCCCGCCCGGGTGCGAGTGCGAATCACCCCGAGGATGTGACCACCGTCGGGAGCCGAGATGAACCGGCCACGACACAATGCACGAGGCCCCGGAGGCGGCCACTGCGCTGCTACTCGGCGAAGGCATCGCGGGTGCATCGAGGCACAGACGACAGGCTTGTCACTGAGGGCTGCACAAGCCCGGTTCATCCGGCCCCAATATTCATGCCGTCGTCTGGGGCCACGGCGGGAGACACTCACTCCGCGCGTGTGACCGACGGCAGGCGCAGCCCTGCGATGAGGAGTCCGGCCAGGCGGCGCGCGTCGTAGTGCGGGTCGTTTTCCGCGCCGATGCAGAGGTTTCCGACGCCGCGCATGAGTGCGATGGCCGGGATGTCGGAGCGGATCTCGCCGGCGGCGGCCGCGGCGTCGAGCAGCCGGGTGCACACGGGCACGAGCCGGTCGAGGAAGTAGGCGTGCAGGGCGTCGAAGCCGGCGTCGTCGGAGCGCAGCACGGCGGCCAGCCCGTGCTTGGTGACCAGGAAGTCGACGAAGAGGCCGATCCATTGCTCCAGCGCGGCGTAAGGGGTCGCGCTGGTCTCCAGCAGGGCCGGCCCGGCCTCGGCGCAGGCCTCGACCTGATGCCGGTAGACGGCGATGATGAGGTCCGCTCGCGTCGGGAAGTGGCGGTAGATCGTGGCCGTCCCGACGCCGGCCTTGGCCGCGATGTCGCGTACGGGCGCGTCCACGCCGGAGGCGACGAAGACCGCGGCGGCCGCGTCGAGCAGGGTCTTCTCGTTGCGCCGTGCGTCCGCCCGTCTGGGCCGGGCCGGACGCCCCGCGCCCCGGTCGCTGTCGTTCATCGCGCGGCTCCCTCCACTACCCGGGTTGCTAAACGGGACATGGTTCCGTATTGTCAAAACGGGACACGGTCCCGTTTGCTCATGATGCCAGAGCAGGGGGCCGGCGACCAAGCCGTGCGTGGCCACCACGCTTCCGCATCCCCTCCCGCTTGAACCTCGGTGGCGCACCTCACTCCGGCGCTGCCGCTGTTCGAAAGGACCGACGACCCCAATGCCGCTTACCCTCCGCCCCAGTTTCGGGATCATGACCGCCCCGCAACAGGTCGGCTACCACGACGTCCTGCGGGTCTGGCACGAGGCGGACACGATCCCGGAGATCGAGCACGCGTGGCTGTTCGATCACCTCATGCCGATCGGCGGCGACCCGGACGGGCCGGCCTACGAAGGCTGGACGCTGCTCGCGGCCCTCGCCGCGCAGACGCGGCGGCTGCGGCTCGGCGTGATGGTGACCAGCAACCGGTTCCGGCCGCCCGCGATGCTGGCCAAGATCGCCGCGACCGTCGACGACATCTGCGGCGGACGGCTCGACTTCGGCATCGGCGCCGGCTCACGGCCCGGCCACCCGCTGGCCCGGCGTGAGTACGAAGCACACGGCCTGCCCTTCCACGACGCCGCGCACGCCGTGGGAAGCCTCGCCGAGGCCTGCACGGTGATCAGGCGGCTGTGGACCGAGGCCGAACCGTTCGACTTCAACGGCACCTACGTCCGGCTCACCGGAGCGTTCTGCAACCCCAAACCCGTCCAGCGCCCCCATCCGCCGATCCTCATCGGCGGACGCTCGTCTGCGACGCTGCGCGTGGTCGCCGAACACGCCGATCTGTGGAACATCCCCGGCGGCGACATCGACGACGTCGTCCGCCGCAGCGCACTGCTCGACCGCTACTGCGCCGAGATCGGCCGCGACCCCGCCTCCATCACCCGTTCGATCCACCTGCCCGTCTCCTACGACCAGCCCGGCCCCACCCGGGAAGCGATCGGCGAGGCGATCGACGCGGGCTTCCGGCACATCGTGCTCGGACTGCCGACGCCCTACCCCGACGGCGTCGCACGGTGGGTCGCCGACGAGCTCATCACCTCGCGAACTACCTGAAAGGAAGACCAATCCATGAGCGAAGCAACCTTGGCGGTTCCCGATCTGGCCGTCAGCGCGCCCAATCCGGTCGTCTCGGTGAAGCCGGTGGTGCTGCCGGCCCCCGGCCGTGGCGAGGATCTGCGCGTACGCGTGTCCGCGCCGACGATCGGGCGCGAGCTGCCGGTCATCGTCTTCTCGCACGGCTTCGGCGGATCGCTGGACGGCTACGGCCCTCTGGTCGACTTCTGGACCGCCCATGGCTTCGTGGTGATCCAGCCCACCCACCTCGACTCGAGGACGCTGGACCTTGCTCCCGACGATCCCCGTACGCCGCTGATCTGGCGTTTCCGGGTCGAGGACCTGAAGCGCGTCCTCGACGGGCTGGAGCTCATCGAGGATTCCGTTCCCGGCCTCAACGGGCGTTTCGACCGAGGCCGCATCGCAGTTGCCGGACACTCCTGGGGCGCCCAGACGGCGAGCATGCTCCTGGGCGCGCGCGTCCTCGATGCCGAGGGCGAGCCGGGAGAGGACATGTCCGATTCACGGATCAAAGCGGGTGTGCTGCTCGCCCTTCCCGGGCTGGGCGGAGCGGACCTGACTCCGTTCGCCGCCGAACACTTCCCGTTCATGAACCCGAGCTTCGCGGAGATGACCACACCGGCCCTCCTGGTCGCGGGAGATCGCGACCAGTCCCTGCTGTCGGTCCGGGGGCCGGACTGGTTCACCGACGCGTACTTCTTGAGCCCGGGCGGCAAGAGCCTGCTCACGCTGTTCGGAGCGGAACACTCGCTCGGCGGGATCTCCGGATACAACGTCACGGAGACGACGGACGAGAACCCCGGACGAGTCGCCCTGATCCGGCGGCTCACGTGGGCCTACCTTCGCACCGCGCTCGGCCTCGAGGATTCGAGCTGGCCTGCGGCGCGTGCCGCTCTGGCGGAGGCCGGCGATCCGCTGGGCCGGATCGAATCACGGTGAATCCCTGACAAACCACCGAGCGCACTTTCACCGGGCGAGCTCACGCTCCGAACGGAGAGCCTGCGTACCTCCGGCGTGGAGATCTACTCGTCTGTTCCGGGAGCGGTACCGGCGGCGCGGTCAGTAGGGGGACGCCGAGTTGCTCTGGGCCCAGAGCAACTCGGCGTCCGAGCCTGCCGGGGGTGGCGCGATCCCATTGATCATCCAGAGGTCCTCGCTGGTCTCGTCGACGTGGAACTCCCAGTGCAGCCCTGCGTTCCGTTCGAGGTGAGGCTGCAGCATGCCCTTGATCCACTGGGCGGTCCTGCGCCGGCTCTCCCGATCGGGGTTGTGGCGGGCGATGTGGTCGACGACGATGCGGACCCCCACCGGAGTGGGCTCCCCGCCGACGTAGAAATCCTCGGACCGGGTCTCGTGGAACAGCGTGATCACATAGAACCGGGGCAGCCCGATCCGTTCGTAGTGGTCGGCGATACGGGAGGCGAGTTGGTGCTTCTCCTCGTCGGTGAAGATTCCGGGCGTGTGATGAATGGTCCACAGTGGCATGGCGGTTCCCTACTCCGTCAGGTGTCGGGATGCGATGTCAGCGGGCGGCCGAGATGGTCAGGCGCTCCACGGGGCCGGACAGCGCCGCCTTGGCGGTGACGGTGACGTCGTCGGCGAGGACCTCCGTGGCCCCGGCCTCCAGGCCGTCGACGATCCGCGCGGCCACCTCGGCCGGCGTCGCCTTCGGCAGCTCGATGGCGGAGACCATTTCGGTGTCGATGAACCCCGCGTGGACTCCGACGACCTGGGTGTTCTGCCGCGCCAGCTCGAGCCGGAGCGAGTTCGTCAGGGACCACGCCGCCGCCTTGGACGCCCCGTAGGCGCCGCTGCCGGCCAGCCAGGACAGCACGGAGTGCATGTTCACCAGTGCGCCGCCGCCGTTCGCGGCCAGGATCGGCGCGAACGCCCGTGCCATCCGCAGCGGCCCGAAGACGTTGACGTCGAACGTCTCGGTGGCGCGTTCGAAGTCGCCCGTCAGCAGTGGAGCCGGCAGCAGGATCCCGGCGTTGTTGAACACGATCTCGACGTCGGTGGCGACCTCCGCGAGGGCGGCGACCGACGCCGCCGAGCGGACCTCCAGCTCGGCGGTGACCACCTCCGGACGGTCGTCGGTGTACGCCGAGCGCGCGGTCGAATACACCTTTCGCGCCCCGCGCGCCAGCACCTCGTCGACCAGCGCCGCGCCGAGTCCACGTCGGCCCCCGGTCACCACGACCACCTTGCCCGCTACCGCGACCACAGCCGCCCCCCTGAGTAACGATTCCGTTAGTGAGACGATTCAAGCACGCCCGGCTGGATAACGCAAGCGTTAGTTACAATGGTTGGGTGACGATGGAGTTCGAGGAACGGCTGCGCGACCGGGATGCGTGGTCGATCGGCGACGGATGCTCGGCGGGGCGGGTGCTGGACCTGCTCAGCACCAAGACGGTGTTCCTGGTGGTCCGCGAATGCTTTTACGGCACAACCAGGTTTGACGACTTCGTGGCGCGGATCGGGGCCTCGGCGCCTGCGGTGTCGCGGGCACTCAAACAGCTGAAGGCCGCGGGCATCGTCGCGCCTGTCGTCTATCGGGAGCCGGGGAGCCGGGCCCGCGACGAGTACCGGCTGACCGAGGCCGGTGAGGACCTGCTGCCGGTGTTTCTGTCGCTGGTGCAGTGGGGCGACACGTACCTACAGGAAGGCCGCCCGCCCCTGTCGTTCGTCGAGGCCGACACCGGCCGCCCGATACGGGTCCGCGTAACCGCCGAGCCGGCGCCGGAGACGGCGTGTGACGACATCGAGATTCGGCTGAACCTCGCCTGGCAGCGCGACTAGCGACTTTGAGGCCGTTGGCGAAGCCGTTGGAGGACCGGGGCGGCGGGCGCCGCTTCCGCAGGTGATCGCTCCCAGCCGGCCGGTGAGCCCGGTGATGCGGAGCTGGTAGCGCTCCAGCAGCCCTGGCACCTGTTCACGGAGCGGGTAGTTCCACAGTGATGCGGATGCCGCCGGCAGAGCGCGGGGTGAGGGTGAGCGTTCCGTCGTGTGCCTGGGTGATGGTTTTGACGATTGCCAGGCCGAGGCCGACGCCCGCATGGTCGGTGTGTATGCGCTCGGTGCCGCGCCGGAATGGTTCGGTGAGCGTCGAGACCAGCTGTGGAGTGAGCTTCTCGCCGGTGTTCTCGACAGTGAGCACCACAGTCTTGGGGCGGACGCTGGTATTCACCCACACGGTGCCCTGTTCAGGCAGGTTGTGGACGATCGCGTTCTGCACGAGGTTCATGGTCAGCTGCAGCAGGAGCGCTTGCGATCCGATGGCGGGGGTGATGTCACCGGAGGTCTCGATGGTGACGCCGCGCTTTTCCGCCAGGGGGAGGAGCGTCTCGGCGGCTTCTTCCGCCAGGAGAGACAGGTCGACCTGTTCCCGGGTGAAGGACCGCTGGTCGGCGCGGCTGAGCAGGAGCAATGCTTCAGTGAGGTCGATCGCCCGGGTGTTGACGGCGTGGAGGCGTTCGATGACTTCGCCGGTGTCGTGGTTCGGATCGGTGCGGGCCACGTCGAGAAGTGCCTTCGAGATCGCCAGCGGGGTGCGCAGTTCGTGAGAGGCGTTGGCTGCGAATCTCCGCTGTTCGGCGACGTGCGCTTCGAGCCGCTCGAGCATGCCGTCGAAGACGTCGGCGAGTTCGCGGAACTCGTCTTTGTGGCCCGGTAGCCGGATTCGGTGGGAGAGTGACCCCTTCGTGGCCATGCGTGTGGCGTCCGTGATGCGGGTCAGCGGGGCGAGCATCCGGCCGGCGAGGATCCACCCGCCGACGAGGCCGAACATCAGCAGGAAGAACAGCACCGCGCCCGCGGCCGACGCGAAGTCGCGCAGGAGGGTCGAGCGGACCAGCACTCCCCCGGGGACACTTGTGTAGTCGGGCAGGTGGCGAAGGGTGAAGATCCACACCGCCGCGAGCAGCAGAGCGCCGGCGAGCATGAGGAATCCGGCGTAGCTGAGGGTGAGTTTGAGGCGAACGCTCAGCCCGGGCGCTCTATCCACGGTCGCCTCCCTCGTGCCCGGCCTCTGGTTGCGTGTCGATGCGGTAGCCGACGCCGGGAACGGTGGCGATGATCCAGGGTTCGCCGAGTCGCTTGCGCAGTGCCGAGACCGTGATGCGCACGGCGTTGGTGAACGGGTCGGCGTTCTCATCCCACGCCCGCTCCAGGAGTTCTTCGGCGCTGACGACACCGCCTTCGGCGGCGACGAGGACTTCGAGCACGGCGAACTGCTTCCTGGTCAGCGCGACATAGCGGCCGTCCCGGTAGACCTCTCTGCGGAACGGGTCCAGCCGCAGACCGGCGATCTCCCGCACAGGCGGCCTGTTGTGGGCACGTCTGCGGTCGAGTGCTCTGAGCCTGAGGACGAGCTCCCGCAGCTCGAAGGGCTTGGTGAGGTAGTCGTCGGCGCCGAGCTCGAACCCGGAGGCCTTGTCGTCGAGCCGGTCGGCAGCGGTGAGCATGAGGATCGGCATGCCGCTGCCGGAGGCGACGATGCGTTTGGCGACCTCGTCACCGGACGGCCCGGGGATGTCACGGTCGAGGACGGCGATGTCGTAGGCGTTGACGCTCAGCAGTTCCAGAGCGGTGTCACCGTCGCCCGCGATGTCGGACGCGATCGCTTCCAGGCGCAGGCCGGCGCGGATGGCTTCCGCGAGAAAAGGTTCGTCCTCGACGATCAACACACGCATACGATCGATGCTACGGGCCGGCGCATATCGTCGGTGTATGGAAAATTCCATACGTGCCGGCAACTTCCCGCTGCCTTGACTGGCAGCATGTCTCGAATACCAGCCTCGACACGGAAAGCGTTTCGCAAGAATTACTGGATTCTCGGCGTCGGCCTGATATTCGTCATTGCGATGATCGGCGCGGCCCTTGGCTGTCAGTCGCAGAATTCCTCGCCCTCCTCGGCCGCGTCGTGGTCCTCCCCCACCGCATCGCCGTCACATGTTCCTCGCAGTGCGCACCGTGGTTCGCCCGGCGAGAAAGGTCCTCGCGGTGAACAGCGTGGTCCGCTCGGCGAGGCCGACGGTGTCGTCCCCGACGGTGTCACCGTTTTCGACGACGCGATTCCGGCCGTGGCCAACCTCGATCCCGATCTCCTCACGGCGCTCCGCCGGGCCGCGACGGACGCCGCGAATGACAGAATCGAATTCTACGTCAATAGCGGCTGGCGTTCCCCGGCGTACCAGAATCAGCTTTTACGCGAAGCGGTCTCCAAGTACGGCTCTGAGAAAGAGGCCGCCCGATGGGTGGCAACCGCGGACACCTCGCTTCACGTGAAAGGGGAGGCGGTCGACATCGGGCACTCCGATGCCACGGTGTGGCTGTCGAAACACGGGGCCGAGTACGGGCTGTGCCAGATCTACAGGAACGAAACCTGGCACTACGAACTTCGCCCCGAAGCGATCGATCACGGCTGCCCGCGCATGTACGCCGACCCCACCCAGGACCCCCGGATGCGGAAGTGACTGACAGTATGCGACGACAGGCGCCGGTGGGCAGGGCAGAGTCAGGGCAGGGCGGCGTCGGCCGCCGGCGCGCGGGCGTCCGCCGGGCGATCCTGATCGGTTCCCGGCCGGAGCCCTGGAGGCGTGGCCTGGTGCTTGCAGCGCTGGCGCTGCTGCTGGGCCTGCTCATGCTGCTGCACGCGGAAATCCCGAACCGGCCCGGGAACCTCGGCAGCCTGGTGGAGACCTTCCTGCCATGGTTCGGCCTGGGCATTCCGATGCTGCTGGCCGGGGCGCTGTGGCGCCGCTCCGCCTCCGCGGTGGCCGCGCTGGTGCTGCCGGTGGTGGTGTGGGTGTACCTCTTCGGCGGGCAGTTCGTCGACAAGTCCCAGCCAGGTGCCGACCTGACCGTGGCCAGCCACAACGTCGGCGCCGCCAACCCCGACCCCGCCGGCACCGCCCGCGACCTGGCCGCCTTCGGGGCGGACGTGCTGGCGCTGGAGGAGCTGATCCCGCAGACCACGGGCACGTACGAGAAGGAACTGACGAAAACCTACCCCTACCACACTGTGCTGGGCACGGTCGGGCTGTGGAGCAAGCTGCCGCTGTCGGACACCCAGCCGATCGACATCATGAACTACGGGCCACTGGCGGAAGCGATACCGGCCGACAAGAAGATGGCCCCGAACCGGGCGCTGCGCACCACGGTGGCCACGGACCACGGGCCGCTGAGGGTGTATGTGGCCCACCTGGGGTCCGTACGGGTGAATCTCAAGGCGGGCTTTTGGACGGCCTCGCGGAACATCGGCGTCCAGGCGCTCGGCGAGGCCATCGCCGCCGAGAAGAACAAGCGGGTGGTGTTGCTCGGCGACCTGAACGGCACCATGGACGACCGCGCGTTCGCCGACATCACCTCGCAGATGCACTCGGCCCAGGACGCGGCCGGGGGCGGCTTCGGCTTCACCTGGCCGGCGTCCTTCCCGGTGGTGCGGGCCGACGAGATCCTGGTCTGCGGCGTTGAGCTGGAGAGCTCCAGAGTGCTGCCGGCCACCGGCAGCGACCACCTGCCGGTGGCGGCCGGAATCAGCTGGTGAACACCGCGCCCCGCCGGAACCGGAGCCCGCCGCCCCGTCGATCCGTCACCGACCGTTTGCCGATGACTACATCTTGCCTTAGCTAAGTTAGAAAGCTAAGTTGTGAGGCATGGAACGGAACCTCAGCCTCAATCTGCATGTGCTCACCGCCCGGCTGGACCGGGCCGCCGACCGGATCCTCCGGGCCGAGCACGACATCTCCTACAGCCGCTTCCTGGCGCTGACCCTGGTGGGAGAACTGGGGGCCTCGACGCAGCGGACCCTCGCCGAATACCTCGGCGTGACCGAGCCGTCGGTGAGCCGCATGACGGCCGTCCTCGCCGCCGACGGTCTTCTCGACGTGCAGCCCGACCCCGCCGGGGGGAACCGCCGGCGGCTGAGCCTCACCGACGAGGGAAAGCGGCGGGTGACTTCGATCCGGCGGGAGTTCGAGGACCGGCTGGCCGCGGTCGTCGCGGAGAGCGGCGTGCCGTACGCCGAGTACGCCGAGCACACCGCGCGGCTGCTGACGACGTTCGACCGGCTGGAGCGGGAGGCGGGCAAGTGAGCCGGAACATCGACATCCCGCCCTTACACCAGGGCACGGTCCGTTCGGCCGACGGCACGGCGATCGGTTATCGGACGATGGGCGCCGGGCCGGATCTCATCGTGCTCGGCGGCACGCTGCGGACCTCGGAGGACTACCTGCCGCTGGCCGCCACGCTGGCCCGCTCGTTCACGGTGCACGTCGTCGACCGGCGCGGACGTGGCGCCAGCGGCCCCCAGGGACCCGACTACTGCCTGGCCAAGGAAGTTGAGGATCTGCGGGCCGTCCAGGCCGCGACCGGGGCGCGACTGGCGTTCGGGCACAGCTACGGCGGGCTCGTCGTCCTCGAGACCGCGCGTACGTTCCCGCTGTTCGACCGCATAGCGGTCTACGAGCCCGGAGTGCCCTGCTCCCCCGTGCCGACCGGCTGGATGGCCCCGTTCCGGGAACGGCTGGCTACGGGCGACCATTACGGCGCGTTCGTCCACTTCATCCGAGGTTCCGGCGGCGCGCCGGCCTTCATGACCACGCTGCCGCACTGGTATCTGCGGACGGTGATGCGCCTGGTGTTGCGCGGGCCGAGTTGGGAGCGCATGCGGTCTCTTCTGGGGGAATGCCTGGCCGAGCACGAGCAGCTCGCCGCCCAGTATGGCCGGCTCGCCGAGTTCGCGGACGTCACCGCCCCGGTGCTGCTCCTCGTCGGCGGCCGTTCCAAGCCCGAGCACCGAGCGGAGTTCGCCATGGTCCGCGACACCCTTCCCGACGCCACCCTCGAAACCGTCGACGGTCTCGGCCATCTCTCGCCGACAGAACCGAGATCGGGCCCGGTCGTGGCCGAGCGGGCTCTGCCGTTCCTCCTGTGAGGATCAGGCCCATCGATCCCTCGGCATGGTGCCCACCGCCACCCTGGGCAACCACCTGCTCGGCCCTGAGGCGGGCAGCCTGCTGCACCCGCAGGCACGCGGGTCCATGGCCGTACGGCGCACGCGGTCGCCGGCGTCGTGCGCCCACGGCCCGCACCCGCCTGGAAGGACAGGAAGACAGCATCGGCTGAGCGGCACCGCCGGCTTCCGCGCACCAGCCGTGCGTGGTCGCCGTCACCGCAGGTCAAAATCATGTCCGTATCGCGGACGCCGATTGCTTAGGGTTCTGCCGTGAGAGACCTCCGCCTGTTGCCCAAGGCTCACCTGCACACCCACCTGGAAAGCACCGTCCGTCCCGCTACGATCCGCGATCTGGGAGGCGAGCCGCCCGTCCAGGACCGGCCGTTCACCGGTTTCAGGGAGTTCGCCGACCAACGGGCCACGGTGCGCGCGCTGCTGCGCGATTACGAGCACTTCCGTCGTATCGCCGAGGAGTTCTGCCAGGACGAGGCGGCCCAAGGCGTTCGCTACGCGGAGGTCACCTTCACGGCGGCGGCTCACGGGGAGCGTCTCGGCGATCCGGACATGCCGCTGGAGGCCGTGTTGGAGGGACTCGCCGCCGGCGCGGCGCGGTACGGCATCCAGACGCGGGTGATCCTGGACCACTCCCGCCGTCGCTCTGCCGAGCGGCTGTGGCGCAGCCTCAAGCTGGCCGCCCGGCACCCGCAGGTGATCGCCATCGGCCTGGCGGGAGACGAGTCCTATCCGGCGGCGCCGTTCGCCGAGGTGTTCCAGGCCGCCCGCGAGGCAGGGCTGCACCTGGTGCACCACGCCGGGGAGACGGCCGGCCCGGCCAGCGTCTGGGAGGTTTTGACGGTGGGGCACGCGGAGCGGATCGGCCATGGCATCCGCGTGCTGGAGGATCCGGATCTGGTTGCCGAGCTGCGCAGACGCCGCGTGCCGCTGGAAGTCTGCCCCTCCTCGAACGTCCTGCTCGGGCTGGTCCCGTCGCTGGCGGAGCATCCGCTGCCGCGCCTGGTCGAGGCCGGTCTGGTGGTCACCGTGAACACCGACGGGGAGACGTCGCTGGCGGCGGAGTACCAGCGCGCTCGGGAGACCTTCGGCTGCGGCGACGCCGAACTGGCGAACCTGGCCCGCGCCTCGGTCCAGGCCAGCTTCGCACCTGCGGAGGTGAAGGCACAGGTCAACGCCGAGATCGACCAATGGTTGAGCGGATGAGAGCCCGCTCCCCCGCATCGCGTCCCCAAGGCGAACCGCGGCCTGGGCCGACTCCGGGGCCGCGCGGACGGCGGGACGCTAGCCTGGTGCGGATCACGGAAAGGGGACGACCGGAATGGTGCTGGAGGGGACGGCCCGCGCACTGCTGCGCAGGCTGGCGGCCGAGCAGGCGGAGTCGCGGCTGCCGTCGGTGGTGGCGGCGATCGTGCGGGGCGGCGAGATCGCCTGGTTCGGGACGCGCGGCCGGGTCGGTGGAGAGCCGCCCACCCGGGACACCCAGTACCGTATCGGGTCCATCACCAAGACCTTCGTGGCGACCGCCGTCATGCGACTGCGCGACGAGGGCCGGCTCGACCTGCTGGACCCCCTGGACAAGCACGTGCCCGGCACACCGCTGGGCGACGTCACGGTCGCCCAGCTGCTGTCGCACAGCGGCGGGCTGACCGCCGAGTCGCCCGGCCAGTGGTGGGAGCGCACCCCGGGCGTGCCGGTGGGCGAGCTGGTCGCCGCGCTCGGCCCCGAATCCGCCCGGCACCGGCCCGGCCGCCGCTACCACTACTCCAACCTCGGGTTCGCCCTGCTCGGAGAGCTGGTCGCCCGCAAGCGGTCGGCGCCGTGGGACCAGGTCGTACGTGAGGAGATCCTGGAGCCGCTCGGCATGCGCGACACCACCCCGCGCCCCCGTGCGCCGCACGCCACCGGGTACGCCGTGCATCCCTGGGCCGACACGCTGCTGCCCGAGCCGGAAAACGACCACGGCGCGATGGCCCCCGCGGGGCAGATGTGGTCCACCGCCGCCGACCTGGCCCGCTGGGCGGCCTTCGTCGGCGGCGACACCGGCGAGGTGCTGCGCCCGGCCACGGTCGCCGAGATGCGCGAGCCGGCCGTCGTGGAGGACGGCGACACCTGGACCCGCGGCTACGGGCTCGGCCTGCAGCTCACCCGGCACACCGGGCCCGGCGGCCCGCGGCGGCTGGCCGGCCACACCGGGTCGATGCCCGGATTCCTCGCCACCGTGTGGGCCGACCCCGCCGATGGCGTGGCCGTGCTGTGGATGGCCAACACCACCTCGGGCGTGCGCAACCTCGACACCGCCCTGCTGGACATCCTGGCCGAGCACGAACCGCCGCTGCCGGCCGAGTGGTCGCCCTCCCCCGTGGACGAGGACCTGCTGGCGCTGACCGGGCCGTGGTACTGGGGGCCGACGCCGTACGTGCTGCGGGTCCTGCCCAACCGGGGCCTGTCGCTGACCCCGGTGAGCGGGCAGGGCCGCGCCTCCCGGTTCACCGCCCGGGCCGACGGCACCTGGGTGGGGCTCGACGGCTACTACGCCGGGGAGACCCTGCGGGTGGTCCGCTCCCCCGGCGGGGTGACTCATCTGGACCTCAACACGTTCATCTTCACGCGTGAGCCGTACGACCCGGCGGCCCCGGTGCCGGGCGGCGTCGACCCGGCCGGCTGGCGATGACCCGTCACGTGACCGGTCAGGTGGTGGCCAGCGCCACCGTCGGCGACAGGCGGGCCGCGCGCATCGCCGGATAGAGACCGGCGAGAGTGCCGATGACGAGCGTGGCGCCGATGGCGCCCGCGAACGCCCAGGCGGGGACCACCGGCGGCCAGTCGCGCGACAGCGCGTAGCCGGCGGTGGCCAGGGCGCCCAGCGCCGCGCCCGCGATCCCGCCGAGCGCCGACAGCAGCAGCGACTCCGCGAGGAACTGCAGGCGCACCTGCCCGCGGGTGGCGCCCAGCGAGCGGCGCAGGCCGATCTCCTTGCGCCGCTCCAGCACCGAGATCACCATCGTGTTGGCCACGCCGACCCCGCCGACCAGCAGCGCGACCGCGCCCAGGCCGAGCAGCAGGTTGGTGAACGCGCTCGCGGCCGCCGCCCGGGCCGCCAGCGCGTCGGAGGGCCTGCTGACCGTGACCTCCTCCGGGTTCTCCGGGTTGACCGTGCGCGGCAGCACGGCCCGTACGGCCTCCACCGACTCCTCGGCGGACCGCTCGTAGACGGTCGTCGGGTGGCCGTCGAAGCCCAGATACTTCTCGGCGGCCGGGAACCCGACGAGCGCCGAGCGCTCGATCTCCGGGGCGAGCGGCATCGGGCCCAGGACGCCGACGACGGTGAACCACCGTTCGCCCATCCAGACCTGTACGCCGATCCTGGTGATGCCGAGCCGTTCGGCGGCCTTGGCGCCCAGCACGACGGCGGGCCGCGCCTCGGTGGCGGCGTTGAGCCAGGCGCCCTTGACGACCCGGCCCTCCAGGGTGGTGAGCAGGTCGGCGGTCGCGGCCTGGACGGCGATGCCGCCGGTCACGGCCTTGGGGATGCGGTCGGTGCGGCGGATCGTGGTGTCGATCGTGCCGGTGGCCGAGGCCGTGCGGACCGGTCCGATGCGCCGGACCATGCCGAGCGCCTCCACGGGCAGCTTGGCCTCCTCGCCGAACATCGTCTGCCCCGGCGCGACGGTGAGCAGGTTGGTGCCGAGCCGGTCGAGCTGGCGCAGCAACTGCTCGCGGGAGGAGGACGAGATCCCCAGCACCGCGATCATCGTGGCGATGCCGATGGCGATGCCGAGCGCGGACAGCACCACCCGCGCGGGGCGGGTGCGCAGCCCGGCCGCGCCGGTCCGCAGGACGTCGGACGGCCCGAGCCTGGCGGGGGTCAGCCGTTGACGGGTCATCGTGGTGCTCCCTTCGCCGCCCCCGCGGTTTCGGCATTCGGCGCCTTTTCCGGGTTGAGCTTGGGGTTCGCTCCGGGAGGGCGGCGTCCGGCGCCCGCCCCGGCGTCGGCGACGACCCGGCCGTCGCGTACGCGCACCTGCCGGGGGCACCACTCGGCGATCTCGGAGTCGTGGGTGATGACCGCGATCGTGGTGCCGGCGGCATGCAGGTCGCGCAGGACGCCCAGCACCTCGGCGCCCGCCGCCGAGTCCAGGTTGCCGGTGGGCTCGTCGGCCAGCAGCAGCGGCGGGTCGCCCGCCACGGCGCGGGCCACCGCCACCCGCTGCTGCTCGCCGCCGGACAGCTGGTTGGGGCGGTGGCCCAGCCGGTGGCCGAGGCCCACCCGCTCCAGCGCGGCGGCGGCGCGTTCCCGCCGCGCCCGCAGCGGCGTGCCGGTGTACAGCAGACCGTCGGCGACGTTGTCCAGCGCGCTCACCCCGGGCGCGAGGTGGAACTGCTGGAAGACGAAGCCCAGGTGGCGGGCGCGCAGCGCGGACAGCTCGCGGTCGGAAAGCCCTGCCACGTCGTGCCCGGCGATCCGTACGGTGCCCGTGGTGGGCCGGTCCAGGGTCCCGATCAGGTGCAGCAGGGTCGACTTGCCGGAGCCTGACGGCCCGGCGATGGCGACCAGTTCGCCGCGTTCGACCAGCAGGTCCACTCCGCGCAGGGCCCGCACGCCGCCGCCGTACTCCTTGGTCACCTCGCGCAGCTCCACCACGTAGGGCTGCTCGGGCCGCGGGATGCTCATGTGGCGGGCACCCCGACCTTCATGCCCTCGGCGAGCCCGGCGCCGGTGATCTCGACCATGCCGCTGCCGAAGGCGCCGAGCTCCACCGGGACCACGCGGGTGGAGGGGCCCTCGACCACCTCGACGCCGAAGCCGCCCTCGCGCAGGGCCAGCAACGCCTCCACCGGCACGGCCAGCACGTTCTCGCGCCGTTCGCTGACCAGTTCCACCTCGACCGGGGCCTTGTCGAGGCGGGTCTTGGGGGTCTTGCTCAGGGTGATGTCGACGTCGATGGTGCTGCCCTCGTCCTGGCCCTGCCCGGACGGGACGGCCTCGGCCACCGTGCCGACCGAGGTGATCTTCCCGGTGACCCGCTCGCCGCCGGGGAGTTCCACGGTGACCTTGGCGCCCTTCCTGGCGAGCGACTGGTCGTCGGTGGACAGGTCCACGTGCACCAGCCGCCGTACGCCCGACACGGTGAGAGCCGGACGACCGGGGGTGGTCCTGTCGCCGAGCTCGACCTTGGCGTCGGTCACCCGGGCGGCGGCGGGCAGGAAGACCACCTGGGAGGCGTCCACCTGCCCGGTCTCGGGCAGCCCGGCGTCGTCCTGCCACTCCTTGACGGCCAGGTAGGTGGCGTAGCTGAAGTGGTCGTCCACGGTCAGGTCGTCGCCGTAGCCGAGGACCTTGAGGTTGCGTTCGAGCTGCTCGACGTCCGGGCCGTCGTCGACGCCCTGGCGCAGCGGGCGGTACATCGGCAGCGAGCCGTACATGAGGACCACCGGCCTGCGGTCGACCCTGAGCAGCGCGCGGCCGCGCCGGACGACCGCGCCCTCGGGGGGCACCCAGGTCACGGTGCCGGAGGCGTCGGTGCTGACCTGCCGCTCGCCGGAGTAGGTGAGCGACCCCTCGACGGTCTTGGTGTCGACCAGGTCCTGGCGGGTGATCGACGCGGTGGCGGGGACTGGGGGCGAAGACGGCTCAGCCGCGCCGGCGCCGTCGCCGCCCGCCATGGCGACAGCCGTTCCCGCGGCGGCCAGGGCGAGGACTCCGGCGCCCGCGACCACGAGGCCCTTCCTCACGGCTTCCTCCCCGGCGCGAACTCCTCGCAGGCCTTCTGCGCCTCTTCCATCGCCTTCTCCTGGCCCGGTTTGATCTTGACCTGGAGCCCCTTTCCGGGTTCGGGGTCGGGCATGTCGACGCCGTGCTCGCGCATGCACTGGGCGAACTTGAGCATCCGGTCGCGCGCCTGGGGATCGTCGCCGCCGAGCTTGTCGCCGACCGCGTCCTTCATGAAGTGCTGGCAGGCCTGCATGGCCTTCTGCATCGAGGCCTCGTCGCCCTTCTTGCTCATGATCCGGACGCGGCCGTCGGGATCGGGGTCGGGCATGTCCACGCCGTGCTCGCGCATGCACTGGGCGAACTTGAGCTGGGCCTCCTGGCGGTCCACCGTGCTCGTGGCGGACGGCCTGGCCGCGGCGCCTGACGCGGTGCCCGACGTGGCGCCGCCCGCGCTGGCGATCCCGTCGTCCGCGGGGGCCGCGCCGCAGCCGGTCAGTGCCAGGGCGAGCCCCAATGTGAGCCCCAGTGTGAGCCCCAGTGCCGGGCCCACGGCGCGCAGCGGTCGTAAGCGCATGGGTCGTTCCTCCTCTGTCGCTCTTCTCATCCAGGGCGTTCGCCCGGGACGGGGCCCAACTCCAGCGGAGGCGGTGCTAAACGCGGATAAGCGAGATCCGCTTATCCGCGGCTAACACCGCCTGCGCCACTCTCGGAGGCGAGCGGGAGGTCGGGATGCGGGTGCTCGTGGTCGAGGACGAGGAACAGCTGGCCGAGGCCGTCGCCCGGGGGCTGCGGCTGCACGCCATCGCGGTGGACGTGGCCTACGACGGTCAGGAGGCGCTCGAGCTGGCTGCCTACGTCGACTACGACGTGGTGGTGCTCGACCGCGACCTGCCCGAGGTGCACGGCGACGAGGTGTGCCGGGAACTGGTCACGGCCAGTGGGGCCAGCCGCATCCTCATGCTGACGGCGGCCGGGCGGGTGCGGGACCGGGTCGGGGGCCTGTCCCTGGGCGCCGACGACTACCTGGTCAAGCCGTTCGCGTTCGCCGAGCTGGTGGCCCGGATCCGGGCGCTGGCCCGGCGCTCGCCCCGGGCGGTGCCTCCGGTGATCGAGCGGGCCGGGATCCGGCTCGACCCGGCCCGCCGTACGGTGATGCGGGACGGGCGGGAGGTGGCGCTGGGCCGTAAGGAGTTCGACGTGCTGCACGAGCTCATGCGCGCCGGCGGAGGGCTGGTGACCTCGGCCCGGCTGCGGGCGAGCGTGTGGGACGAGCACGCCGACACCGGCACGGGCGTGCTGCGCGTCACGATCACCTCGCTGCGCCGCAAGCTCGGCGAGCCGGCGGTGATCGAGAACGTGCCGGGCCGGGGGTATCGGCTGTGACCCGCGTCCTGTCCTTGTGGAGCCGGCTCGGCCTGCGGATGCGGCTCACCCTGCTGTACGGCGGGCTGTTCTTCCTGGCGGGATCGGTGCTGCTGTGGTTCACCCACCTGCTGACCGCGCGGGCGCTCAACCAGCGGTTCGTGGTGGCGGTGGCGTCGAAGGTGACCGGTGCCCCCGATGCCGTATTCGGGGGCAGGCTGCCCGACAGCGACATGCTCGCGCAGCGGGTGCGCACCAACGTCGAGCAGGGGGCGGCCGACGTGCTGAGCGACGTGCTCCGCTCGTCGGTGGTGGTCATGGTCCTCGTCGGGGCCGTCGCGGTGGTGCTGGGCTACCTCGTGGCCGACCGCGCGCTGCGCCCGCTGGACCGGGTGACCGAGACCGCGCAGCGGCTGTCGGAGAGCACGCTGCACGAGCGGATCGCGCTGCGCGGCCCGCAGGACGAGGTCAAGCGCCTCGCCGACACCTTCGACGCGATGCTCGACCGGCTGCACCGGGTGTTCGACGCCCAGCGCCGGTTCATCGCCAACGCCTCCCACGAGCTGCGCACCCCGCTGGCGGTCAACCGTACGGTCCTGGAGGTGTCGCTGGAGGAGCCCGCGGCGTCGGAGGACCTCAAGGCGCTGGCCCGCGCGCTGCTCGGCACCAACGCGAGGTATGAACGGCTGATCGAGGGCCTGCTCATGCTGGCGCAGTCGGAGCAGGAGCTGACCGCCCGCAAGCCGGTCGACGTGCGGCAGGTCGTCCGTATGGCGATGGAGCAGATCGACCTGCAGCCGCGCCGCAGGAAGGTGGTCGTCCACGAGGACCTGTGCCCGGCGGTCGCGCACGGCGACCCGCTGTTCCTCGAACGCTGCCTGGTCAACCTGCTGGAGAACGCGATCAAGTACAACGTGCGCGACGGAGAGGTCTGGGTCCGGGTGCGGGAGGACGAGGCCGGGGTGAGCGTGACGGTGGAGAACACCGGGCCCCTGGTCCCGCCGTACGAGGTGGACGACCTGTTCGAGCCGTTCCGGCGGCTCGGCGGCGACCGCGTCCGCTCCGCCCGGGGGGCGGGGCTCGGCCTGTCCATCGTCCGGGCCATCGCCGTGGCGCACGGCGGCGGGGTGGAGGCGCTCGCCCGGCCGGAGGGCGGCCTGGTGGTGACCGTACGCCTGCCGAGGTGAGCCGGGGTTCTCCTGCCGCCGATGATCGAAGTGCGGCTCGGATACCCGCTATGCCGGGTTTGCTGCCTACTGGCCAGTAAAATCTGGGTTGTTCTAACTTGACCGGTTTGACCTGGTCTATTACGTTTTAGGCAGCTCAGGGCGCACTTGCTCATCTCAATGGTCAAGAAGCCCTCCTCAGACCGACGCGGCCGGCCATCCCGGCCTGCCGCCCGGCCGCCGAGTCCGCGTCCGCGCGGAGCCGGGGACCCACCTCTCCTGGGGTGAATCGGCATACCTGCCGTAGGGCGACTTCCAGCCCGAACCCGTCAGCTAACCCGGTAGGCGGCATGGAAGTAAGGGAGTACGCCCCACCATGCACGTCCTCAACACCTGTGTTCGCGCTGCCCTCGCGGGCGGGGCCCTCGCCTCTGCCGTGCTGATCGCGTCGCCGGCCGCGCACGCAGCAGACAACCCCACCACCGGCAAGGGCCCGGCGGCCGCGAAGTCCATGGCCGAGATCGCCTCCACGCTGCCCAAGGTCAGCGCGGCCGACGTGCTGAACCTGGCCAGGAGCCAGATCGGGATCAGCGAGAACGCCAACGGCGGCGGAACCAAGTTCCAGCATTGGTACATGTCCACGCCCCGTGCCCGCGAGACCCTCGCCCGCGACGGCGGCACGATCGACGGCTACCTGAACGCCCCCTGGTGCGACATGTTCGTCTCCTGGGTGGGCCAGCAGCTCGGCATCGGGCCGGTCATGGGCTCCGACGCCTACACCGTGAAGCACGCCCAGTGGTTCGCCGACCACGGCCGCTGGGGCCGCACGCCCAAGCCGGGCGCGGTGGTGTTCTTCAACTGGAACGGCAGCAAGGACATCGACGACGTCCAGCACGTCGGTTTCGTCGTCAAGGACAACGGCGACGGCACGATCCGGACCATCGAGGGCAACACCGGCGACGGCGGCGCCGTCGAGGCCCGCACCCGTCCCACCTGGCAGGTGGCCGGGTACGGCTACCCGATGTACCCCGCGGACACCTCCGCGTCCACCACCGCCTCCTCCTGAGGGACGACGGCCCCAGAAGCGCGCCGGTGATCCCGGCGCGCTTCGCCGTACCCGCCGAAAGTCGCCCGGCTGCCGCAAATTGACCTACAAGAGCGTGAGCTGCGAGCCTGGCGGCATGCACGCGTTCGACGTCCTCGGCGACCCGGTGCGCCGCCGGATCCTGGAACTGCTCGCCGAGGGCGAGCGCTCCGCCGGAGAGATCGGCGCGATCGTTCAGGAGGAGTTCGGGATCTCCCAGCCCGGGGTGTCCCAGCACCTGCGCGTGCTGCGGGAGAGCGGATTCACGACGGTCCGGGCCGAGGGCACCCGGCGCCTGTACGCCGTCGATCCCGCGCCGCTGCGCGAGGTCGACACCTGGCTCGACCACTTCCGCAGCTTCTGGAACCAGCGCCTGGACGCCCTGGGCACCGAACTCGCCCGCGGCAGGCGGGAGCGCCGCCTGCGGGACGACGCCCGTCCGTGAATCGGCGGGTGCCGGATGCGACGGCTCCCGTCAGGCGGCGTGGCGGATGATCCCGGCCGGCTCGCCAGCAGGCCGCCGGCGAGAACGCTCAGCGCGGCTGGCTGGTGGGGTGTGTTGCCTGGGGCTGGGTGGCTGCCAGGCTGGCGAGGAGTTTGAGCCGGTCCTCGGCGGCGGTGCCCGGCTCGGCGGTGTAGATGGTGAGGTCGTACACCGTTCGGTTGGACACGGGCAGATCGAGGGACTGGTAGGTCAGCTCCAGATCGCCGACCTGTGGGTGCCATAGCCGCTTGGTGCCGTCGTGGCGGATCCGGACGTCGTGGGCGGCCCACTGGCTGCGGAACTCGGAGCTGAGCGTGGACAGTTCTCCGACGAGATCACGTAGGGCCCGGTCACGGGGCTCGCGTCCGGCTTCGGCGCGTAGCAGCGCGGCGGTGGCGACGGCGGCGGCGTCCCAGTCGACGAAGAACCGGTGGGCGACCGCGTCGAGCACGTCTTCGGACACGCCGCTGATGTGACCCTTCTCCAGCCGGGTGTACCACTCGGTGCTCACTCCGGCCAGAACCGCGACTTCTTCGCGGCGCAGCCCGGGGACCCGGCGCCGGCCGCTGGTGGGCAGCCCGACCTGCTCCGGTGTGAGCTTCGCGCGCCGGGTGGCGAGGAAATCCCGGATCTGGTCGCGGTTGTCGGGTCGGTGATCCATGCCCTCCACGGTAGCCGCAGGGTTTCCGCAGGTGGCAGGGGTAAGGGGGTTGAGCTTGTCCCCCCTATAAACGCGCTCTGCCTCGCGCGCGGCCACGCGGGTTTCCTGGATCAGCACGTTGAACGCGACCCCCGATACGGAGACGGATAGGAGTACGTGTGGAGAAGTCGCCGAGCGGGCCGCCGGCCCGTTCCGCGAGCGCGGGCGAGTGCCCGCGCGGCTCCCGCTGGTGGTCTATGCGCTGGCGGTGGGCACCTTCTTGATGCTCACGACCGAGTTCGTGGTCGCGGGCCTGCTGCCGGAGATCGCGGGCGACCTGCGAGTGAGCGTGCCCCAGGCGGGACTGCTGATCACGGTGTTCGCGGTCGGGATGATCATCGGTGCGCCGTCGATGGCGATGCTGACGCTGCGGCTGTCCAGGCGGTTGACGCTGATGCTCGCCTTGGGCGTGTTCGCGGCCGGGCACCTCGTCGTCGCCGTCGGCTCCAGTTTTCGCACTGCTGCTGGCGGCACGGTTTGTGACGGCGCTGGCGACCGGCGCGTTCTGGGCGGTGGCCAACGTGGCCGCCGGCCGCGCCGCGGGCCCTGGGGCAAGCTCCCGAGCCCTGGGTTTGGTGGGTGCCGGAGGCATGCTCGCCAACGTCGTCGGGGTGCCGATCGGCGCGTTCGCCGGGCAACTGATGGGCTGGCGGGGCCCGTTCTGGGCGCTGGCGGTCCTGGCGGTGGCGGCCGCCGTCCTGATCGCCCGCACCGTCCCGCACGACGACGGTGATCACCGGGCGGTGTCGGTGCGGTCGGAGGCGGCGGCCCTGCGCTCGGGGCGCCTGTGGCTGGTGCTGGCCGCCTGCGCGACCACGACCGGCGGGGTGCTGTCCGCCTACTCCTACATCGCGCCGCTGCTGACCGGCCGGGCGGGCATCGCGGCCGGGCTCGTGCCGCTGGTGCTCGTCGGCTTCGGCACCGGAGCCCTGGCGGGCTCGCTGGTCGGGGGCCGGCTCGGGGATGTCCGTCCGCACACCACGACGATCGCGGCGGCCGCGGGCGCCACAATCCTGCTGCTGGCGATCTGCCTGCTGTCAGGCCATGCCTGGGCCGCCGTCGTTCTGGTCGCGCTGCTGGGGTTCTTCGGGCTCGGCGCCAACCCCGTGCTGATCTCCCTGTCGGTCCGCTTCGCCGGTCAGGCGCCCACCCTGGCCTCCGCCTTGAGCGTCTCAGCGTTCAATTTCGGCACCGCGGCCGGGTCCTGGATCGCCGGGCGCGCCCTCGGCTCCACACTCGGCGCCATCGGTCCTGCCGGGGTGGGAACCGCCATCGCCGCGCTGACCCTGATCCCCACGATCATCATCGCCGTCATCCAGCGCCGCCGCTCTGCGCCACCCGCGCACTAGGTCCCCGCCACCGGGTGTATGGCCAGGTCAGCTGGGGGAAGGCGGCAAGGAGCCACAACGCTGAAACCAGCTCGCGGTCACGGCCCGGGGCTGCTGTCCTGCCGCCACCACCTGAAACACAACCATCTGTGAATGGAGCATTTTGATGCGTGCAACCTTGATGTACGGCGCCGGTGACGTCCGGGTCGAGGAGGTGCCTGACTCGGTCATCAAGCTGCCCACCGATGCGCTGGTTCGCGTCACCGCGTCCTGTATCTGCGGCAGCGACCTGTGGCCCTACGGCTCGATGAAGTCAGAAGACGGCCCTGCCCGGATGGGGCACGAGTTGATCGGCATCGTCGAGGACACCGGCTCCGAGGTGACCACCCTCAAGCGGGGTGACCTGGTCGTCGCGCCGTTCGCCATCTCCGACAACACCTGCGACTTCTGCCGCGAGGGCCTGCACACCTCCTGCACTCACCCGCAGGCCACCTTCTTCGACGGCCTGCCCGACGAGGGCGGGCAGGCCGAAGCGGTCCGTGTCCCGCTCGCCGACGGCACCCTCGTCAAGCTCCCCGTAGAAGCGGACTCGGCCCTCATGCCGTCCCTGCTGACACTCTCGGACGTGTTCGGCACCGGCTACCACGCCGCCGTGGCCGGCGGTGTCACCCCGCGCACCCGCGTCACCGTCATCGGTGACGGCGCTGTGGGCCTGCTGGCGGTGCTGTCGGCCAAGCGCCTGGGCGCCGAACAGATCATCCTGATGGGACGCCACCAGGTGCGCACCGGCCTCGGCCGCGAGTTCGGCGCCACCGACGTCGTCTCCGCCCGCGGAGAGGAAGGCATCGAGGCGGTCCGCGAGCTCACCGGCGGGCACGGCACGCACGTGGTCCTGGAGGCCGTCGGCACCATGCCCGCCTACCGGCAGGCTCTCGGCGTCGTCCGCCCGGGCGGCGTCATCAGCCGCGTCGGCGTTCCGCAGTACGAAGACGCGCCGATCGGCATGGGCGGCCTGTTCCGCCACAACATCCGACTCGCCGGAGGACCCGCGCCGGTCCGCGCCTACATCGACGAACTGATGCCCGACATCCTGAACGGCACCATCGAACCGGGAAAGGTCTTCGACGCCACCACCGACCTGGACGGCGTCCCGGCCGGCTACCAGGACATGGCCGACCGCAAGAGCCTCAAGGTCCTCATCAAACCCTGATTACCAGGCACGGCAGGGTGGGCGCCGCGGGGCGTCGGGCACGCCTGCCACGAGCAGTGGACCCGCGGCTACCCCGCTAGCGGCCGATCTTGTCCAACTCGGCGAGTTCCTCGTCGGAGAGCGAGAGCCGGGCGCCGGCGAGGTTCTCGCGCAGATGCGCCACCGACGACGTGCCAGGAATCAGCAGGATATTCGGCGACCGCTGCAGCAACCAGGCCAGGGCGACAGACATCGGCGTCGCGTCCAACCGGGCGGCTACGGCCGACAGCGCCGAGGACTGCAGCGGGCTGAAGCCGCCGAGCGGGAAGAAGGGCACGTAGGCGATGCCCTCTTCGGCGAGCTCGTCGATCAGCTCGTCGTCTTGGCGGTAGGCGAGGTTGTACATGTTCTGCACGCACACGATCGGCGCGATCGCGCGTGCCTCGGCGACCTGTTCCGCCGTCGCGTTGCTGACTCCGAGGTGGCGGATCAGACCCTGCTGCTGGAGTTCGACGAGCGTCTCGAGGGGCTCGGCGAGCGAGCCGGGCTGGGGTCCCTGGGCGTTGCCGAGCCGGAGGTTGACCAGGTCGAGCACCTCGAGGCCGAGGGTTTCAAGGTTCTCGTGGACGGCGCGGCGCAGGTCTTCGGGCTGTCGGGCCGGGGGCCAGCCGCCGTGCTCGTCGCGGGTCGCGCCGACCTTGGTCACGATGTGCAGCGATTCTGGGTATGGGTGCAGCGCTTCGTGGATCAGCTGATTGGTGACGCGCGGCCCGTAGGCGCTGGCGGTGTCGATGTGCGTGATTCCGAGCTCGATGGCCTCGCGGAGGACTGCGAGTGCGCCGTCGTGGTCGGCGGGCGGGCCCATGACCCCGGGGCCGGCGAGCTGCATGGCGCCGTAGCCGAACCGCGTTACGGTCAGGTCGCCCAGGGTCCAGGTGCCGCCGGGAAGCGACGTGGAGAGCGTGCTCATGCCTCTGTCTTTCGTGTTGAGCTGAGTGGTGGTGCCTCACGGCTCCTTGCTGCAGTATTGACAGGTAACTTCCTGACGGGAAGTAGGCACTTCGGAGTGCGTAAGGCACCCACGGGTTGGAGGAGCGGTCGATGGCAACGATGACGGCGGCCCAGAAGAGGGCACAGGCCAAGGCGGAATATGACGCTTTCCTGGCGGCGTGTCCCAGCCGCAAGCTGCTCGACCGGATCTCCGACAAATGGGTCACGTTGATCCTGGCCGCGCTGGGCGGCGACGGCTCGAACCAGCCAGGCGCCGACTGCGCCGGTGAGCCCCGGTCGATGCGCTACTCGGAGCTGTCCCGTCTGCTGGCCGGAGTCAGTCAGAAGATGCTCACTCAGACGCTGCGCTCCCTGGAGCGTGACGGTCTGATCACCCGCACCGCGACGCCGACCGTGCCCGTAACGGTCTCCTACGAGCTGACCGAGCTCGGTCTCTCACTGCACCAGATGATGCGCGGCCTCAAGACCTGGGCCGAGATGCACATGGACGATGTGCTCGCCAACCGCGCGACGTATGACAGCCGTACCGCCTGAAGCAAGGAGCGGAGACGTCACATCAGCCTCTCTCCCTCCGGCGTCCGGCCGCGGACGGTGGACCGGGCAGGCTGGCGCAAGACGCCGGTCCTACCGAAGTGTCTGGGGCCGCCGAGCACGACCCAGCACCTGCTCCGCCCGCCACGGCCGGCCTCCGCCCCGGCACCGGGGCGGCTTTCCTTCAAATGGCCGGCCGTTTCACGGTGTCCCCCGACAGCCTGGGTCAGGCTCCGACGTAGGCCGCGAGGTGCTCACCGGTGAGGGTGGAGCGGTCGGCGACGAGGTCGGCGGGAATGCCCTCGAAGACGATCCGGCCGCCGTCGTGACCGGCGCCGGGGCCGAGGTCGATGATCCAGTCGGCGTGCGCCATGACCGCCTGATGGTGCTCGATCACGATGACCGACTTGCCGGAGTCGACCAGCCGGTCCAGCAGGCCGAGCAGCTGCTCGACGTCGGCGAGGTGGAGTCCGGCGGTCGGCTCGTCGAGGACGTAGACGCCGCCCTTGTCGGCCATATGAGTGGCCAGCTTGAGCCGCTGCCGCTCCCCCCCGGACAGCGTGGTGAGCGGCTGGCCGAGGGTGAGGTAGCCCAGCCCGACGTCGGCGAGCCGGTCGAGGATGGCGCGCGCGGCGGGCGTGCGCGCCTCGCCCGAGCCGAAGAACTCCTGGGCTTCGGTCACCGGCATCGCGAGCACCTCGCTGATGTCGCGCCCGCCGAGCCGGTGCTCCAGCACCGCCGCCTGGAACCGCTTCCCCTCGCACTCCTCGCAGGTGGTGGAGACTCCGGCCATCATCGCCAGGTCGGTGTAGATGACGCCGGCGCCGTTGCAGGTGGGGCAGGCGCCCTCGGAGTTGGCGCTGAACAACGCCGGCTTCACGCCGTTGGCCTTCGCGAACGCCTTACGGATCGGGTCGAGCAGTCCGGTGTAGGTCGCCGGGTTGCTGCGCCGCGAGCCGCGGATGCCGCCCTGGTCGACCGACACCACGCCCGCGCCGGCGGGGATCGACCCGTGGATGAGCGAGCTCTTGCCCGACCCGGCGACTCCGGTGACGACGACGAGCACCCCGAGCGGGATGTCGACGTCGACGTTTCGCAGGTTGTTCGACGTCGCGCCACGGATCTCCAGCGTGCCGGTGGGCTTGCGCACCGTCTCCTTGAGAGCGGCCCGGTCGTCGAAATGGCGGCCGGTGATGGTGCCGCTGGTCCGCAGCCCCTCGACGCTGCCCTCGAAGCAGACCGTACCGCCCGCCGTACCGGCGCCGGGACCGAGGTCGACGACGTGGTCGGCGATCGCGATCATCTCCGGCTTGTGCTCCACGACCAGCACCGTGTTGCCCTTGTCCCGCAGCCGGAGCAGCAGATCGTTCATCCGCTGGATGTCATGAGGGTGCAGGCCCGTCGTGGGCTCGTCGAAGACGTAGGTGACGTCGGTGAGCGAGGAGCCGAGGTGGCGGATCATCTTGACGCGCTGCGCCTCGCCGCCCGACAGCGTGCCCGACGCCCGATCGAGTGACAGGTAGCCCAGCCCGATCTCCACGAACGAGTCGAGGAGCTGCTGCAACGTGGTGAGCAGCGGCGCGACCGACGGCTCGTCGAGGCCGCGGATCCAGTCGGCCAGGTCGCTGATCTGCATCGCGCAGGCGTCGGCGATGCTGATCCCCTTGATCTTGGACGACCGGGCGGCCTCGCTGAGCCGGGTGCCGCCGCACTCGGGGCAGGTCATGAACTTCACCGCCCGCTCCACGAACGCCCGGACGTGCGGCTGCAACGCCTCCTTGTCCTTGGACAGCATCGACTTCTGGATCCGCGGGATCAGACCCTCGTAGGTGAGGTTGATGTTGTCGACCTTGATCTTGGTCGGCTCCTTGTGGAGCAGGTCGTGGAGTTCCTTCTTGGTGAACTCGCGGATCGGCTTGTTCGGGTCGAAGAAACCGGAGCCGCTGAAGATGCGGCCGTACCAGCCGTCGACGCTGTAGCCGGGGATCGTGAGCGCGCCCTCGTTGAGCGACTTGGAGTCGTCGTACAGCTGGGACAGGTCGATGTCGGAGGTCCGGCCCATACCCTCACAGCGCGGGCACATGCCGCCGGTGATGCTGAACTCGCGCCGCTCCTTCACGGTCTTGCCACCGCGCTCGAGTTTGACCGCGCCCGCCCCGCTGATCGAGGCGACGTTGAAGGAGAACGCCTGGGGCGAGCCGATGTGCGGCCGCCCGAGCCGGCTGAACAGGATGCGCAGCATCGCGTTGGCGTCGGTGACGGTGCCGACCGTGGAGCGGGGGTTGGGGCCCATCCGCTCCTGGTCGACGACGATCGCGGTCGTCAGCCCGTCGAGCACGTCGACCTCGGGACGGGACAGCGTCGGCATGAAGCCCTGCACGAACGCGGAGTAGGTCTCGTTGATCAGCCGCTGCGATTCGGCGGCGATCGTGCTGAACACCAGCGAGCTCTTGCCCGAGCCGGAGACGCCGGTGAACACCGTGAGCCGGCGCTTCGGGATCTCGATGCTGACGTCCTTGAGGTTGTTCTCGCGCGCGCCGTACACGCGAATCAGGTCGTGGGTGTCGGCAACGTGCAGCGCAGGGGACTGCGCGTCCGTCCTCGTGGCCATGCTTATCGTGTTCTCCATTTGATCGGGTGGGGCCGCCTTCGCGGTTCCCGTCGGCGTCGCCAGGCTCGATCTAACCAGCTTCGACCAGTACGTCTGGTTCTCTCGCCGGCGCGGGCGGACGCGGGTCAGCGGTCGGGGCGTGCCGGCTCAGCGCAGCTCGTTGACGCGGATCAGGTTGCCGGCGGGATCGCGGAAGGCGCAGTCGCGCACCCCGTACGGCTGCTCGATCGGCTCCTGCACGACCTCGGCGCCGCCGGCCTGCAGCCGGTCGAAGAATCCGTCGAGGTCCTCGGCGGCCAGGGTGATCATGGCGTAGGTGCCCTTGGCCATCATCTCGGCGATGGTCCGACGCTCGTCTTCGGTGATCCCGGGGTTGCCGCCAGGCGGGTACAGGACGATGGACGTGCCGGGCTGGTTGACGGGGCCGACCGTGATCCAGCGCATGCCTCCGTAACCGGCGTCGCCCCGGACCTCGAAACCGAGGACGTCGCGGTAGAAGGCCAGGGCCGCGTCCGGGTCGTCGTGCGGGAGGAAGGCCGAGTGAATGGTGACGTCCATGGCAGTCACGCTAGCTGCGGTTCGGTGACTGGCACTTCTCGATTCCTGACCGGCCTGGTCACCTGCTTCGCCACACACGGCGGCATCCCGGCCGTAGCACCCGCCGCCTGGCGCCGGTAGGTGCTGGGCGGCACACCGACCAACTCGGTGAAGCGTGTGCTGAAGGTGCCCAGCGACGAGCAGCCGACCGCGAAGCAGACCTCGGTCACACTGAGGTCGCCACGGCGCAGCAGCGCCATCGCGCGTTCGATCCGCCGCGTCATGAGATAGCTGTACGGCGACTCACCGTAGGCGAGCCGGAACTGGCGGCTGAGGTGCCCCGCGGACATGTTCACGCCGCGGGCGAGCGCCTCGACGTCCAGCGGCTGCGCGTACTCCCGGTCGATCCGGTCACGGACCCGGCGCAGCAGCGCGAGGTCGCGCAGATGCTGGGCCGAGGCGGGTCTGCTGCTCACGCGAGAATCGTACGTCGCGCCACCGACAGTTCCAGCGTGCCGGCGACCCGCACTCGTTGTCTGACCTGCGGCGCGTCCGGGCACCTGAGCCAGACGCCGAAAGCGGTCAGCCGCTGGAATGCCGTGGTGCTCGCGCTGCGGCATAGCAGGGTGACGACTGGTCATGTGCCGAACCTCGGCGCACTGGTGCGCCAAAGCCGCCGATCCGACGACGACCGCAGAACCTCCGGCCACGCCGGCCCTGGTGTTCGATACCCGCGACCCGCTGGTGGGGGTGATGGCGCTGGACATCGCCGATGATCAGGTCCAGACGATCCACTCCATCGTCAACCCCACAAACTCCAGCACTTCTGCCGGGTCGGCGAAGAACTGCTGGCGCAGGACGTGGCGTGCACGGTGACGGCGGCGGCAAGGTGCCGGCGCTGGGGCAACCGGTCAACGGACGGCAGCACGTGGCGCGCGTCCTGGCGGCGACGGCGCCAATGCTGGCCCGTGCCGGTGGCGTGCGCTTCCACCGCACCGAGGTCAACGGCCAGCCGGGCCGACCTCCGGGTAGGCGTACTGGAACACCTCGCGCAGTAGGAACGCGGCCCGCTGTCGCGGCGACAGGTTCTCCAGCAGCATCAGGACGGCCAGTGACAGCGCGTCGGCGGTCTCGGCGTGCTCGCCGGGTGAGGGATCCTTGGCCAGTGGTTCGGGGAGCCACTCGCCGACGTACCGCTCGCGCCGTGCCCGCGCCGAGGCCCTCGGTGCGCAGCCGGTTGGTGGCGGCCGCCATCCGCTTGACGTCGCGCATGCTCGACGGTCCGCTCAGGGCGCTGAGCTGGTGGACGATCACCTCGGGCGCGGCCTTGGCCACAGCGTCGGCCACAGCGTCGGCCACCGCGTCGGGATCGAGCGCGTCGACGACGACCGGCTCGGCGCCCAGCGCGCGCAGCGCGTCGGTCTTGGCCGCTGAGCGGGTCGTGCCGACGACCTCATGCCCGCGCGCCACGAGCTGGGTGACAAGATGGCCGCCGATCGCGCCGGACGCTCCGGCGATGAAGATTCTCATGCCGTCTCCGTTCGTCGCGCTCCCCAGAGTGCGCTCACCCCCTGGAGACGAAATGCCGTCGCAGCCCATGAACGGAGGTGACGCACTTCACACGGAGATCAACAGGCGCACAGCCGGGCGGCCTGGGCGACCCGCACCAGCACCCGGCCCGACGCCTTCACCGGCGAAGGTCCGCCTTCCGGTGCGGCCGCGGCCGACGCGGAGTCGTCCGCCGTTCAGTCCTCTCCCCTGCGGTAACCGTCCAGGAAGGCCCGTACGCCTGCGGTCACCATGTCCGTGATCTGCTCGCCGGTGAGCGGTCCCTCGGCGGACAGGTTGGATGCCTCGAACGTCGCCAGAGCGATGAAGTGCAGCGCCGTGCGCCGCGCGTCGGCGATCCTGAGCAGGCCCTCGGCGGCCAGCTCCCCCAGACGGCGGGCGACCTCGCCCCGTACACGCAGCGGTCCGGCCTCCCGCCACTCCTCCAGCAGTTGGCGGGGGAAGTGCGGACCCTCCACGTTGATCATTTCGACGAGCGCGAAGTGCTCGGGGAAGTCGACCCGATGGGCCACCAGCGCGCGCCCGACGGCGATGAGCCGCTCCTCCAGCCCGCTCGCCTCGCGCAGCCCGCGTTCGACGTATTCGGCGAAGGCGTCGGCGACCCGGGTCGCGCTTTCGGCGAGCACCACCGAGAACAGCCGCTCTTTGCTGCCGAAATGCTTGTAGAGCGTGCGGGTGGAGACACCCGCCTCGCGGGCGATGGCGTCGGTGCTGGTGCGGGCGTACCCGTCGCGGCCGAAGACGGCGCGGGCGGCCCGCGTGATGGCCTCGTTCTTGGCCGGCCTTCCACGCCTCGGTCCGCCCGGCCGATCTGACCCGTCCACGTGCCCTCCGTTCGAGTTACGCTAATTTTTGCCGTACACGGTTTACTTTACATCTGGAGGAAGCGCCATGCAGCCCGAACTCACTCTCGCCGTCATCGTGGGAAGCATCCGGCCGGGCCGCCGGGGCGAGGCCGTCGCCCGCTGGGTGCAGGGACGCGCCGCGCGCCGCGAAGGCCTCGCGGCCGAGGTCGTCGACATCGCCGACTACAACCTGCCGGTGCTGGACGAGCCCTGGCCCGCTGCCTACGGACGTTACGACAGGCCGCACACCAAGGCGTGGGCGGACGCGATCGAGCCCTTCGACGCGTACGTCTTCGTGACCCCCGAGTACAACAGGTCGATCCCCGGCCCGTTGAAGAACGCGATCGACTACCTGTACCGGGAGTGGCACAACAAGGCCGCCGGTTTCGTCAGCTACGGCATCGACGCGGGCGGCGCCCGCGCGGTCGAGCACCTGCGCGTGGTCATGGGCGAGCTGCAGATCGCCGACGTCCGGGCGCAGGTGGCGCTGTCACTGTCGGCGGACTTCGACGGTGAGGACTTCACCCCGACACCCGGGCGCGACCGGGAGCTGGACGTCCTGCTCGACCAGCTCACCGCCTGGGGCGGTGCGCTGCGGGCCCTGCGTCGTCCGGCGGTGGCGCGATGACCAGCCCCGTCGGCGCCCGCGTGAGGGCCACCGGCGAACCCATCCCCCGGCCCGTCTGGCGGCTCGCCCTGGTGATCGCGTTCGGCGCGTTCATGAGCCAGCTCGACACCTCGGTCGTCAACGTCGGCCTCGACACCATCGCGACGGATCTGCGTGCCGGTCTCGCCGACGCCCAATGGGCGGCGAACGCGTACCTGATCGCCCTGGGGCTGTCGCTGCCCGCGTGCGGCTGGCTCGGGCGACGGTACGGCGCCGGGCGGGTCTGGCTCGCCTCACTGGCCGGTTTCACGCTCACCTCAGGACTGTGCGCCCTGTCAGGCGACATCGGCTGGCTGGTGGCCTTCCGCGTCGCACAAGGGCTCACCGCCGGCCTGCTCCTGCCCGCCGGGCAGACCGTGCTCGGCCAGGCGGTCGGCGCACACCGCCTCGGCCGCGTGATGGCGACCCTCGGCATCGCGGTCACGCTCGCGCCCGCGCTCGGCCCCGCCCTCGGCGGCCTCGTCCTGCACGTCGGCTCCTGGCCGTGGCTGTTCCTGGTCAACCTCCCCCTCGGCGCACTCGGCCTGTATCTCGGCCTGCGTCACGTGCCGCGCGAGCGGCCGCCCGTACACCCGGGGAGCCTCGACTGGCCGGGGCTGGTGCTCGTCGCCACCGGCGTCCCGCTCCTGATCTACGGCCTGAGCGCCTGGGGCGAGCGCGGCGTCTCCTCAGGTGGACTCGGCGGCGCGCTCGGCCCGGTCGCCGCCGGCGCCGTCGCGCTCGCCGCGTTCGCCTGGCACGCCCGCCGCACCGCCCACCCGGTGCTCGACCTGCGGCTGTTCGCCAACCCGGCGTACGCCGCCGCCACGGCGACCGCCGCGCTCACCGGGGCCGCGATGTTCGGCGCCGCGCTGCTGTTCCCGCTGTACTTCCAGGTCGGCCGGGACGCCGGCGTGACCGGGACAGGGCTGGCGCTGATCCCGCTCGGCCTCGGCACCGCTCTGCTGCTGCCGGTCAGCGGCCGGCTCGTGGACCGCTTCGGCGGCGGCGTCGTCAGCCTGTACGGCGGGCTCGCCGCCGTGGCCACCACCGTGCCGTTCGCACTGCTCGACACGGACATGAACGTGATCGCGGTGGAAGGCCTGCTGCTATTGCGTGGCATGGCCCTCGCGGTCGCCGTGACGCCCGCGGGTATCGCGGCCTATCAGGCGGTCGCCCCCGAGCAACTCCCGGACGCCACCACGCAGGTCAACATCCTGCAACGGCTCGGGGGCGCGCTCGGCGGGACCGTGTTCGCCGTGGTCCTCGCCGGCCGACTGCCCCACGGCGTGGAGGGCGCTTTCCACACCGCCTTCTGGTGGCTCACCGCCGCCTCCGCGCTCGGCCTCGCCGGGGCGGCCTGGCTCACCGCCGCGCAGCGCCGTGATCGGCGGGGAGGCTGACCGCCTCGGAGGCGGCGCTCGCGTAGAGGATCTCGCGCATGCCCGGGAGGGTCTCACGGTCGGCCCGCCACACCAGGCGCAGGCTCAGGCCGGGGACGTCCAACGCGAGCCGGGCGAGCGCACCGGCGGCGACCTGATCGGCGACCGCGAACCACGGTAGCAGCGTGATCCCGAGGCCGCGCTCGGCCCACGCCCGCATGACCGGCACGCCGCCCGCCCGCACCCGCTCCACCCGGTCGCCCAGCAGTCGCTCCCCCGCCAGCCAGAACGAGCAGGCCGGCACGTTGACCAGCAACCGCTGGCCGTACAGGTCCTCCTCCCGCAGCCGGGCCGCGGCGGCCAGCGGATGATCCGGCGCGGCGACCAGCACGAGCGGCACGGGATCGAGGTCGAGGAAGGCCAGCGGTGCGTCCGGCGCGCCGAAACCGAGCCCGCCCAGGTCCTGCCCGGTGTCGAGCAGCAGCGCCGCGTCGAGGTCCGCGGCGGCGACCGCGTCAAGGAGACGGTCGCGGGCCCCGGCCGACCGCACCTCCACCACGAGGTCGGGACGGCGCTCGGCCAGCCGGGCCAGGACGGCGGGCACGTACATGGCCGCGATCGTCTCGAGGGCGCCGAGCCGCAGCACCGGGCGGGTCTCCACGACGTCGCGCCGGGCCTGGTCGGCCTGGTCCAGCAGGCGGCGTGCCCAGCCGCGCAGGCGCTCGCCGGCGGCGGTCAGGCGCATTCCCCGGGGACCCCGCTCGAACAGCGCGACTCCGAGGTCCCGTTCCAGCGTCCTGATCTGCTCCGATACCGACGACGGTGCGAGGTCCAGGGCGACGGCGGCGTCGGTGACCGTCCGATGTGTCACAACCGCCTCGAAGGTGCGCAACTGCCGCAGTTCCATGCCGACCGAACGGGCCCCGAGCGTTCGGTTATTCCGAACGCTCCCTGCGGCCGGGCCGGTGGAGCCGTACGGCGGCGGACTCCACAGTGGGCCCAGGTTGTCTACCTTCTGGAGATCCCTTGATGACGTCCCCCGTCTCTGCCCCGGCCGCGCCACCCGTACGGCCCGCACCCGCCCGGGCCCGCGCGCTGGCCGGGATCGCGCTCGGCTATTTCATGGTGCTGCTCGACACCACCGTGCTGTCGGTCGCCGAGCCCGAGCTCGCCCGGTCCTTCGGGGGCGCGGGCGTCGCCGGGCTGCAGTGGACCGTGACCGGCTACACCCTCGTGTTCGGCGCCGCGCTGCTGACGGCCGGGTCGGCGGCCGACCGGTACGGCGCGCACCGCGTGTTCCGGGTGGCCGTCGCCGCCTTCGGCCTGGGCAGCCTGCTGAGCGCGCTCGCGCCGTCGCTGTGGGCGCTCGTCGGGCTGCGGGCGCTGCTCGGCCTGGCGGCGGCGGGCTGCGTCCCCGCGTCGATGGCCATGATCGCCCGGTTGTACCCGGTGCCCGCCGAGCGGGCCAAGGCGGTGGCCGTCTGGGCGGCGACCAGCGGCGCCGCGCTCGTGGCCGGTCCGGTGGCCGGCGGAGCGCTGACCGACCTGGCAGGCTGGCGAGCGATCTTCCTGATCAACGTCCCACTCGCCGCCGTCACCCTCGCGCTCACGGCCGGAGCGGCCGTACGCTGCCCGCGCGGCGACCGGCGTATCGACTGGGCCGCCCAGATCCTGGCCTGCGCGGCGGTGGCGCTGCTGACCGACACGCTGATCGCGCTCGGCGCCCACTCCTTCGTCCACGCCGCCTGGTCCGCGGGCGCCACGGCCGTGGCGGTGTGCGCCTTCGCCGTACGGGAGCGGCGCGGCCACGCCCCGGTGCTGGCGCCCGCCGTGCTGCGGACACCCGGCGTCCCCGGCGCGCTGCTGGCTGGCGCGGCGGTCAACTTCGCGATGAGCGGGGTGCTGTTCGTGCTGCCGCTGCTCTTCCAGCAGGCGCTGGGCCTGACGCCGGGGCAGATCGGGGCGGCGCTCCTGCCCATGACACTGCCCTTCGCCGTCAACCCGCTGCTGACCGGCAGGATCGTCGCCAGGTCCGGGCCGAGGCCGCCGGTGCTGGCGGGGCTCGGCCTGCTCGCGGCCGGCGGCGTCGCGTTCGGCGCGGCCGTCTGGGCGAGCGCCTCCTACCCGTTCCTGCTGGCCGGGCTGGTGGCCACCGGCTTCGGCGTGTCGTTCGCGCTGCCCGCCCTGGCCACCCTGGTCGTGACCGCGGCTCCCGAGGGGGCCGCCGGCGCGGCCGGTGGGCTGCTCAACGCGGCCCGGCAGTGCGGCGCCACGATCGGCGTCGCCGTGACGGGCGCGTTCGTGACCGTCGGCGTTCCCGATCAGGGACACCGTGGCGCGGCGTACGCGCTGATCGTGCCTGCCGTGGTCTGCGCCGCGGCGGCCGTCGCCGTCGCCCGGACGGCGCGGCGCCCGGCCGGATGAGGCGCCGCCGATAGACGGCCGTCGTGATGGCCGTGGACGCGTTCATCTCCTTTTCCTTCGCCGTTTCGGGGCCGTAGCCCGTTGACCAGCGGCCTCGCGGGAATGGGACACACAGCCGGCCGCGGAACGGGCGGCCGGGAGTCATGCCGACTGCGGGGGCTGGAAGACGGGGTGTGGGAAGGGCACCGTGGTCATGAGGTCCGAGATCGACTATGAGGCGGTGTTCAGGGCCGGCCAGGCCCCGTCGATGCTGCTGACCGCCGATTTCGTCGTGCTCGCCGTCAACGACGCCTGTCTCGAATTGGCGGGGCGCAGCCCGCAGGACATGTTGGGCCGCAACCTGTTCGACGTCTTCCCGCCCAACCCGGCGGCGCCGCAGGAAGCCGAGCAGCAGGGTGCGCGGATGCTGCGGAACTCCCTGGAGCAGGTGGTGACCACCCGCCGCCGGGACTTCATGCCCCTGCAGAGGTACGACATCGAGGCGGCGGGCCGGCCCGGCGTGTTCGAGGAGCGGTACTGGAGCACGGTCAACACGCCCGTGCTCGGCCCGCACGGTGAGGTCCAGTGGATCGTCCTCAGCAGCGAGGAGGTCACCGAATTCGTCCGTGCGCTGCGGCGCTCCGGTGTGGGCGGCGAGCAGGACTCCCTGGCCCTGCAACTGCAGACCCTCAACGACCAGCTCAGGCGGGCGCACCGGGAGCAGCGCGAGACGACCTCCGCCCTGCGCGAGGCCATCGAACGGCAGCGGCGGCTGGTCTGCGATGCCTCCCACGACCTGCGCAACCCCATCACCGGCCTGCTCACCGAGCTGGAGGTCGCGCTGTCCGAACCCGGCATCGACCTGCAGAGGATTTTGCGGAAGCTGTTGCGCGACGCCGAACGGCTCAACGACATCGTGGCCGACCTGCTCGACCTCGCCCGCCTGGGCAGCGAGGCGCACGAGGACGAGCGCCTGATCGACCTCGCCGAGTTCGTCAGCGAGGAACTGGACCGCCGCACCCCGTGCGCCGCCGTCCTCACCCGCCTCGATCCTCAGGTGTACGTACGCGCCTCGGCGATCCGCCTGGCCCGCCTGCTGGGCAACCTGATCGCCAACGCCGAGCGGCACACCCACACCAAGATCGAGGTCGTGGTCACCGCCGACCCTCCCGACGCCGTCCTGGAGGTCCTCGACGACGGCCCCGGCATCCCGCCGGAGGACCGCGAACGCGTCTTCGAGCGCCGCTACCGCCGGGATGAGGCCCGCGTACAGGATCCCGGCGGGTCCGGGCTCGGCCTGTCCATCGCGCGGGAGATCGCCCAGGAGCACGGCGGCCGGCTGTACGCCGCCGAACACCACGGCGGAGCCCGCCTCGTCCTGCGTCTTCCCCTCGCCGGCGAGCGATGCTGCGGAGAGGACGCCGCTGGAAGACGCCCCTGAGGAGGCGTCCCGTCCTCCGGCGAGCGCCTCCCGGAGGAACTCGGCGACCTCCACCCGTGCGGCCGGCCCGGGAGGACGCGGGTGGTCGCGCGGGTCAAGCGCCGGGAGGCCGCGGCGTGGCTGCGGGAGCGTTTCGAGCCGTGGCTGGGGCGGCGGCGCGGCACGTCGTCGGGGAAATGTGCCGGCGAAACGGCCGGAACTCACGGCTTTCGAGCAGTGATCCTCGGACGTAGGCTGGCGGAATGGAGCTGGCCGAGATCCATAGATATCCGGTTAAGTCGGTTTCTGGATGGGTTGTTGATTCGGCGGTCGTGGAGCCCTGGGGGCTGGCGGGGGATCGCCGGTGGGCCGTGGTGGACGAATCGGGCAACCTGCACTGGGTCGGGGAGAATCCGCGGCTACTCTCCGTCGTGGCCACACCCACCGCCGAGGGCGGCCTCCTGCTTGAGGCCCCCGGCCTGCCGCAGCTGAAGGTCCCCCCGGCCACCGGTGAGCACTTTCCTGTCTACTTCCTTGAACTGGACACGGCGGTCCTCGCCCATCCGGAGGCCCACGCCTGGTTCACCCGCTTGTTGGGGAAACCCGCCCGCCTCGTCTGGCTCGACGACCCCCGCCGCTGCACCCTCCCGGCCTCCCACGGCGGCCTCCCCGGCGACGTCGTCAGCCTGGCCGGGGACGCCCCCTTCCTGCTCACCTCCCGTTCCTCCCTCCGCCGGCTCGACGACTGGATCACCGAGGGGGCCCTCGAACGTCAGGAGGAGGTCCCCGCACCCCTCGACATGGCCCGCTTCCGCCCCAACCTCGTCGTGGACGGCTTTCCCCCCTACGTCGAGGACACCTGGCGCGAGATCCGCATCGGCGCCCTCCGCTTCCGCATGTCCGAACTCTGCGACCGCTGCGCCGTGCCAACCTACGACCCCACCACCTTGAAGAAGGGCAAGGAACCCCTCCGCACCCTGGCCCGCCACCGCCGCTGGGACGGGAAGACCTGGTTCGGTGTCCGGTTCGTCCCCCGCGACTACGGCGAGATCCAGGTCGGCGACCCAGTGACCGTCCTCGCCACCGAACCCTGACCCGGCAGATGGCGCGTCTCGACGCTCCGAGCGGCTGTCGCGCCTACTGACGGCCCGGGAGCATCGCGAGCGCCTGCGACCGCTGGGCGACCAGATCGGCGTAGGTGCCGTCGCGCTCGGCCCACCGGTGCATCAGCACGCCCTTGACGAGGATCTCGTGCGGAGTGGGGTTGCTCTGGAGCAGGTCCATCACCTCGGTGGCGAACTCGGCCAGGTCGAGCGCGCGGGGGTTGCGCTGAGCCTGCTCCGGCGTGGTGGCGACAGCCGGGGGGACCAGCTCGGACACCTCGACGCCCGTGCCGTCCAGTTGCGCGCGCAACGCCTCGGAGTAGGCGTGCACGCCGGCCTTCGAGGCTGCGTAGGTCGGCATGACCGGGAACGGCAGGAACCCGATACCCGAGGTGACCGTGATGATGGTGCCGGCGCCGCGCCCGACCAGGTGCGGGGTGAATGCGTCGATGACGCGTATGGTGCCAAGGAGGTTGGTGTCGATCATTTGCTGTGCGGCACCGAAGTGCGCGGGATCGCGCAGGTCCTCAGGGATCCCGATCCCGGACATCGTCACGATCGTGTCGAGGCCCGGGTGGCTGCGGAGGATCGTGTCGCGGGCACGGTCGACGCTGTCCTGGTCGGTCACGTCGATGGGAACGGTGTCGAACCCCTCAGCTGCGAGTTGGTCGAGCAGGTCGGCTCGTCGGCCGCCGACGACGACAGAACTGCCGGCCGCGGCGAAGCGGCGAGCGAGCTCGAGACCGATTCCCGAGGTAGCGCCGGCGATGAAAACGGTGCGGTTGGTGATGTCCATTGATTGCTCCTGCTCAGGACGCGCCCTCGGCGGCAAGCCGGTGGGCGCGGTCGGTGAACTTCTGGGTCACGGTTCCCGTCGGCCGCGTCACGCGGACGGGAAACAGGCCGTCGCCGCCCGCCTGGGCGCGCGCCGCGATCGGGGACACACGGCTGCTTCCCGGCCGGGGCCGCGTACGCCCGGGCGCAGCGCGTAGCCGTATCGCAGCGGCTCGGATCCGAACCAACGCGTCGACAGGGCGGTGCGGTCTGCGACCAGCGCGGTTTCGCCATCGCCGCTTCCGGCTCCTCTCCTGCGCGGCGACACCTTCAGTGTTGAGCCGTTGTCCGGCTGGAGGCAGTGCCCCCGTATTCCGGGGTCCTGTCAGGGCCCCCCTTGGCCGATAGAGCCCGAAATACGATGGCGAATATGAGCGACGACGACCGCACCAACCTGCTCGGCGGCTACCTCCGTGCCCGGCGGGCCCTGGTCACCCCGGAGCAGGTCGGGCTTGCGCCGGGTACGAACCGCCGGGTTCCGGGTCTTCGCCGTGAAGAGGTCGCCATGCTCGCGGGCATCAGCGCCGACTACTACCTGCGGCTGGAGCGCGGCCGCGACAAGAATCCCTCATCACAGGTCCTCGAATCGCTCGCGCGGGTCCTGCACCTCGACGAGCTCGAACAGGAATACCTTCTTGGCCTGGCCGCCGCGCGCCCCAGGCCTCAACGGCGTAGGAAGCCCGAACGTGTCCCCGCACGGTTGCACCAGCTCCTGGCGAGCGTGCAGGTTCCCGCCTTCGTGGAGGGGCGCGCGTTCGACGTGCTCGCGTCCAACCGGCTCGCGGTCGCGTTCTCTCCGCGCCTCCAGCCCGGGTACAACCGTCTGCGGTCGCTGCTGCTCGATCCCGAGGAGCAGGCGTTCCAGCAGCACTGGACGCGCTCCGCGGAAGGATTCATCGCCGCCTTCAGGAAGTCGGTCGCGGACGACATCGACAACCCGCGGTTCGTGGAACTGGTGGGCGAGCTCGCCCTGTCGAGCGAGCGCTTCCGAACCCTCTGGGCGCGCCACGACATCCGCAACATCGAGGGCGGCACCACTACCGTGAACCATCCCGTCGTCGGTGAGCTGCGCCTGCACCGAGACAAGCTCCCCGTGGACGACCTGCTCCTGGTCCTCTACTACGCCGATCAGGGCAGCGAGAGCGACGAGAAACTACGCCTCCTCGCCTCCATGGCCCAGGCGACACCCACCCGGACGGGTGTCGGATCACAAACGGCTGAACTGAACAGCCATCTCGAAACCCACGGTGACCTGAGCGCTGAGCATTAGCTTTTCCTTGAGGTCGAGCTTGACCACGATCGATCGGCATCTCGGATCGTTTGACGGTCACGTGCCTCGCCACTCCAGACGCCCTCGGGCTCTGGGCGTTCGCGCTGGGCGGTCAGGTCCCCCTGATGGCTCGGGCTGTCGGCGAGCCGCCGTGCGCGGACCAGCGGGGCGGGTTGCCGTCGGGGCGGAGAAGCCACGGGCTCATACGCGGACAGGGTCATCATCTTTTGCGCGGCAGGGCTCGCTACTGAGGCGAACGCAGAGTCGCTGAGTTCACCGCCGGCCCCCGGCCTGGGACGACCGATGAGGGTCGGTGCGTACGTGCGAACGCACCCCTTACAGGCCGAACAGGACGAGAAGCTCGACCACGCCGCCGTCGGCGCCCGCCCAGCCAGTGCGGCAAGGACGTGTCGAACTCGGCGTTCTCCTGATGGTCGGTTCTGCAAGACCGGCGAGCGCGCGCCGGGCAGCCCTGCTCGCGCAGGTCGCCGTTCGCAGAACTCCCCGGGCGAGGGGGTTCTGCGAGACTGGCCGGGCCTAGTTGGTGCAGTCCTGGTTCTTCAGGGCCAGAGCCAACTCGTAGACCTTGCCTCGGTATGACAGGAAGTAGTACAGGGCCTTCGGGTTACCGGGAACGACAGCGACGGGGTAGTTGCCCGTGGTGTCGAGTCGGGGGTAGGCCTTCTTGACCTGCTTCAGGGTGGAGCCGACCTTGATGCCCTCGGGCGTCTTGACGCCCTTGGGTGCTTCGATGAGGGCAACTCCCAGGTCCTTGGAGATGTAGAGGCCCACACCGTCGCGGCCGGTCGGGTGCGCCTTGAGATCCCACCCCGAGCATTGACCCTCGTCGAGCTTTTTCACGATCTTGCGGGTCGCCTCGGCCTGCTTGAGAGTCATCCCGAGCCGCACCCCTCCATAGCCGTACGGGCCAAATGTGCCGCCCGCGCTGGTGGTGGCGTTGGCGGACGTCGCGGCGGCGCGCGCCGCCCCGACGCCCGTCAAATCGAGCCCCCCCGCCAGCGCCGCCGCCATGGCCGGGCGG